>JANMZP010000278.1:0-16588 GCA_031383435.1 Betaproteobacteria bacterium | reverse complement strand
CGCGGTGAAGGACGCCGCATTGGCGGCACGCTGGTACAGCGAGGCCGCCAAGGGCCGCGACGTCGGCGCGCAATACCTTCTGGCGTCGATGAACTAACAAGCTGACGCCCTGACGCTTGACCTGCGCCTGGCGCGCGACTGGTACGAGGCTGCGGCGGGCCAGGGTGACGAAGCCGCACCGGGCAAGGTGAAGGAACTCGACGCCCGCCTCGCGGCCACCAGGACTACAGCACGACCTTGACCATGGGGTGCGTCGACAGCGTGCGATAAAGCTCGTCGAGCTGCTCCCGGCTCGTGGCGACGACCGTGATGGTTACGCCCAGGTAGTTGCCGGCCTTGCTCGGGCGGCGCTCGATCAGCGCGGTGTCGAAGCTCGGGTCGAACTGCTGCGCGATGGCCACCATCGCGGCTTCAAAGCCTTCAACCGCCGCGCCCATCACCTTGATCGGGAAGGCGCTGGGGTATTCGATCAGGCTGGTCTGGTCGGGGGGCAGTGTGGACATGGCGGCCTCAGATGGCCATCGTCGACTTGGCGCGCTGGTAGGCCTCGAACAGCCGCGCGTAGACGGGACCGGGCTTGCCGCGCAGGGCACCGTGGCCCACGGGCTCGCCGTCAATTTGCGTGACGGCGATGATTTCCTTGGTGGCCGAGCTCAGCATCACCTCGTCGGCGGCGCGCACGTCGGCCTCGGCGATGGGCCGCAGGTTGTAGGCAATGCCGCATTCCTCGCACAGCTCGCGCAGCAGCTCGAACCGTATGCCTTCCAGCACGTGCTCGCTCTTGGGCGCACCCAGCAGCGCACCTTCGTGGGCGATCCACACATTGCTGGCCGCCGCTTCAGTGAGAAACCCGTCGCGGAACATGATGGTCTCGACCGCGCCATGGTCGGCGGACATCTGCCGCGCCAGCACATTGCCCAGCAGGCTGATGCTCTTGATGTCGCCGCGTTCCCAGCGGAAGTCGCGCGCCGTGGTGCAGGTCACGCCCTTGTGGCGCTGTTCGGCACTGGCGGCTTTCATCGGGTTGGCCATCATGAACACCGTGGGGGTGATGCCCACCGGCATGACGTGGTCGCGCGGTGCCACGCCGCGCGTCAGCTGGATGTAGACGAGCTGGTCCTGCGCGCCCGTGGCCTCGGCGGTGGCCGCCACCAGTTGGCGGCAACGCGTCAGCCATTCGTCGCGCGTGGCGGGGTTGGGGATGCGCAGCTTGCCCAGTGAACGGTTCAGGCGCGCCATGTGTTCGTCGAAGCGAAACAGGCGCTGGCCGTAGACCGGCACCACCTCGTAGATGCCGTCGCCGAAGATGAAGCCGCGGTCGAGCACGCTGACCTTGGCCTGCGAAATCGGCAGCAGGTCACCGTTGAGATAGACCAGCGCGTCGTTCATGGCGTTTGCTCCTTATTTGATCCACAAGCGGATCGCATCCCAGCCGCGGCCGAAGATGCCGGCCAGCGGCACCGCGTCCAGCGCCACCAGCGGCACCGTGGCCACCGGCGTGCCGGCGGTGGTGGTGATCTTGATGCTGCCCACCCGCTGGCCTTGGGTCAGCGGTGCCAGCAGCGGGTCGGTGCGCTCGACGGTGGTCTTCAGCTTGTCGCCTTCACCTTTGGGCACGCTGACCATCAGCGCGCCGGCCGCACCCAAGCGCACCTCGGGCTTGTCGCCCTTCCACACGCGCACCGTGGCCACGGCCTTGCCGGCCTCGAACAGGCGCACACCATCCCAGGCCTGCCAGCCCCAGTTCAGCAACTTCTGCGCTTCCGAGGCGCGGGCTTCTTTCGACGTGGTGCCCATCACGACGCTCAGCAGACGGCGCTTGCCGGCCGGGGTGTCGCGCACCGCACTGGCCACCAGGCAGTAGCCGGCGGCATCGGTGTAGCCCGTCTTCATGCCGTCCACCGTGGGGTCGCGACCCAGCAGCATGTTGCGGTTGTCCTGCTTGATGTTGTTGTAGGTGTACTGGCGCAGGCTGTAGATCGGGTAGTGCTCGGGGTGGTCGGTGATGATGTGCGCGGCGATCAGGGCCACGTCGCGCGCGCTGGCGTAATGCCCGGCTTCGGTCAGCCCGGCCACGTTCTTGAATTGCGTGTTCTTCAAGCCCCAGGCCTGGGCCTGGCGGTTCATCATGGCGACGAAGTTCTCCACGCTGCCGGCCACCGCTTCGGCCAGCACGATGGACGCGTCGTTGCCGCTCTGCACGATCATGCCGCGCAGCAATTCGCTGACCTTGGGCGTCATGGTGGTGTCGATGAACATCAGGCTGCCGCCGCCCTTGCGTTCGGCCCAGGCGCGGGCCGAAACCGGCAGCGTCTGGTCGAGATTCAGCTTCTTGTCGCGGATCGCGTTGAACACGATGTAGGCCGTCATCAGCTTGGTCAGCGAAGCCGGCTCGGCCTGCGCGTCGGCGTCGCGTTCGGCCAGCACCTGGTTGCTGGAGACGTCAAGCAGCAGGTACTGCCGGGCCGCGATTTCGGGCGGCTGCAAGGCTTGGGCCTGGGCTGCGGTGTGGGTGGTCAGCGCCAGGGCGCAAAGGCCAACACCGAAGATACGGGCAATCAACGAATTCATGTTTTCCTAATTCGCCGCGCGTGACAGCCACGCACCGACGACGATCTGTTTGAGCACGGGCAATTGCCCGTGGAAAAAGTGGCCGGCGCCGGGCAGCACGGTGACGGGCAAAGCCTGCGGCCGGGCCCAGTCGAAGCAGGCGGAAAGCGGCACCACGTCGTCGGTCTCGCCATGCACGACCAGGGTGTCGGCGGGCACGGCAGCCATCTGGAAATTGGCCACCGCCGGGGCAATCAGCACCAGCCGCTCGGCGGCTTGATCGGCCGGCAAACGCGCTGCGGCTTGCGACGCCACATAGCCGCCGAAAGAAAAGCCACCGACGACCAGGGCCTGACCCGGCTGGCGGTGTGCCGCGATGACGGCCACCGCGTCATCGACCTCGCCACGCCCTTCATCCCACGCGCCTTCGGACTTGCCGATGCCGCGAAAGTTGAAGCGCACGGCGGTGTAGCCCAAGCCGACCAGCGCGCGGGCCAGCGTTTGCACGACCTTGTTGTCCATCGTGCCGCCATGCAGCGGGTGCGGGTGGCACAGCACGGCCAGGCCGCGGGACGACGCTGGGATGGGCGTTTGCGTGGAACCTGGCGACGGCGTTGGCAGCGGCGTTGGCGGCGGTGCATCGATGGCGCATTCGATGGCCCCTGCCGGACCGGCGACCCCGCTGCGTGTGGTGCCCGAATTCACCGTGGGGCCTTCACCGGCCGACGTTCGGTGGCAGCACCAGGCGTTCGACGACCCGGCCGTTCTTCAGGTGCGACTCGACGATCTCGTCGAGGTCTTCGTGGTCGACCCAGCTGTACCAGGTCTCGTCGGGGTAGACCACGGCCACCGGCCCGCCGGCGCAGCGGTCCAGGCAGCCGGCCTTGTTGACGCGCACGCCGCCCGGGCCGGCCAGACCGGCTTGCTTGACGCGCGACTTGCAGTGGTCGAAGGCACCTTGCGCGTCGTGGTTGGCGCAACTGGCTTCGCCCGCCTTGCGCTCGTTGAGGCAGATGAAGAGGTGGTGTTTGTAATAACTCATGGGCCAGATTGTAGGCAGCCGACTAGGGATGACCCGAGGAATGCCCCGAGGAATGGCCGGCCTCGCTGCGCCGGCCCAGGCGCGAGAACAGCCAGGCCATGGCCGCATAGGGCCACAGCCAGCCGACCCATTGCGCCAGGCCATGGAAGCGCACGAAGCGGCCCTGTTCCCAGGCCTGCAGGCTTTGCGCGAAGTAGGGGTCGGCCGGTGCCTGGGCCACGCCCACGATCAGGCCGGTAAGGGCCACCAGCCCGACGCCGGCCACCATGCGCCGGGGCACGGCGGCGGTCAGCAAGGCCAGCAGAACGCCCAGCCCCAGGCCGGGCAGAGTGGACGCCGCCAGCCAACCCAGGGCGTGGGTCGGGCCGAAGTTCAGCACCGTGGACAGCGTCATGCCGCCCGCCCCCAGGGCCAGCGCGCCGGCCGTCATGGCGATGCGCCGCCAGCCTGCGGGCATCACCGCATAGGCCACCATGCAGGGGGCCAACAGGCCCAGCGCAACGATCAGGCTTTCAGTCAAAGGCCGCAAGGGTGTGCCGTCATTCGCCGGGCTCTCCAGCAGGGCCTGCACCGCTTCCGCCCAGGGCACATCCCGCAGCAATTCAAACAGCCATTCGCGCAGCCTTTCGCCCACCTGCCCCAGGCCCAGCGGCACCGGTGCCGGGAACAGCAGGCCCACCGGCCACAGCGCCAGCAGGGCCAGCGCGCCGGCGCTGTCGCGCACGAACCAGCGGCCGCGCAGCGCATGCCACACATCCACCAGGCCCAGCGCATGCAACAGCAGCGCCAGCAAGGCACCGGCTGCGGCACCGGCGCTGTTCATCAGCCAGTCCTCCAGGGCCGGCACGCGTCCGGGCACGAAGTTCTGCAGCACCTCGGTGGCGTAGGACAGGGTCGCGGGCAGGGCCAGGGCCAGCAACAGGGCCGGGCCGACGCGCCAGCCGCTGCGCCGCAGCGCCAGCATCAGCAAGGCACCCAGCGGCAGATAGCCCAGCAGGTTGGACGAGATGTCGAAGGACAGCAGCCAGTTGGTCTTCGGCAGCACGGCCAACGCCAGCAGGCTCTGGCCCGGTGGCCAGCGCCAGCCCGCGAAAGGGTAGAGGCTGGCGTAAACCACCAGCAGCGCATAAGACCAGGCCAGCGGCGTGGCCGAACTGCGGTGGCTCGGGGTGGCCAGCGGCATGCGCCTAGAAGGGCTTGACGACCACCAGCACGACGATGGCAGCGAACAACAGCACCGCAACTTCGTTGAACACGCGGAACCATTTGTGGCTGCGCTGGTTGGCGGATTGCTCGAAGCGGCGCAGCAGCGAACGGCACAGATGGTGGTAGCCGACGACGCCCAACACCAGCAGCAATTTGACGTGGATCCAGCCGCTGCCTTGGCCCACGCCATAACCCAGCCAGAGCCACAAACCCAAGGCCAGCGCGGGCACCATCAGGATGCTGGAAAAGCGGTACAGCTTGCGCGCCATCAGCAGCAGGCGTTCGCGTTCAGCGTGGCTGTCGGCCGGCACCATGGCCAGGTTCACGAACAGGCGGGGCAGGTAGAAAAGCCCGGCAAACCAACTGGCCACGAAAACGATGTGGAAGGCCTTGATCCAGAGGTACGCGCTGCTCATCGAACGATTATGGTGGCGGCCAAAAAAAAGCCCCGGCGCAAAGCCGGGGCCCAGAAGCCTTTTGGGTGTCATCACCTGAAGGCACCTGCTCAGGGAGGAAAAGCAGGGGACAAGAGCGTCGCCGCTATCATCCAAAAAGAACTTTAGCAGAACGAAAACGCAGACGCCATGCGCTTTGCATTCGGGTCCTGGCATGCAGAACGGCATGCCTCGTCAGCATGCACTCAGGCCTTGAGGAGACGACCTTGTTCACGCCCCCGCCTTATCCCGCCAGCCGTCCGCGCCGCCTGCGCCGCGACGCCGCCATCCGCGCCCTTGTGCGTGAAAACCGCCTGGCCCCGGAAGATTTCATCCTGCCGGTCTTCGTGCTCGACGGCCACGGCCGCACCCAGGACGTGGCCAGCATGCCCGGCGTGCAGCGGCGCAGCCTGGACGGCCTGTACGCGGTCGCCGAAGACTGCGTGAAACTGGGCGTATCGGTGATGGCTTTGTTCCCCGTCATCGACGCGGCGCTGAAAACGCCCGACGGCCGCGAGGCCACCAACCCCGACGGCCTGGTGCCGCGCGTGGTGCGCGAATTGAAGGTGCGATTCCCGCAACTGGCCATCCTGACCGATGTGGCACTGGACCCCTACACCAGCCACGGCCAGGACGGCCTGCTGGACGAGACCGGCTACATCCTCAACGACGACACCGTGGCCGTGCTGCGCCAGCAGGCGCTGGTGCACGCACAGGCCGGTGTCGACATCGTCGCCCCCAGCGACATGATGGACGGCCGCATCGGTGCCATCCGCTCCACGCTGGAAGGTGCCGGCCTGGTCCACACCAGGATCATGGCCTACAGCGCCAAGTACGCCAGCGCTTTCTACGGCCCCTTCCGCGACGCCGTGGGCTCGGCCGCCAACCTGGGCAAGAGCGACAAGAAGGCCTACCAGATGGACCCCGGCAACAGCGACGAAGCGCTGCGCGAGGTGGCGCTGGACATCGCCGAAGGTGCCGACATGGTGATGGTCAAACCGGGCATGCCTTACCTGGACATCGTGCGCCGCGTGAAAGACGAATTCCAGGTGCCGACTTTCGCCTACCAGGTCAGCGGCGAATACGCGATGCTGAAGGCCGCTGCGGCCAATGGCTGGCTCGACCATGATGCGGTGATGATGGAAGCCTTGCTGGCGTTCAAGCGCGCGGGTGCCGATGGCGTGTTGACCTATTTCGCACTCGACGCCGCCCGCCTGTTGCGCGCAGGCTGAAGGTCAGCCGCAAATCCAGCCATGCGCATCTTTCACGTCGGCACCGACCACTTCACCGAACTCGACGCGATGCCCGAGGAACTGCCCGCGCAGGGCTTCCTGTGGGTGGGCAGCGGCCGCCGTGAATTCGAGGTCGGCAGTGCCGACGTGCAAGCCGCGCTGCAGCGCTGGACCGGCGGCATGCTGGTCGACCTGCACATCTCCGACCTGCTGAACAACCAGCTGCCCAGCCACTTCGACTACACGTCCTGGTACGACCTGATGGTCTTCCGCCGCCTGGCCGCGGGTGCGGGCAGCGAGGGCATGTTCTTCGACGAAAGCCACGGCACGGCCAGCACCGCGCGCCAGGCGCTGGCGGCCATCGACACCCGCCCGGTGGGCTTCGCGCTGTTCGACCGTGTGCTGGTCACCGTGCACCCCACCGACTGTCTGGTGCGCGATTATTTCGCGCAGCGCTTGGGCAGCCTGGCCGCTGGTGGTGACAACCGGGGTGCGGCGCGCCTGCCATTGAGTGCGGCCGAACTGATGCTGCGCATGCTGAACCACATGGTCGACAGCTACCTGGATTTGCGCCGTCTGCTAACCCGCCAGCTGGGCACGCTGCAGGCGCAATTGCTGGACCCGCGCAGCCGCTTCGACGACTGGCAGATCCTGCTGGAATCGCGCAATTCGCTGCACCTGCTGGAAGACACCTGCGAAGACCAGCACACGGCGGTGCAGGAATGGATCGACGCACTCGACGAATGGCCCGATGAGCCCGACCTGCAGGCCCGCCGCGAACGCGAATTGCTGCGCGTGCGTTCACGCGATGTGCTGGAGCACATCGAGCGCGTGCTGGGCCATGTGCGGCGGCTGGAGCAAAGCGCTGAAACGGCGGTGCAGATGCACTTCAGCGCTTTGGGCCACCGCACCAACGACATCATGCGCACGCTGACCGTGCTGACCGCCATCTTCCTGCCACTGAACCTGATCACGGGCTTCTTCGGCATGAACTTCGAAGCGCTGCCGCTGATCCATTCAGCCAATGGCTTCTGGCTGGCCTTTGCCGGGATGTTGGCCGTGGGCGTTGGCCTGGTGCTGTTCTTCCGCCGCAAGCGCTACATCGGCACCCGCGGCTAGACGCCGGCGCGCGCGGCTCAGGACTGCGGCCGCGCGCGGCTCAGGACTGCGGCCGCGCCCGGCTCAGGACAGCGGCCGCTGTCGGGCTCAAGACAGCGGCCGCTGTCGGGCCAGCGGTGGGTGGCGTTCGAAGTATCGCTTGATGCCCGCCGCCAGGGCCTGCACCAGTTGCGCGCGGTAGGCCGGGTCGCGCAACTGCGCCTCTTCTTCCGGGTTGGAAATGAAGGCCGTCTCGACCAGGATGCTGGGGATGTCGGGGGCCTTCAGCACCGCGAAGCCGGCCTGTTCGACCTGGCCTTTGTGCAGCCGGCCGACTTTGCCGATGCGCGCCAGCACCTCGTTACCCAGGCGCAGGCTGTCCTTGATCTGCGCCGTGGTGCTCATGTCCAGCATGGCGCGCAGCACCTGCGGGTCGCGCACGTTCTTCACGTTGACGCCGCCCACCGCGTCGGCGGCGTTTTCCTTGTCCGCCATCCAGCGCGCAGCATGGCTGGTGGCGCCCTGGGTCGACAGCGCGAAGACGCTGGCACCGCGCGCTTCGGGGCGGAAGAAGGCGTCGGCGTGGATGCTGACGAAGAGGTCGGCCTGCACCCGCCGCGCCTTGCGCACGCGGTCTTGCAGGGGCACGAAGAAGTCGGCGTCACGGGTCATCATCACGCGCATGCCGGGCAGCGCGTTGAGCTTTTCGCGCAAGGCCAGGGCGACGGCCAGCACCACGTCTTTTTCGCGCAGGCCGGTGGGGCCGACAGCGCCCGGGTCTTCACCACCGTGGCCGGGGTCCAGCGCCACGATGATCAGCCGGTCGACCCGCCGCTGCTCGGCCGGCGTGGGGGCTGCGGGCAGGGCCTGCGGGGTGGGCAGCGGGGGGTGTGCGGGCATCACCAGCGGCGGCGGTGTCTGGCCCAGGGCCAGCGGCTGGTCGACCACGGGCGGGCGGGGCAGCACGGGTTGCACCGCAGTGGCCGGTGGTGCGGGCACAAAGGCGAACGCCGACGCTGCGGGCGCAGCCGCCGTGGCAGCCGATGCCGCGGCCGTGGCGCCCGCCGGCGGATCGACCCGCGCGATGAGGTCGCCCAAGGCATCCTGCATGGCCTGTGCGGCCTGTTTGGCAGCTTGCTCTGCGGCCGGTGCTGCGGCAGAGCCGGTGCCTTCGCGTTCACGCAGCAGCACCAGCAGCGGGTCGGTGTCCTGCTCGGGGTACAGGTCAAACACCAGCCGGTGCTTGTAGGCCGCCACCGGGGTCAGGGTGAACTGCTGCGGCTTCACCGGCTGCTTCAGGTCGAACACCAGGCGCACCACGCGGGGCTGGTACTGGCCCACGCGCACGCCGGTAATGTAGGGGTCGTCGGGCCGCACCTTGCCCACCAGTTCGCGCAGCGCGGCGTTCAATTCCAGGCCATTGATGTCGACCACCAGGCGGTGCGGCGCTTCGGTGAGCAGGTGTGCCGCAGCCAGCGCCTGGTCGGACTCGATGGTGACCCGCGTGTAGTCGCGCGCTGGCCACACGCGCACCGCCACGATGGCCGCGCCCCAGGCCAGGCGCGGGCCGGTCAGCAGCAGGGCCAGCGGGCCCAGCGTTCGCAGCGCACGCCGCCGGCTGGCATTCGTCATACCAAAAGATCCAGACCCAGCGCGGTGCCGGCTTCCAGCCGCACGCGGCGGGCTTCCGGGTTGTCGTCGTCGACTTCGATGTGCAGCCGCAGGTCGGCCACCGGCAACATGCCGGCAGCCTTCTCGGGCCATTCCGCCAGCTTCAGGCCAGGGGCCGCGAAGACATCGCGGAAACCGGCGTCGGCCCATTCGCGCGGGTCGTTGAAGCGGTAGAAATCGAAGTGCGAAATGACCAGGCCCGGCAGCGTTGGTGTCGCGTAGGGCTCCATCACGGTGTAGGTCGGGCTCTTGATGCGGCCTTCGACGCCCAGGGCGCGCAGCAGGTGGCGCACGAAGGTGGTCTTGCCGGCACCCAGGGTGCCATGCAGTTCGATGCAGGCGTTGCGCAGCGCCGGGCGCAGCGCCAGTTGCTGGGCCATTTGCCGGGCACAGGCGACGCAGGCGGCTTCGCTCGGCCAGCGGGTCTCGCGGCTTCCTAGAATCGGGGCTTCGACTGCGGGTTGGAGGACAGGCTGCAACACGGGACCGGAAGTGAGCGGGGCGACGGGCAAGGTCAGGTCGGGCAACACGCCGATGGACAGGCGCTGGTGCGCCGTCTGCAAGGGTGGTCCCGCGAGTTGGGATTCTCACAGATCGCCATCGCCGACATCGACCTGTCTGCCGCCGAGGCCGGCCTGCAGGACTGGCTGGCCGCAGGTTTCCACGGCAGCATGGCCTACATGGCCGCGCACGGCCTGAAACGCGCACGGCCGGCCGAACTGGTGCCCGGCACCGTGCGCGTCATCACCGCCCGCATGGACTACCTGCCGCGTGAGCTGGCGCCCCATCCCACTGCCGATTGGATCGTCCGCGAATGGGCCGCCCAGGCCGACCCGCAGTGCGCCGTGGTCTCGGTTTATGCCAGGGGCCGGGACTACCACAAGGTGCTGCGCCAGCGCCTGCAACTGCTGGCTGACCAGTTGGCCGCCGAGGTCGGCCCGCTGGGCCACCGCGTGTTCACCGATTCAGCCCCGGTGCTGGAGGTGGAGCTGGCCACGCGCAGCGGCCTGGGCTGGCGCGGCAAGCACACCCTGACGCTGTCGCGCGAGGCCGGCTCGATGGCCTTCCTGGGCGAGATCTACATCGACCTGCCGTTGCCGCTGAGCACCCCGGTCAGTGACCACTGCGGCAGTTGCACGGCCTGCATCGCCATCTGCCCCACGCAGGCCATCGTCGCGCCCTACCGGCTGGATGCGCGACGCTGCATCAGCTACCTGACCATCGAGCACGACGGGCCGATTCCGCTCGAGTTTCGCCGCGCCATGGGCAACCGCATCTACGGTTGCGACGACTGCCAGCTGGCCTGCCCGTGGAACAAATACGCCGGCCGATCGGTGCTGCCCGACTTCGACGAACGCGCACCGCTGGGCCATGCCACCTTGCTGCAGCTGTGGGCCTGGGACGAAGCCGAATTCCTGCGCCGCACCGAGGGCAGCGCGATCCGGCGCATCGGGCACCAGCGCTGGCAGCGCAACCTGGCAGTGGCGCTGGGCAACGCCTGGCGCGTGACCGGCGACGCGGCGCTGGCGCTGGCCTTGGCTGCCCAGCGTGAACCAGCCACACCGCTGGTGCAGGAACACATCGATTGGGCCCTGGCCGAAGGGCCGGCGGTCGGCGACGAAGGCACGGGCCGCGTTGAGCCCATATGAAACTCAATCCCTCTCGCTCCGCTGGCTCCGCTGGCCCCATTCGCCCCAAGCGGCGCACCCTGATCCTGGGCCTGGGCTGCCTGGCCTTGAACCTGGCACCGTTGTGGTCCAGCGCAGCCGACAACACCATCACCGTCAGCGGCCTGGTCTTCGAGCGGCGCGTGCAACTGGCCGGCAGCGACCTGCTGCTGAACGGCACCGGCCTGCGCGCCGTGGCCTGGTTCAAGGCCTACGCGGCGGCGCTGTACCTGGGCGCGCGCGCCAGCACCGCCGAGCAGGCCGTCAACACGCCCGGGCCGAAGCGGCTGCAGTTGCGCTTCTACCGCGACCTGCCGGCGGCGGAATTCGTCAAGGCGCTGAATGTCGGCCTGCCGCGCAACAGCGAAGCCGCGCTGGCCGAAAAGCTGGCCGACCGCCAGGCGGCGCTGGCCGGGCGCATCGCTGCGCTGGAAACGCTGCGCGCCAGCGACACCATCGATCTCGACTACGACCCTGCCCAGGGTCTGCTCTTCAAGCTGAATGGCAAACTGCGCGGCGAACCGATACCGGGCGCCGACTTCTACGGCGCGCTGTTGCGCGTGTTTATCGGGGATCATCCTTCCGACGCCAAGCTGAAGGCCGGCTTGCTCGGCAGCCCTGCCTGACGCTGTCCGCCGGCCCATTTCGACAACACCACAAGACCAACCGTTGGAGACTTCCGCCATGCAACGCACCCGCCTCACCCTGTTGATTGCTGCCGCCCTGGCGCTGAGCGCGCCGCTCGTCGCCACTGCCCAGGCCTACCCGAACAAACCGGTACGGCTGATCGTGCCTTTCGCGCCCGGCGGCACCACCGACATCGTGGCCCGCATCGTCGGTGAACGCATGGGCGGCGCGCTGGGCCAGCAGGTGCTGGTCGAGAACAAGGCCGGTGGCGGCGGTTCGGTGGGCGCGCAGGAAGTCATCAAGTCCAGCGCCGACGGCTACGTCATCGGCATGGGCACGGTCAGCACCACGGCCGCCAACCCGGCCATCAACCCGCGCATCGGCTACAACCCGCTGACCGACTTCACGCCGGTCATCAACATCGCGGCCACGCCCAACGTCATCGCCGTGCACCCCAGCTTTCCGGCGCGCGACTACAACGGTTTTGTCGCCGAACTGAAGAAGAACCCCGGCAAGTACAGCTATGCCAGTTCGGGCACCGGCGGCATCGGCCACCTGCAGACCGAACTCTTCAAGAGCCTGGCCGGCGTGTTCATGACGCACATCCCCTACCGCGGTGCCGGCCCGGCGCTGAACGACACGGTGGCCGGCCAGGTGCCCATCATCTTCGACAACATGCCCTCGGCGCTGCCCTTCATCAAGGACGGCCGGCTGATCGCCATCGTGGTGGCCGCGCCGCAGCGCCTGACCCAGTTGCCGAACGTGCCGACCTTCAAGGAAGTCGGCCTGGAGCCGGTCAACCGGATGGCCTATTACGGCATCGTCGGCCCGAAGAACATGCCCAAGGACGTGGTTGACAAGCTGGCCGTGGCGGTGAAGAAGGCCCTGGAAGACCCGGGCGTGAAGAAGCGCATCGAGGACACCGGTTCGCTGCTGGTGGGCAACACGCCCGAACAGTTCGCGGCCCAGATCAAGGCCGAACTCGATGTCTACAAGAACGTGGTCGTGAAGCAGGGGCTGAAGATCGAGTGACCGCCGTCATCGACCGCTTCATCGATGCGCTGTGGATCGAGGACGGCCTGGCAGCGCTGACCCTGGCGGCCTACCGCCGCGATCTGAACCTGTATGCCACCTGGCTGCAGGCCGAAGCCGGCAAGGCGCTGGCCGACAGCCGTGAATCGGACTTGCTCGGCTTCATGGCGGCGCGCCACGCGGCCACCAAGGCCACCACGGCCAACCGCCGCCTGACGGTGTTCAAACGGTTCTTCCGCTGGGCCGCGCGCGAACACCTGGTGGCGGCCGACCCGACCTTGAAGCTGACGGCCGCGCGCCAGCCTTTGCGCGTGCCCAAGACGCTGAGCGAAGCGCAGGTGGAAGCCTTGCTGGCCGCGCCCGACACCGCCACCCCGTTGGGCTTGCGCGACCGCAGCATGGTCGAGCTGATGTACGCCAGCGGCCTGCGCGTCAGTGAACTGGTGCAACTGAAGACCGTGCATCTCGGGCTGGATGAAGGCGTGCTGCGCGTGATGGGCAAGGGCTCGCGCGAACGGCTGGTGCCCTTCGGTGCCGAGGCGCACGACTGGTTGCGCCGTTACCTGGCGCAGTCGCGCGCGGTCATCCTGGGCCCGCAGGGCAGTGACGATTTATTCATCACACGTTTGGGTTCCGGCATGACGCGGCAGATGTTCTGGCGGCTGATCAAGCGCTACGCCCTGCAGGCCGGCATCCACGCGCCGCTGTCGCCGCACACGCTGCGCCACGCCTTCGCCACCCACCTGCTGAACCACGGCGCTGACCTGCGCGCGGTGCAGATGCTGCTGGGGCATGCCGACATCGGCACCACCACCATCTACACCCACGTGGCGCGTGAACGGCTGCGCCAGCTGCACACGGCGCACCACCCGCGCGGCTGAACTGCCCGTTCGCCGCCTGTCCGCCGTCCTGCGGCGTTCTTCGGCATTCAGATCGAGGTCGGACCGGCCCCGGCCCGCACTTGCAGGGCACTCTCGAAGGCCTCGAAGTCGAGCTTTGTCGGCGCGACGAAGGAGGCCGAGCGCACATGCTGCGACGCCGGATCGACACCCGGTGGCGTCTCGCCGCCTTGCAGCGCCGCCGCGGCGTCCAGCAGGCGGCGCCGCGCGCGCACGATGGCCACGTCGGTGGCGACCAGGAACTCCAGCTCGCGCGCGACGATGGGCCCCATGCTTTCCTGCAAGGACGCGTCCTGCATGGCGATGCCCTTCACGCCGCTGAAGTAGCGGCCGGTCTTCTGCGCCGCACGGTCGATGAGGTAGTCGTTGTCCTTGTTGGCCACCGAGCGGAAGCTGCCCGGGATCAACTTCGCGAAGGCGCCTTCCTCCTTGGCCATCGCGTCCACCTCGTCTTCGGTCAGCGGGCGCGCCGGGTGATGCGCCCAATTCCAGGTGGTGCAGTTCTCGTCGTCGATGGGCACCCAGGCATGGCCGCGGATGGCGTTTTCGCCGTAGGGCGGGATGATGGTGTACCAGGGCATCAGCCACTGCGTGACGCGCCAGTAGCTCTGGGCGGCGTCAGCCTCGCCGACTTGACGTTTGGCCGATATGGCCAGGCCGGCCGCCGTCTTCTGCAGCTCGAAGCTGGGTCGCTGGTTGGCGATGTGGCGCGCGCCGTCGGTGCCCACGTGCAGCTTGTCGGTCTTCAGCTCGCCGCTGTGCAGCCAGGACACGTGGCTGGAATCGATGCCGCCTTCCATCCCCTGCAGGTAGTTGCTTTCCTGGATGCGCTTGCTGATGTAGCGGTGGGCGTCGGGGACCAGGGCCCATTCGTACTCGGGCAGCGGCGGCTGGTGTTCCGGCGGCCCCATGTAGGTCCAGACGATGCCGCCGCGCTCGACGCAGGGGTAGGACTTCAGCTTCACCTGCTGGCGCAGCGGGCTTTCGTCGGGCTCTGAGGGCAGATCGACGCACTGACCGCTGGCATCGTATTTCCAGCCGTGGTACGGGCAGCGGATGCCCGACTCTTCGACACGCCCAAACCACAGCGACACCCGGCGGTGGGCGCAGAACTCGTCGATGAGGGCCAGCTGGCCGCTGCTGTCGCGAAAGGCAATCAGCTTTTCCGACAGCAGGTGCACGCGCACCGGCGGGCCGTCAGGCTCGGGCAGTTCGCTGCTCATCAGCGCCGGGATCCAGTAGCGCCTGAACAGCGTGCCCATGGGCGTGCCGGGGCCGGTGCGGGTCAGCGTGTGGTTTTGTTCAGCGGTCGTCATGTCGGGTTTTCCGTGTCCGAGCGAAGGGCATCAGTCGGCGGTGATGTGGCCCTTGCTCACCACCTGCTTCCACATCACCAGTTCACTGCGCACCAGGCTGTCCAGCCGCTCGGATTTGCCGCCGGCGGCGTTGACGCCCATGCGCGCCATCGCGTCCTTCACCTCGGGCAGCAGCAGCAGCGCGTTGACCTCGGCGTTCAGCTTGTCCAGCACCGCCGGCGGCGTGCCCGCCGGCGCGGTGATGCCGTACCAGGCCTCGCTGACGACGTTCGGCACGCCGGCTTCGCCCAGCGTCGGCACATTCGGAAACTGCGCGGCGCGCTGCGGCCCGATGACAGCCAGCAGCCTGAACTTGCCGGCCTGCACCAGGGCCAGCGCGCTCTGCAGCGCCACCACGCTGGCCTGCACGTGCCCGGCCGCCAGGTCGTTCAGCGCGCCGGCGGTGCCTTTATAGGGCACGTGGGTCAGGGTCAGGCCAGTCTGCTGCTTGAAGAGTTCCATCGTCAGGTGGTGCACGCTGCCGGCACCGGGCGACGCGTAATTGATGGTGCCGGGCGGCTGCTTCTTCACATGCTCGATGAACTCGCGCACCGTGGTGGCCGGCACGCCGTTGGCCACCGCCAGCACCAGCGGGCTGTTGCCCAGCAGCACGACGGGCACGAAGTTCTTCAGCGGGTCATAAGGCAGCTGGGGCTTCAGCGCCGGCAGGGTGCTGAAAGCGGTGGCTGAAAACAGCAGCGTGTGGCCGTCAGGCGTTGCCTTGGAGGCGGCGTCGATGCCGATCAGGCCGCCCGCGCCGGCCTTGTTGTCCACCACCACCGGCACCTTCCAGCGTTGCGCCAGCAGCGGGCCAAGCAGCCGCGCCAACTGGTCGCCGGTGGTGGCCGGCGTCGAGGGCACGATCAGCTGGATGGCGCGTGTGGGGTAGTCCTGCGCTGCCAAAGGCGCGCTGAAGCAGGCGGCCAGCAGCAACGCGACGAGCGGGAGTTTGAAATGCATAGGGGGCTTATCCGCTGTGACCGGAAGGCCGGTCCCGGTGCCGCATCTGGCGTCGTCCAAGCCGGTGATTTTCACGTCGTCTCCGCTCGCTTTGATGCCAACCATTCTAGCGCCAGTTCGCGACAGCAAAACGGCGTTCCGTATGCGGGAACGGTTTCAGGACAAGCGGCAAGCGGCGCGAAAGTCGCAGGCAGCGGCGAAGCCGAGGCCCGCGCTTGTGGCCGCGCGCGGCTTCAGCGCCCGCGCAGGTGGGCAGGCGTTTCCAGCCGCCTGGCCAGCAGCGACAGCGTCAGCGTCAGCACCAGGTAGACCGCGGAGATCGCCAGATACGGCTCCCAGTAGCGCGAATAGGCACCGGCCACGGTGCGCGCGGCCAGGGCCAGTTCAGCCAGGCCGATGGCCGAGACCAGCGACGAGTCCTTGATCAGCGTGACGCCCTCGTTGACCAGCGCCGGCACCATGCGCCTGAAGGCTTGCGGCAGCACCACGAAACGCAGCGCCTGCACCGGCGTCAGGCCCACGCTGTAGGCGGCCTGGGTCTGGCCCTGGTGGATGCTGAGGATGCCGCCGCGAAAGATCTCGCTGATGTAGGCACCGGCGTTCAGCGACAGGGCCAGGCCGCCCGAAAAGAAGGCGCCATGTTCCTGGCGAAAACTGCGTGCTGCTTCGCCGGCCATCAGCAGGCCGTGGTCGGGGTGGATCAGCGTCGGCATCAGCGCGAAATGCACCAGCAGGATCTGCACGAACAGCGGCGTGCCGCGGAAGAAGGTGACGTAGGCCAGCGTCACCCCGCGGGCGGCCTGCAGCAGGGCGCG
>JANMZP010000267.1:0-6092 GCA_031383435.1 Betaproteobacteria bacterium | reverse complement strand
TTCGCGGTCAACGACCTGGTTGACCAGCGTGAAGACGCTGCCTTCGATGAATTCGATCAGCCCTTCGAACATCTGCGCCTTGCTGGCGAAATGGCGGTACAGCGCGGCCTCGCTGACATCGAGCCGGGCGGCCAGCGCGGCCGTGGTGATGCGCTCGACACCGGGCTGCTCCAGCATCGCGGCCAGGGTTTGCAGGATCTGCACCCGGCGTTCACCGGGTTTGGGCCGCTTGCGCACGGCGGGTGCGGGTGCAGCGGTTGAGGCGGCTGCTTCGTCGTCGGCGCTGACCGGGGATGGGGCTTCGGGCGCGTCGGACATGGGGTTCGGCAGGCGGCCTTGCGGCAGGGAAGTAGGGGAGGCGTTGCACCGTCAGGAACACCGCGTAACGATTCTGGCACACGGCCTGCGGGCCCCCGTTTGCAGGTAAACACTGACACCGCAAGCCGCGCAGCGGCCCGTCCCCCCACGTTTGCAGCGCCTTCTGTCAGCGGTTTGAGGGACAAGTGCCACCCGCAGGTGGGATGCCCCGAAGCGCCCTGCGACCTATGCTTTTCCCGTCGCCAAGCTGTGCGTTCCGGGGCTCCGCCCCGGCACATCCGGCGGCCAGGAGCCTGCACATGAAGCCTGCCAATCGCGCCATCGCTTTGATCTTGCCCTACGCCATCGCGGCTTTGACGGCCCTGGCGGTGGTCACCCCAACGGGCGCCGCCGAGCCGCCCATGGCAGCATCCGCCGGCGGCGATGCCCCGTCGCGGCAGGCGGCCTACGCGGCCTACGCGGCCTGCCGCGACCAGCACCAGCCCGCATCGGCACCCGATGCACAGGTCCGGCGCGCCCAACAGCACCACCGCGATCCAAACGGCCGCAGCCAGCGGCCGGCCTGGGTACAGCAGTCGCAGGGCGACATCGAACGCTGCCTGCGCGGCGCGCCCGACCCGGCGCTGGCCGCACGCACGCCGGCCCGCTACGCCAAGCGCTAGCCGCGCAGCAGCTCGCGCAGGCGCCGCACGCGGCGGTCCACATACGCCGGCCGGCGGTGCAGGCGCGCGGCCCGCTGCAAACCGTGATGGCCTAGTGGGCCCCGTCCGGCCTGGTGCAACCAACGCTGCATCCACACCGTCTGCATGCCCACGCGGCGGGCGGCTTTCTGGTGCACCAGCGTGTCTTCCACCAGCACGCAGCGCGTGGGGTGCACGCCCAGACGCGCCGCCAGCGCGCGGAACATGCGCGCGTCGGGCTTGGGCCGCAAATCGCCGAAGAGGTGCATGTCCTCGATGCTGAACACGCCGTCGAAAGCCCGCGCCAGGCCCAGTGCCGCCAGCACGCGCGCCGCATAGGCGGCCGGTGCATTGGTCAGGATGTATTTGCGGCCTGGCAGCCGGCGCAGCGCCGCCAGGTCGGCCGCGTGGCCGCGCACGCGGGCTTCCAGGCCGGGCAGCTGGTGGGTGTCGTGCAGGAAGTGGGCGGCCCGCACGCCGTGGTGGCGCACCAGGCCCAGCAGCGTGGCACCGTAACGCAGCCAGTAGCGGGTGCGCAGGGCGTTGGCTTCGGCCTCGGTCAGCCCCAGTTCACGCCGGATGTAGACCCCCATCGCCTCGCGGATCTCACCCATAGCCGCGTTGTGCGCGTCGTGCAGCGTGTCGTCCAGGTCGAACAACCAGACCGGGCCCGGCTTCATCGGTGGCGGCTCAATGCGAACGGATCATGGTGCCGTAGGCCTGCTCGGTCAGGATCTCCAGCAGCATGGCGTGCGGCACCCGGCCGTCAACCACGTGCACCGCGTTCACGCCGCTTTTGGCCGCGTCGATGGCACCGGCCAGCTTGGGCAGCATGCCGCCGCTGATGGTGCCGTCGGCGATCAGTTCGTCAATCTCGCGCGGCGTCAGTTCGGTGATCAGTTCGCCGGCCTTGTTCAGCACGCCGCGGATGTTGGTCAGCATCACCAGCTTTTCGGCCTTCAGCACCGTGGCCAGCTTGGCCGCCACCAGGTCGGCGTTGATGTTGTAGCTTTCGTTCTTGTCGCCAAAGCCGATGGGGCTGATGACCGGGATGAACTGGTCGTCTTGCAGCGCCTTGACCACGCTGGGGTCGATGCTGGTGATCTCGCCGACCGAGCCGATGTCGTGTTCCAGCGTCGGATCGGCCTTGTCGGTGAGCTTCATCTGGCGGGCGCGGATCATGCCGCCGTCACGCCCGGTCAAACCCACCGCCTTGCCGCCGGCGGCGTTGATCAGGCCCACGATGTCTTGCTGCACCTCACCGGCCAGCACCCATTCGACGACTTCCATGGTTTCTTCGTCGGTGACGCGCATGCCCTGGATGAAGGTGCCCTTCTTGCCGATCTTGGCCAGCGCGTCGTCGATCTGCGGCCCGCCGCCGTGCACCACGATGGGGTTCATGCCGACCAGCTTCAGCAGCACGATGTCTTCGGCGAAGTCCTGCTGCAGTGCCGGGTCGGTCATGGCATTGCCGCCGTACTTGATGACGATGGTCTTGCCGTGGAACTTGCGGATGTAGGGCAGCGCCTGGGCCAGGATCTCGGCCTGGTCGCGCGGCGTGATGTGGGCCAGGTCGGGGTCGGCGTTGGTGTTGGTGTGGGTGCTCATGGGGGCGGGCGGCCTGCAGCGGTGGTGAAGATGCGAGTGCCGCGATTGTAGGAAGCCGGTCAGCGCAGCGACGCGGGCTGTCCGGCTGCGGCACACTCGACCGGTGTTGAAGGAGTCAACCATGAACAGGCGCAAGGCAATGGCGGTGGCCTGCACGGGCGGCGTGACCGCGTGGGCTGCGGGCAGCGGAACGGCCGCCCAGGCCCAGGCCGCGCTGGTGGCCGGCGAGGTGGTCAAGGTCGACCGGGTGGCCGGGCGCATTACGCTGAAACACGGCGAAATCAAGAGCCTGGACATGCCGCCGATGACCCTGGCCTGGCGCGTGGCGCAGCCGCGCTGGCTGGAAGACCTGGCGGTCGGCGACCGCGTGCGTTTCGTGCCGGCGCGCATCGACGGCCAGTACACCATCACCAGCCTGACCAAAGCCCCCCAATGAGCGTCACCAACACCGAAACACACACCCACGACCTGCAGGCCTACGCCCACAGCCACGCTTTTGCCGACGACGGCCAGAAGCAGCGCGAGCGCGCGCTGACAGCCGTCACCGCGCTGACCCTGGTGACCATGGTGCTGGAACTGGTCGTCGGCTGGTGGACGGGCTCGCTGGCGCTGACCGCCGACGGCTGGCACATGGGCACCCACGCACTGGCGCTGGGCGGGGCGGTGCTGGCCTACCGTTTGTCGCTGCGCGCGGCCAGCCACCGCGCGGTGGCGGGCGGGCCGGCGGGCTTTGCCTTTGGCGGCTGGAAGATCGAGGTGCTGGCCGCCTACACCAGCGGCCTGGTGCTGCTGGGCGTGGCCCTGTGGCTGGCCTGGGAAGGCATAGCCACCTTGCGCCACCCGCGCCCGGTGCAGTACGGCGAAGCGCTGGGCGTGGCGGTGGCCGGCCTGCTGGTGAACCTGGCCAGCGTGTGGTTGCTGTCGCGCGGCAGCAAACCGGCGGCCCAGGCCAAGCCCGATGCGGCGCACCCAGCGCAACCCGCTGGGCAAAGCGGGCACAGTGGGCACGGCGGGCACGGCGGGCACGGCCATGCGCAAGACAAACCTCACGACAAGCCGCACGACAAGCCGCACGAGAAGGCCCGCGGCCACGGTCATTCACATGGCCACAGCCATTCTCACGGCCACGGCCACGACCACAACTTCAGCGCCGCCTACATCCACGTCATCGCCGACGCCTTCACCTCGGTCCTGGCCATCGCCGCGCTGGCCGGTGGCGTGTGGTTCGGCCTGGCTTGGCTCGACCCGGCGGTGGCCCTGCTGGGCGCGGCCGTCATCGGGCAATGGGCTTTCGGCGTGCTGGGCGGCACCGCGCGGGCCTTGGTGGATGCCACCGAAGACCCGGCGCTGACCCAGCGCGTGCGCGACCTGATCGAAGCCGATGGCGACGCCAAGGTGGCCGACCTGCACGTCTGGCAGGTCGGCGCGCAGGCCTGGTGCGCGGCGCTGGCCGTGGTGGCCGACGCGCCGCTGTCAGCCGCCGCCTACCGTCAGCGGCTGGAAGCCGTGGCGCAGCTCAGGCACGTCACCGTTGAAGTGCACCGCTGCCCCGGCGGCTGACCAGCAAACCCGCGCCCAGCGCCATCAGCACCCACGTTGCCGGCTCCGGCACGGCGGCGGTGGGTTCGCCGTAGATGAAGTCGTCGGCCACCACGACGTCGAAGTTGTCGCCGTTGTCGGCCACGCCGATGGCGGTGTTGCCCAGCGTGAAGCGCACGCGGGCAATCTGCGCCGGGCCGCTGGTGTCCAGCGCGCCCAGGAAGCTCAGGCCGCTGCTGGCCGTGGGCGCCGCGAACAGGCCCAGCGACAGGTCGTTGATGTCGAAGAATTCCAGCGTCGTGGTGCCCGGCCTGTCGACGTCGGTGAAGACCGAGGCGAAGCCGCTGACCACGGCGCGGGTGCCGCCGGGCAGCGCCGACCCGGTCAGTGGCACGAAGAAGGTCACGTCGTAGCGGTTGCTGCCCAGCGAGGTGAACAGTTTTTGCGGCGTGAAAGTGGCGAACTGCGCCGAGTAGCCGGCGTTCAGGTTGTCGAAGCGCACGCCCGCGCCGTTGCTGCCGCCGGGGGCGCCGGCGTCGCCATCGCTGACCATGAAGCTGGTGACGCCCGGCGTGGCCACCAGTTGCAGGCCGCGCTGCGAGTTCTGGTTGAAGAAGTTGGCGTTCAGCGTGTTGCTGGCGGTGAAGCCCAGGGGCACGGCGTCCCAGTTGATCTCGCGCCGGCCGTCGCTGCCGATGTGGGCGTTGATGCCGTTGTTGGCGCCGCCCAGGTCGCTGCGGAACTGGTTCACGGTACCCAGGATGGCCGCGGCGTTGGCACCGCTGGCGCTGGTCACGGTCAGGGCGGCCGATGACGGGCCGGACAGTGTGGCCAGTACCGTGGCCAGCAAGAGAGCGGGGGTGGTGCGTTGCGGTTTCATGGGTGTTCTCCGGGTCGGGTGGTTGTGCAGCCGGCAGTCTGCGAGGCGGGCCCGGCCAGCGCACGGGACAGCCGTCCCGCTGCAGGCCCCAGCGCGGTCTTGGAACGGGACTGCGGCCCCGTGACACCCCAAAGAGGGTCAGGCGCAACCCCTGCTGCGCGCGGTGGCGGCGCGGGTTGGGCCTGCTAGCCTCGGGGCACGAGGTGCCCGCCATGTCCACAGCCGAACGCCAGCAGATCCGCTTTGTGCGCAGTGCCGACGGCGTGCGCCTGGCCTACGCCAGCAGCGGCCGCGGCGAGCCGCTGATGGTCAAGGCGGCAACCTGGCTGTCGCACCTGGAAGTGGACTGGGACAGCGGCGTGTGGCGCCACCTTCTGCGCGCCATGAGCGCACGCGGCAGCTTCGTGCGCTATGACGAACGCGGCTGCGGTCTGTCGGACTGGGTGGTGCCCGAGCTGTCCTTCGACAGCTGGGTGCGCGACCTGGAAACCGTGGTCGATGCGCTGCCGGCACCACGCTTCGCTTTGCTGGGCATTTCGCAGGGCGCTGCGGTGGCCATCGCCTACACCGTGCGTCACCCGGAACGCGTCAGCCATCTGGTGCTGCACGGCGGCTATGCGCGCGGCCGACTGGTGCGCAGCAACACGCCGCAGCAGCGTGAAGAAGCCGCCACCATGGCCAGCCTGGCAGCGGTGGGCTGGGGCAAGCAAGACCCGTCATTCCGCCAGTTCTTCACCACCCAGTTCATTCCCGGCGGCTCACCCGAGCAGCATGCCTGGTTCAACGAGCTGGAGCGCTTGTCCACTTCACCCGCCAACGCGGCGCGCTTCATGCGCGAGTTCAACGCGATCGACGAGACACCGTTGCTGCCGCATGTGGGCTGCCCGACGCTCTTGCTGCACAGCCGCGACGACGTGAGGGTGCCTTTCGACGAGGGGCGCCTGCTCGCTAGCGGGTTCCCGGGTGCTGAGTTGGTGACGATCGACAGTGCCAACCTCTTGTTGCTCGAAGACGAGCCAGGTTGGGAGCGGTGGCTGCAGGAGGTACGTCGCTTCCTGAGCTCGAGT
>JANMZP010000259.1:0-31069 GCA_031383435.1 Betaproteobacteria bacterium | reverse complement strand
CGACGTAGAAGAACAAACCTTCCATCAGGCAGGCGAAAACGATCAGGCTCTTCAGCAGGGTCTGGTCGGCTTCGGTGGTGCCGGTGTGAAAGTGCGGGTCCATGATCGCTTCGATGAAGGGGATCAGGAACTCGTCTTTCTCACGGATCGACGGCACCTCGTGGTAGGCATTGAAGATCTCGCCTTCATCCAGACCGAGCGACTCGACAATGTACTGGTAGGCGTGGGTGTGGATGGCTTCTTCGAAGGCCTGGCGCAACAGGAACTGCCGGCACTCGGGCGCGGTGATGTGGCGATAAGTGCCCAGCACGATGTTGTTGGCAGCCAGTGAATCAGCGGTGACAAAAAACCCGAGGTTGCGCTTGATGATGCGGCGCTCGTCGTCAGTCAGGCCGTTCGGGTCTTTCCAGGTCGCGATGTCGCGCGACATGTTGACCTCATTGGGCATCCAGTGATTGGCGCAACTGGAAAGGTACTTTTCCCAGGCCCATTTGTATTTGAACGGCACCAACTGGTTGACGTCGGTCTGACCGTTGATGATGCGCTTGTCGGCGGCATTGACGCGGCGCGTCGAGGCCGCTGCGGCCACAGGCTGGATGGCAACCGCTGCGGGCACCGGCAGCGGGTTGCCGGCCGACACCGGCAACGTGGCCACCACGCGTTGGGCGATCTGTGCGACGGGCGAAACCGGCACCTGAAAGGGCGGCTGTGCGGCCACTTGAGCAGGCACTTGAGCAGGCACTTGAACGGGAGCTTTCATCAAGCCCTGCAGCGGGGCTTGATTCGGCGGTGATTGGACTTCGTCTTCCCAGACCAGCATGTGTGTAATCCCTAGCAACTTCAATTATCGGAGTGTTGTGCACGAACACCAAGCGTTGGTTGACAGTGCGGCGTTCTCGTTGTTGCAGCAGCGCATCGACCGCACCTGAAAGTGCGTCGCTGCGCCGCTTCAAAATGTCAGGAACGGCGTCACTGGCAAGCTTCGCAATCGGGGTTGTCGATGGAGCAGAACTTGATGTCGGTGGCCGGTTCAGAGGCCATTGCAGTCGCTGCCGAAGCAGCACCACTGTCACCCATGGACACCGCGTTGTGGCTGCCCGCCGCGACGGTTGACTTCTCGGTGTAGGTGGCGCTGGTGGTGCGCAGGTAATAGGTGGTTTTCAAGCCGCGCAACCAGGCCAGCTTGTAGGTTTCGTCGAGCTTGCGGCCCGAGGCACCCGCCATGTAGATGTTCAGCGACTGCGCCTGGTCGATCCACTTTTGACGGCGTGAACCGGCTTCGACCAACCAGGTGGCATCGACCTCGAAGGCCGTGCCATACAGGCGCTTCAATTCATCGGGCACGCGGTCGATGGGGCGCAGCGAACCGTCGAAGTGCTTGAGGTCCATGACCATCACGTCGTCCCACAGGCCAAGCTTCTTCAGGTCGCGCACCAGGTACTCGTTGATGATGGTGAATTCGCCCGACAGATTGCTCTTCACCGACAGGTTGGCGAAGCTGGGTTCGATGGACGCGTCGACACCGATGATGTTGCTGATGGTGGCCGTGGGTGCAATGGCCACGCAGTTGCTGTTGCGCATGCCGTATTCGGCAATGCGCGCCCGCAACGGCGTCCAGTCCAGCGTACTGGAGCGGTCGACTTCCAGATAAGACGGGGAAGGGGCCCCGTCTTTCGACAGGCCCGCGCCGCGCGCTTCGCGCAGCAGGTCCAGGCTGTCCTGCGGCAGGATGCCGCGGTCCCACAGGCTACCGCGGTAGCTGCTGTAACGGCCACGCTCTTCGGCCAGTTCGGTGCTGGCCCAATAGGCGTGGTAGCAGACCGCTTCCATGCTGCGGTCGGCGAAGGCCACGGCTTCGTCACTGGCGTAGGGCAGGCGCAATTGGTAGAGGCAGTCCTGGAAACCCATGATGCCCAGGCCGACGGGACGGTGGCGCAGATTGCTGTCGCGGGCCTTCTTGACGGCGTAGTAATTGATGTCGATGACGTTGTCGAGCATGCGCATCGCCGTGGCCGTGGTCTTCTTCAGCTTGACGAGGTCAATTTCGCCGTCTTTCAAGTGCTGCGACAAATTGACGCTGCCCAGGTTGCAGACGGCGATCTCGGCGTCGTTGGTGTTCAGCGTGATTTCGGTGCACAGATTGGACGAGTGCACCACGCCCGCGTGGTTCTGCGGACTGCGCACGTTGCAGGCGTCCTTGAAGGTGATCCAGGGGTGGCCCGTCTCGAACAGCATCGACAGCATCTTGCGCCACAGGTCTTTGGCGCGCATGCGCTTGAAGAGTTTGATCTCGCCACTGTCGGCCTTGGCTTCGTAGGCCGTGTAGGCCACTTCAAAGGCCGCGCCGAACAGGTCGTGCAGGTCGGGGCAGGTGCTGGGGCTGAACAGCGTCCACTGGCCGTCTTCCATCACGCGGCGCATGAACAGGTCGGGGATCCAGTTCGAGGTGTTCATGTCGTGCGTGCGCCGGCGGTCGTCACCGGTGTTCTTGCGCAGTTCCAGGAACTCCTCCAGGTCAAGGTGCCAGGTTTCCAGGTAGGCGCAGACCGCGCCCTTGCGTTTGCCGCCCTGGTTGACGGCCACCGCCGTGTCATTCACCACCTTCAGAAAAGGCACCACGCCCTGGCTCTTGCCGTTGGTGCCCTTGATGTAGGAACCCAGGGCGCGCACGCGCGTCCAGTCGTTGCCCAGACCACCAGCGAACTTGCTGAGCAGCGCGTTTTCCTTCAGCGCTTCGTAGATGCCGTCGAGGTCGTCGGCCACCGTGGTGAGGTAACAGCTGCTCAATTGCGAACGCCGCGTGCCGGCGTTGAACAGCGTGGGCGTGCTGCTCATGAAGTCGAAGCTGGACAGCACGTTGTAGAACTCGATGGCGCGCGCTTCACGGTCGATTTCGTTCAGTGCCAGGCCCATGGCCACGCGCATGAAGAAAGCCTGCGGCATTTCGATGCGCACTTCGTCGATGTGCAGGAAATAGCGGTCGAACAGCGTCTGCAGGCCGAGGTAGTCGAATTGCAGGTCGCGGCTGGCATCCAGCGCGGCGCCCAGCTTGACCAGGTCGAACTGCAGCATCTTGTCGTCGAGCAATTCGGCCTTCACGCCCTTCTTGATGAATTGCGGGAAGTACTCGGCGTAGCGCGTGGCCATCTGGCCCTGCGTGACGTTTTCGCCGAGGATTTCGCGGCGAATGGTGTGCAGCAGCAAACGTGCGGTGGCGCGGGTGTAGGACGGCTCTTTCTCGATCATCGTGCGGGCGGCCAGGATGGCAGCCTTGAAGACTTCGTCGAGCGGCACACCGTCGTACAGATTGCGGCGGGTCTCGATCAGGATCGGCTCGGCCTTGACGTCGGCACCCAGGTTGGCGCAGGCGGATTCCACCAGTTCGCGCAGCGCCGGCATGTCCAGCGGCACGCGCTGACCGCCTTCGGTGACGTAGAGCTCGGTCACCGCAGCCGGTGCCGCCGTGACCTGGCGGGCACGCTCTTGCGAACGGCGCTCGCGGTACAGCACGTACGCGCGGGCGACGTCGTGCTGGCCGCTGCGCATCAGCGCCAGTTCGACATGGTCTTGCACGTCTTCGATGTGGAAGGTGCCGCCACCCGGGCGCGAACGCAGCAGGGCGCGCACAACGCCTTCGGTCAGGCGTTCAACGGTTTCACGCACGCTGGCCGATGCCGCGCCCTGGGTGCCATGCACGGCCAGGAAGGACTTCATCAGCGCGACGGCAATCTTGTTCGGCTCGAAGGACACCACCGCGCCATTGCGGCGAATGATCTGGTAGCCGGCATAGGCGGCAGCAGCACCCAGGGCGTTGGCGGCCGCCGAGACGGCGCGGGCTGGGGCGGCGGCGGCCGGGCTGGTTGCGGTGCTGGCGGCCGGGTTGGCGGCGGTGTTGCTTAGGTTTTGCATGCATTCCCCTCTGTGATTCAGTTCTTGGATTCGGTTCTTTGACAAGGCGGCCTGCAACGAAGCATCTGCACTGCGCAGGGCGCAGCCGATGTTTCTTTGGGGGCCGCCGGGGTCTGTGCGTTGCGCCTAGACCCGGCCGTGCCTGTACCGGGATGGTCCCGGTACAGGCTGTCTGACGGGCTGTGTGACGAGCTGTCTGACGGGCGGCCTGATGGAGGGCGGAAGTGGTGGCTGGCGTGTCACGAGATTATCACCTGGGAGCACTATAGCTGGGGTATCGGGCCCCTACAAGCCACTACAGGTAGTGTCTGCTCAGGATCTTCCCGCGAGCAGGTGACAAGCCCCGAACGGCGCTGCACAACCCGTCTTCAGACGGGGTCCGGGCGTTCGTTTTCGGCCACACCTACGCCCAGGCGGGCCATTCGGTAACGCATCTGGCGCAGCGAAAGGCCCAGGCTAGCACCCGCCGCGGTGCGGTTGTAGCGGTGGCGTTCCAGGGCCCGCTCCAGGATGTCGCGCTCGACACCGTCGAGGTAGTCGGCCAGGTCGGCCGGCAATGCGGTGGCTGCCAGGGGGGAAGCCGGCAAGGGTGCTGGCGCGGTTTCGGCGTCCAGTGCGTCGGGCTCCTGCAGCAGTTCCTCGGGCAGGGCCAGATCGGCCCGGCCGATGTCCGCCGAACTGGCCAGGGCCAGGGCGCGGTGCAGCAGGTTCTCCAGTTCGCGCACATTGCCCGGGAAGCTGTAACGCAACAGGTGCTGCAGTGCGTCAGGTGCCAGTTGGGGCAGCGGCACCACACCGGCGTCGTGGGCAATGCGCTGCAGGGCGGCGGCGCACAGCGCGGGCAGGTCGGCGATGCGTTCGCGCAGGGGCGGCACGGCAATGCGAATGACGTTCAGCCGGTAGTACAGGTCTTGCCGGAAACGGCCGGCCTGCACCTCGGCCCCCAGGTCGCGGTGGGTGGCACTGACGATGCGCACGTTGACCGGTGTTTCAGCCACCGCGCCAATGGGCCGCACCGCACGTTCCTGGATCACGCGCAGCAGCTTGCTCTGCATCTGCAGCGGCAAGTCGCCGATCTCGTCGAGGAACAGCGTGCCGCCCTGCGCGGCCTGGAAGAAGCCTTCGCGGTCCTCGGTGGCGCCCGTGAAGGCACCCTTGCGGTAGCCGAAGAATTCGGCTTCCAGCAGGGCGTCGGGGATGGCCCCGCAATTGACGGCGACGAAAGGCAGCGCGCTGCGTGGCGACACCTGGTGGATGGCCCGCGCCACCAGTTCCTTGCCGGTGCCCGACTCGCCATGCACCAGCACCGGCGCCATGCTGCGCGCCACGCGTTCCACCAGCGCCCGCACCTGCTGCATGGCCGCCGAAGTGCCAACGATGCGGTCCAGCGCCGGGTGCAAGCCCGGTGTCGGCAGGGCCGGCAGGGCGCGCGCCGGCGCACCCGGCGTGGCGGCGGCCGCAGCCGGCGGCGCATTCGGCATGCGGCCCAGCGCCGAAGCCACCACGGCGCGGAACTGCCGCAGGTCCACCGGCTTGGTCAGGTAGTCATAGGCGCCGGCCTTCAGCGCTTCCACCGCGTTTTCGGACGAACCGTAGGCGGTGATGATGATGGCCTTCTCGCGGCGGCCGGCTTCGTCCATGCGGCGCAGCAGGTCCAGCCCGGTGCCGTCGGGCAGGCGCATGTCGGTGATGACCAATTGGTAGCCGGCCGGGCCGCGCGACTGCAGCAAGGCCCAGCCGTCTTCCACCGAACCCGCGCATTCGACGTCGTAACCCTCGCGCAGCAGCGTCAATTCGTACAAGGTGCGCAGATCGGGTTCGTCGTCCACCACCAGGAGGCGCAGGCTGGGGACGGAAAGGGCAGCGGCTGGGCTCAAGCAGGCTCCAAGGGCAAGGCGTTGTCCAGATGGTTCATGCCGATCAGCGCGACCCGCCGCATGCTGACGGTGAATTCATTGCGCAGCCGTTCGGCACTGGCGCGCGGGCGGTATTCGATGCGCGCGCCGTAGCGTTCGCACAGTTCGCGGCAAATGTACAAGCCCAGGCCCGAACCCCGGCTGCGCGTACTGAAGAAGGGCTCGAACAGGTAGCGCTCGACTTCCGGCGCAATCGGCGCGCCGTCACTCAGCACCGACAAATGCACCCAGTGTTCGTCCCGCGCAGCCAGGCGCAGGAAGATCGCGCCGGGCGCTGCACTGCCGTGGCGGTGGGCGTTGTCCAGCAGGTTGACCAGCACCCGGCGCAGGTGCTCGGCATCGAAGACCACCCCCAGGCGCGCCTTGGGCAGCTCGAAGCGCAACCGGCCGTCGGGCGACAGCGCCAGGTCGGTGGTGCGCGCCCAGTCCACCGTGGCCTCGGCCACCGCGGCCGTGGCGTCGATGGCCTGCACCTCGGGCGCGGTGCCGGGTGCCACTTCCATCACGTCGTCGACCAGGCGCTTCAGGCGCAGCACGTTGTCGGCGACCATCTGCGACAAGCGCTGCTGCGCCGGCGCGGTCAGTTCTTCCTGCAGCAGCGCATTGGCCTGTGCAATGGCCATCAGCGGGTTGCGGATCTCGTGGGCAATGCCGGCCGAAACCCGGCCCATCGCCGCCAGCTTTTCTTGTCGGATGCGGGCCTGCAGGGTGCGGACGTCTTCCAGCAGCAGCACCGCGTGCGGCTCGGCCGCGGGTGCCTGTCGATCCACATCGGCTGGCAAGCCGTCGCGTTCCATGCGGCGGCCGCGCATGAAGCGCACGCGCAGCCGCAGGGTGCGCGTCTGGCTCTCGGCGAAGACCAGCGTCACGTCGCTGCCGGCCTCGGGCCAGCTGTCGTCGGCCAGCGCCTGCGCGGCGGCCACGCGCAGGGCCGACCAGGCCGGCGAGCGGTCCAGTGAAAACGGCGCCGGCAGGCTCAGACCCTGGTCCACCAGCAGCGCACGCGCCGCCGGGTTGGCCGCGCGCACGCGCAGGCTGCGGTCAACGACCAGCACGCCGTCGGCCATTTCCTCGATGACCAAGCGGTTCAGTTGCGCCTGCTGGCGGGCCAGTTCACGGCTGCCCCGCGCGGCCAGTTCTTCGCGCGCCAGTCGCCCGGCCAGTTCGCTGGCCAACAGGGTGATGAGGAACAGGCCCAGACCGGCCAGCCCGGACTGCAACATCAGCGCGGGCGCGTCGGCGCTGCTGGGTGCGGTGCGCCAGGTCACCGCCAACAGCAGCAGCGCAACGCCGGCTGCCGTGCCCAGCGCCTTGAGCCGGCCGGTCAGCACGCCGGCCATCAGCACCGGCAGCACCAACAGCGCGGCGTAGTTGAAAGACGAGCCGGCCTCCAGCACGTGCAACAGCGCGAAGGCCAGCAAGTCAACGCCGATGGTGGCCAGCCACTGCAGGCGGCGCTGGCCGACTTGCGGCTGCGGCAAGGCCAGCCGGTTGAAGCGCGGCAGCAACCACAGCGAGATGGCCTGCACTGCATAAAGCAGCGAGACCAGCGCCATCGATTCGGCACTGCGCGTGCCCAGCAGGCTGCCCACGCCTTGCACCGCCACCAGGCTCAGGCCGACCACCGCGCGTGCAGCGGCATAGCTGCGGTAGATGCGGGCCAGCGCGCTGTCTTGCGCCTGCACCAGGTGGCGAGCCTGGCGCAACAGCCGGCGGCCGTCGTCCTGCGTTTCGCCTGCAGCCATCCAGCCGGCGTCGAAGAAAGAATCGCCGCCTGGGTCGGTGGCACCGAAAGCACTGGTAGCACTGGTAGCACTGGGAGCACTGGAAGCGCTGGAACGGGCGTCAACGCGGCGGCGGCCAGCCAGTGCGCGGCGGTCGTCGCGGCGGCGGTCGCCACCGCGGCGGTCGGCATTCGCGGTGTTCAACGCGGTCCGGCCAACCGATGCGCCTCGCTGCAATAGGCGCGGCCGTCAGCGTCTTGCACGGTGTCGGCTTGCGGCAGGTGCACGCCACAGTGCACGCAAGCCAGCATCTGGGCCGGCTGTGCGGGTGCTTTGGGCGGCCCCTTCTTGGGCCCGGACGGCGGCGGCGCGGCGCGCCCCTTGGTCTTCAAAAGCCACAGCGCAAGGGCCACCACCACCAGCAAGAGCAAATACTTCATGGTCAGGGTGTTGCCATCAGACAGCCGGGCGGCCGAGCAGCACTTCCATCACGAAGCGCGAACCCACATAGGCCAGCAGCAACAGCACCGCGCCCACGTACAGCCAGCGGGTGGCCTTGCGGCCGCGCCAACCGCGCAAGCGGCGGCCCACCAGCAGGGCCGCGATCACCGCCCAGGCCATCAGCGAAAACTGCACCTTGTGGTCCAGCCAGCGCCATTGCACCGTGGTGGCAATGCCCAGAATCAGGGTCGCCGTCAAGACCGCGAAACCGGCTTCGACGAAACGGAAGGTCAGGCGCTCCAATTGCAGCAGCGGCATGCCCAGCGCTTGTCCCTTGGGCGGTAGGGGCCGGGGCGCGCCCGGCTTGCCACCCCGCATGCGGCGCTCGGCGGCGTCGAGCATCAGCCCATGCAAGACGGCCGCACCGAACAGCGCGTAAGCCGCCACGCCCAGCGTGAAGTGCAGCGGAGCCCACTGCGAGGTGATCGGGCGCAACTCGCCGGGGTAGGCGGCCACCACCAGCATGGCCACCAGGCCGGCCAGCGCCAGCCACTGGCGCACCGCAGGCAAGGGCACCAGGCGGCCTTCGATGCTGTAGACGGCAATCACCAGCCACACGGTCATCGACAAAACGGGCGCAAAACCCAGCCGCGCGCCGGGCTCGGGCAGGCCGATGCCGGCGATGTCGATCAACAGCAGCACACCGTGCAAAAGCCAGCCGCCGACCAGCGCCGCGGCCGAGAAGCGGCGCAGTGCCTGCACCGGCAGCGTGGCCAGCAAATAGAGCACCACCGTGACCAGCACCAGCAGCGTGCCGCCACCCGGCGTCAGCGTGGCAGGGGTCGTCGATAGAATCATCACGACAGTGTAATGACCGCAGGCCCTTCGTCGGCCCCCTGCCGATGACCATGGCTACCACTCTCTCAGACCGTCTGTCACGGATGGTCAAAACGATGCGCGGCCAAGCCCGCATCACCGAAAGCAACGTCCAGGACATGCTGCGCGAGGTGCGCATGGCCTTGCTCGAGGCCGACGTGGCCCTGCCCGTGGTGCGCGATTTCATCGCCCGTGTCAAAGACAAAGCGCTGGGCCAGGAAGTGGCCGGTTCGCTGAACCCCGGGCAGGCGCTGGTCGGCATCGTGCACAGGGAACTGGCCGCCACGATGGGCGATGTCGGCGTCGAGGGCGCGCACGGCAAGCCGATAGCCGAGCTGAACCTGAACGCGCAGCCGCCCGCCGTCATCTTGATGGCCGGCCTGCAGGGTGCCGGCAAGACCACCACCACGGCCAAGCTGGCCAAGCACCTGATCACCCGGCTGAAGAAGAAGGTGCTGACGGTTTCGGCCGACGTCTACCGGCCGGCGGCCATCGAACAGTTGAAGACGGTGACGGCGCAGGCCGGTGCCGAGTGGTTCCCGTCCGACCCCGGCCAGCAGCCGCGCGACATCGCGCTGGCCGCGCTGGACTACGCCCGCCGCCACTACTTCGACGTGCTGCTGGTGGACACCGCCGGCCGCCTGGGCATCGACGCGGCCATGATGGCCGAGATCACCGAACTGCACGCGCTGCTGCACCCCATCGAGACGCTGTTCGTCGTCGATGCCATGCAGGGCCAGGACGCGATCAACACCGCCCGTGCCTTCAAGGACGCGCTGCCCCTGACCGGCGTCGTGTTGACCAAGCTGGACGGCGATTCGCGCGGCGGCGCGGCCATGTCGGTACGCCAGATCACCGGCGTACCGATCAAGTTCGCGGGCACGTCCGAGAAGATCGACGGTCTGGAAATCTTCGACGCCGAACGCCACGCCGGCCGCGTGCTGGGCATGGGCGACATCGTCGCGCTGGTCGAAGAAGTGCAGAAGGGCGTGGACGTCGAGGCCGCGCAGAAGTTCGCCGACAAGATGAAGGCCGGCGGCGGCTTCGACCTGAACGACTTCCTGGGCCAGATCAGCCAGATGAAGAAGATGGGCGGCATGGCCAGCCTGATGGACAAGCTGCCCAGCCAGCTGACCGCCAAGGCCGCCGGTGCCGACATGGGCAAGGCCGACCGCGACGTGAAGCGCATGGAAGGCATCCTGAACGCCATGACCGCCAAGGAACGCCGCACGCCCACGCTGCTGATGGACGGCAAGAGCAAGGCCAGTCGCAAACGCCGCATTGCCAGCGGTGCCGGGGTGCAGATCCAGGACGTCAACCGCCTGCTGAACCAGTTCGACCAGATGCAGTCCATGATGAAGAAGATGAAGGGCGGCGGCCTGATGAAGATGATGAAGCGCATGGGCGGCATGGGCGGTGGCATGGGTGGCATGGGCGGGGGCGGCGGCTTCCCGGGGATGCCGCGCTGAAGGTCTGAACGGTCGGCCCGACGGTGGGCGCTGGGCAGCGCGCCACAGCGCCGATACGCTTGGATACGCTTTCGAACCGAATGCGATTGATTGCGCACCGGCTGTGGCGGAAGGTTGCGGTTTGTGTCCGCGCACGGTGCCGCCGCCATGGATTTCCTGACCCTGCCCAGTACCTGGGCCCTGCCCGCGCTCATTCTGCTGCTGCTCAGTTGGGTCACGCTGCGACTTCGCGCACGCCAGCGGCACCAGCGCCACGCGGCCACCGAGGCCCTGGACACCGTGGCCGCGTGGCCACCGCAGGCGGTGCGCGTGCTCACCGTCAGCGAGCGCCAGGCCTACGAACTGCTGCGCCGCGCACTGCCTGGTTTCCTGGTGTTGGCGCAGGTGCCGCTGTCGCGTTTCATCAGCGTGCCGCGACGCCATTCCTACATCGACTGGGTGCAGCGCGTGGGCCTGCTCAGCGCCGACCTGCTGCTGTGCGACGCCGGTTCGCGCGTGCTGGTGGTCATCGACATCCGAACACCCGCTGAAACGCCGCGCGCGCAGCGCCGCCACCGGCGCATGCAGCGCGTGCTGCAGGCTGCTGGCGTGCAGGTCCTGACCTGGTACGAAGGCGAGTTGCCCACGCTGCCCGAGGCACGGATGCTGCTGACGCCGCTGCTGGGCGGCGCGGGGGCCGGCGCCCTGGAAAGCGGCTCGCAGCCGATGCCGCTGGCCACGCCACAAAGACCGCCGACGCCGCAAGCCCTGGCCGCTGCGCTGGCAGCTGGCGACGCGGCGGCCGGCCAGTGGGCAGCCGACGAGTCCAACGAACCGGTGCCATCGGCATTCTTTGAAGACGCCGAACTGGCCCCCGGGCCGCGTTGACCGGCAGGCAGGTCGGTCAGCCCAGCAGCGCGGTCGCGAATTCGCGCGCGTTGAAGGTCTGCAGGTCTTCCATACGTTCTCCGATGCCGATGAAATACACCGGCACCACGCGCCCTTCCTGAGCGCCCCAGCGGGCGATGGCGGCCAGCACGCCACCCTTGGCCGTGCCGTCCAGCTTGGTGACGATCAGCCCCGTCAAACCCAGCGCCGCATTGAACGCCTTGACCTGGGCCAGCGCGTTCTGCCCGGTGTTGCCGTCCACCACCAGCAGCACCTCGTGCGGCGCGCCAGCCTGGGCCTTGCCGATCACGCGCTGGATCTTCTTCAACTCTTCCATCAGGTGCACCTGCGTGGGCAGGCGGCCGGCGGTGTCGGCAATGACCACATCACAACCACGCGCGCGGCCGGCGGTGACAGCGTCGAAGGTCACTGCGGCCGGGTCGCCGCCTTCCTGGCTGACGATCTCGACGCGGTTGCGGTCGGCCCAGACCACCAACTGTTCACGCGCCGCCGCGCGAAAGGTGTCGGCGGCCGCCAGCAGCACCTTGCAATCGGCCTGCGCCAGGTGGCGCGTGAGCTTGCCGATGCTGGTGGTCTTCCCGGCACCGTTGACCCCGGTGACCATCATCACCGTGGGCCCCGGTGGCGTTTGCGACGACGGGGCACCGATGACCAGCGCGCGTTCCAGTGGCAGCAGCAGATCGGTCAGCGTGTCGGCCAGCAGCGCCTTCACCGCAGCCGGCTCGGAGGCCTTGGCGTCCTTCACCCGACGCTTCAGGTCGGCCAGCAAGAACTCGGTGGCGGCCACACCGGTGTCGGCCATCAGCAAGGCACTTTCAAGCTCCTCATACAACGCGTCGTCGATGCGCGTGCCGGTAAAGACCTGCGCAATGCCCGAGCCGGTCTTGCGCAGGCCCTGGGCCAGGCGGCTGAGCCAGCTGCCGCGGCTCTCGACGGCGGGCGGGGGCGTGGATGCAGATGCAGATGCAGATGCAGATGCAGATTCAGATGCAGATGCAGATACCGATGCAGGTTCGGCAGCGGGCACCGCCTCGGGTGTCGAGGGTGACAGCGGCGCGGCGGGCACCGCTGCAACCGGGGCGACGACAGGGGCCGAATCGGGCGCAGGCGCGGGCGGTTTTTTCTTGAAGAAACTGAACATCGGGTGCGGGACAAAGACCAAGCCTTTTCGCGAGCTTGCAGGCTCGCTATAATGTACGGCTCAGGCGCTTTAGCTCAGCTGGTTAGAGCGACGGAATCATAATCCGCAGGTCCGGGGTTCAAATCCCTGAAGCGCCACCAGATTTTTCAAAAAGCCCCGCCAGGCAACCGCCGGCGGGGCTTTTTGTTGTCTGCACGGGGCTTCTGTAGACGGGGCTTCGGGCCGGGCCGGACGCCCCGCCCACCGCAGCGCGCAGTAACCACAGGATCAAGGCCGCTACAGGCCCACCAGCACAGGCCGATATCCCGACCTGGAGGATGTCTTCGGTCTGCGTCTGGCATTCAGCCGCGCCGCCGGCGTCCGTGGGCCCGGCAAGGGCGGTGGGGGGACGTGTCTGTGACGGCGGGTATGAATGCACGGGGTCTGCAGGGGTTGAAAGGCTTGCACCGCCCGGGGTGGCAATTGCCCGTTCTGCTGTTGCTGGTGGGTGCGGCCGCTTCGGCGGCTGGCGCCAGGTGGCTGCACCAGCGCACGCAGGCAGAAGCCCAGGCCGAATTCCAACGCATCACGCTGCGCGAATCGGCGGAAATCACCGAGCGCTTTCACCGGCCGGCCATCGGCCTGGCCGGGGTGCGCGCGATGTACGCCACGCACCCCCATCTGGGGCAGCAGTACCTGCAGCGCTTCGTCGCCGCCCGCAACATGCCAGTCGAATTTCCGGGCGTGCGCGGCTTCGGCGTCGTGCGACCCATTCAGCGGGCCGAACTGCCCGCGCTGATCGCCGACATGCGCGCTGACGGCGCGCCCAGCTTCGCGCTGCGCCAGATGGATCTGAAGGACCAGCCTGACCTTTTCGTCGTGACGCAAATTGAACCGGCCCAGCGCAATGCCGCCGTCGCCGGCGTGGACCTGGGCTCGGAACGCGTGCGCCGCGACGCCGTTCAGCAGGCCATCGAGTCCGGTGAAGCCACGGCCAGCGGCTTGGTCACCTTGACGCGCGACGGCCAACCGCGCCTGGGACTGCTGATGATTCTGGCGCTGGCCCGCAGCCCGGACAGCCGCGCTGCCGATCGCCACAGCCCCCTGCCCGGGCTGGTTTTCGCCCCCCTCGTGCTGGACGAACTGCTCAGCGGCCTGGGTGCTGCCGGCAGCGGACAAGCACGCATTGAACTCTTCGACACGGCCAGCGGCACCACCCAAGGGCCGCTGATGTTCGACTCGGCGACGGCCGCAGTCGACGCTGCGGCCCGTGCCGCCAGCCCAGCACCAGCCAGCCTCGCCGCGGCTGCGCGCCACGAGGTCTTTCACACCGTCGATCTGCCCGGCCGCATCCTGACGCTGCGCACGCGCAGCACGCCCGCCTTCGAAGCCGCCTACAGCCCACGCAGCGCCTGGCTGCTGGGGCTGGGTGGCCTGTTGGCCAGCGGCTTGCTGGCTGCACTGCTGCGCCAGCAAACCACCAGCCGCAGCCGGGCCGAAGCGCGGGCCCGGCAGATGACGGCCGACCTGGGCCGACTGGCGCTGGTGGCCCGGCGCACCAGCAACGCGGTGATCATCACCGACACCCAGCGGCGCATCACCTGGGTCAACGAAGGCTTCCAGCGCATCACAGGCTACAGCCCGGCAGAAGCGCTGGGGCAGTCGCCGGCCCTACTGCTTCAGTCCGGCCGCACCGACCCCGCCACCTTGGCAGCGCTGCGCAGCGCGCTGAACGCCGGACAGGGCTACCGCGGCGAGGTGCTGAACCGCCACAAGGACGGCACGCACTACTGGCTGGACCTGGACATCCAGCCGCTGCTGGACGACCACGGCACGCCCATCGGCTTCATGGCCATCCAGGCCGACATCACCGAACGCAAGCAGGCCGAACGGGCCCTGGTGCGCGAGCGCCGCAGCCTGCAGAACATCATCGAAGGGACCCAGGTCGGCACCTGGGAGTGGCATGTCGAGACCGGCCACACCGTGTTCAACGAACGGTGGGCGCAGATTGCCGGCTACACGCTGGCCGAGCTGCGCACCACGACCATCGAGACCTGGACGCAGCTGTCCCACCCCGACGACCAGCGCCTGGCCGCGATGCAGCTGGAACGCCACTTCGACGGGCTGACCGAGGGCTACGAATGCGAACTGCGCCTGCGCCACAAGGCCGGCCACTGGGTCTGGGCGCTGGACCGCGGCAAACTCTTCGGCCGCAGCGAAGACGGCCGGCCGCGCTGGATGGCCGGCACGCGCATGGACATCACCGAGCGCAAGCAGGCCGAGACGGCCTTGCGCGCCAGCCAGGACTTTCTGGTGCAGACCGGGCGCATCGGCGGCGTGGGCGGCTGGGCGCTGGACATCGCGACGCAAACGCTGTCGTGGTCCGACGAGACCTGCCGCATCCACGAACTGGAACCCGGCCACCAGCCGACGTTGGCGGAGGCCACCGCCTACTACGCGCCCGAGGCGCAAGCGGCCATCCAGGTGGCCGTGGAAGCCGGCATGACCAGCGGCCGCGGCTGGGACCTGGAACTGCCACTGACGACCGCCCGCGGCCGCCCGATCTGGGTGCGCGCGGTGGGCGAGGTGGCGTTCGCCGACGGCGCACCGGTGCGGCTGTTCGGCGCCTTCCAGGACATCACGGCACGCCGTGCATTGGAAGGCGAATTGCGCGCCAAGAATGACCTGGTCAACAGCGTCATCGAGAACCTGCCCTGCGGCCTGAGCGTGTTCGACGGCGACCTGAAACTGGTGGCCGCCAACCACGAATTCCGCCGCCTGCTCGACTTCCCCGATGCGCTGTTCGACCGGCCCGCCGTGCAGTTCGAAGACGTCATCCGCTTCAACGCGCAGCGCGGCGAATACGGCGCTGGCGATGTCGAAGCCACCGTGCAGGCCATCGTGGCGCGGGCCCGCGCGGTGCAGCAGCCGCACCAGTTCGAACGCGTGCGCCCCGACGGCACGCCGCTGGAGGTGCGCGGCGCGCCCATGCCCGGCGGCGGCTTCGTCACCACCTACACCGACGTCAGCGCGCGCAAGGCCGCCGAGGCCGAGGTGCAACGCAGTGGTGCCCTGATGCGCGGCGCCATCGACGCCATCGACGAAGCCTTTGTGCTCTTCGACCCGCAAGACCGCCTGCTCTTTTGCAACGACAAGTACCGCCAGGTCTACGCCAGCATGGCGCACCTGATGGTGCCGGGTGCCACCTTCGAGTCGATCATTCGCCCCGGCGCCGAAGCCGGTGACTACATCGAAGCCATCGGCCGCGCCGACGAATGGGTGGCCGAACGGGTGGCCGCCCACCGCTCGGGCAACACCACGCTGGTCCAGCCGTTGGCCAATGGCCGCACGCTGCGCATCGTCGAGCGCAAGCTGCCCGACGGCCACATCGTGGGCTTCCGCGTCGACATCACCGAACTCGTGCAGGCCACCGCAGCGGCCGAGAAAGCATCGCTGGCGAAGAGCCAGTTCCTGGCCAACATGAGCCACGAAATCCGCACGCCGATGAACGCCATCCTGGGCATGCTGGCGCTGCTGCGCAAGACCGAGCTCAGCACCCGCCAGGCCGACTACGCCGGGAAGACCGAAGGCGCAGCGCGTTCGCTGCTGGGGCTGCTGAACGACATCCTGGACTTCAGCAAGGTCGAAGCCGGCAAGATGACGCTCGACCCGCACCCCTTCCGCTTCGACCAGCTGATGCGCGACCTGGGCGTGATCCTCAGCGCGAACGCCGGTGCCAAGCCGCTGGAGGTGCTGTTCGACGTCGACCCCGCTTTGCCGCGCCATCTGGTGGGGGACGCGATGCGGCTGCAGCAGGTGCTGATCAACCTGGGCGGCAACGCCATCAAGTTCACGCCCTCGGGTGAGGTCGTGGTCTCAGCCCGCGTGGTGCAACGCAGCGCCAGCGAGGTCACGCTTCGGGTGGCCGTGCGCGACACCGGCATCGGCATCGCACCCGAAAACCAGGCGCGCATCTTCAGCGGCTTCACGCAGGCTGAAGCCAGCACCACGCGCCGCTTCGGCGGCACCGGCCTGGGCGTGGCCATCAGCCAGCGCCTGGTCACGCTGATGGGCGGCGAACTGAAGCTGGACAGCGCCTTGGGCCAGGGCACCACCTTCCACTTCACCTTGACGCTGCCCGTGGTGGCCACAACCGAGGAAGAGCCCGAATTGGCGCTGCGCGCCGCGCTGCCCGGGCAGGCCCTGCGCACCCTGGTGGTGGACGACAACCCCACCGCGCGCGAGCTGCTGCAGCAGATGACCGAGGCCCTGGGCTGGACGGCCGACTTGGCCGACAGCGGCGAGGCCGCGCTGGCCTTGCTGGCCGCACGACACGCGGCGGGTGAACGCTACGACGCGGTCTTCATGGACTGGCAGATGCCCGGTCTGGACGGCTGGGAAACCGCAGCCCGCATCCGCGCCGGCGGCCTTGCAGCCGACGCCCCGCTGGTGGTGATGGTCACCGCCCACGGCCGCGACAAGCTGGAAGCCCGCAGCACCACCGACCAGGCCCTGCTGGACGGCTTTCTGGTCAAGCCGGTGACGGCCTCGATGCTGCTGGACGCCGTCGTCAACGCGCGACAGGGCCGCGACCAACCGCACCTCTCGGCGCTGGGCCGCCAGGCGGCACCGACCGGTGCCCCGCGCCTCGCCGGCCTGCGCCTGCTGATCGCCGAAGACAACCTGAACAACCAGCAGGTGGCGCGCGAACTGCTGGAAGGCGAAGGTGCGCACGTGCAGATCGCCAACAACGGGCAGGAAGCCGTGGAAGCCGTGGCCGCCGCCGACCCGCCTTTCGATGTGGTGCTGATGGACCTGCAAATGCCGGTGATGGACGGCTTCACCGCCACCGTGCGCATCCGGCAAGACCTGGGCAAGACCCTGCTGCCCATCGTGGCCATGACCGCCAACGCCATGGCCAGCGACCGCGAAGCCTGCCTGGCTGCGGGCATGAACGACCACGTCGGCAAGCCCTTCGACCTGGACCGTCTGGTGGCGCTGCTGCTGCGCGTCAGTGGGCGCAGCGCAGCGGCCACGTCGGCTGCCGCCGCCCCGCCACCGCCTGCGGCGCCCCTGCCCGACGACCTGATGCAGGCCGCGCGGGCCGCCGGCGTGGACCTCAGCGCCGCGTTGAAGCGGATGGGTGGCAAGCGGGCGGTGTACGAACGCATGCTGCGCAACGGGCTTCCGGAATTTGAAGCCCTGCCCGCCCTGCTGGCGCAGCAACTGGCCAGCGGCGCCACCCAGGACGCCGGGCGCACGCTGCACACGCTGAAAGGCGTGGCGGCCACGCTGGGTGCGGCAGGCCTGTCGGCGGAGGCTGGCGCCGCCGAGCAGGCTTTGACGCGCAGTGCCACGCCCGAAGCCGCCGCGCCGCACGCCGCCGCCGCCACGGCTGCACTGCAGGCCGCGCTGCCCGCACTGCAGGTGCTGCTGGCACGGCTGCAAGCCGCTGAGGCGGCTGACGCCGCTGAAGCCAGCGCAAGGGCCGCCGCGTCGCGTGCCGCAGGCGGTGCCAACGCGCCACCCGAACTGGAACCGGCCGCCCTGCATGCCGCGCTGACCGAGCTGTCCGGCCTGCTGGTCAACTTCGACATGCGCGCCACCGAACTGGTCGGCCAGTTGCGCGCGCAGGCCGGGCCGGCCTACGCCCCTCAGCTGCTGACCCTGGACGACGCCGTCGGCGCGCTGGATTACGACAAGGCCGTACCGCTGTGCCAAGCACTCTTAGCCCAAACCCAACCATGAACACCCACCTGCTTCCGGGACTTGAAATTGAACAGCGCCGGCCCCGCCTGCTGGTGGTGGACGACCAGCCCGTCAACATCCAGGCCCTGTACCAGGCCTTCAGCGCCGACCACCAGGTGCTGATGGCCACCAGCGGCGAACAGGCGCTGAAGCTGGCCGCCGCCCAGCAGCCCGACCTGGTGCTGCTGGACGTGGTGATGCCCGGCATGGACGGCCACGAGGTCTGCCGCCGGCTGAAGGCCGACGAGGCCACCTGCGACATCCCGGTCATCTTCGTCACCGCCCACAGCGACGAAGCCGCCGAAACACAAGGCCTGGCGCTGGGCGCGGTGGACTTCATCAGCAAGCCCATCAACCCGGCCATCGTGCGGGCCCGCGTGAAGACCCACATCACGCTGAAAACCCAGGCCGACATGCTGCGCCAGTGGGTCTACGTGGACGGCCTGACCGGTGTGCGCAACCGCCGTTATTTCGACGAGCGGCTGGCCAGCGAATGGGGCCGCGCGGTGCGCAACGGCAGTGAACTGAGCGTGGTGCTGCTGGATGTGGATTTTTTCAAGCGCTACAACGACTGCTATGGCCACCAGGCGGGCGACGCCTGCCTGCGCCAGGTGGCCAACTGCCTGCGCTTGACCTTGAAGCGCCCTGGCGACCTGGCGGCACGCTACGGCGGCGAGGAATTTGTCTGCCTGCTGCCCGACACCGACCTGCTGGGCGCGCTGGACCTGGCGCGCCGGCTCGGCGCGGCCGTCGAAGCCCTGGGCATCGCCCACGCCGACTCGACGGCCGCCCCCGTGGTCACCGTCAGCCTGGGTGTGTGCAGCACCTCGGGCAACACCCCCGGCAGCGCGGCGGCCCTGCTGCGCGGGGCCGATGCGCAGCTCTACATCGCCAAGGGCAGCGGGCGCAACCGAAGTTGCGGCGGCACCTTGCCAGCGCCCGATGCACCTGCCGCCAACAAGGCGGCAGCTTGAGAACACGAAAGGCCACGCCATGCCGCACGCGCTGAACGTTCACATCCTGGAAGCCAGCACCCCGGCCGGTGCCCCCACGCTGCTGCTGGCCCACGGCTACGGCTGCGACCAGACCATGTGGCAGGCCGTGGCCGAAGCCCTGCCCGAGGCGCGCCGCATCCTTTTCGACTGGCCGGGTGTCGGCAGCGCCGACCCGGCCGCCTACGACGCCGCACGCCACGCCACGCTGGACGGTTACGCCGACGACCTGCTGGCGCTGATGGCTGCGCTCGACCTGCACGACACGGTGGTCGTCGGGCACTCGGTGGCGGCCTCGGTGGCCGCCCTGGCGGCCCACCGCGACGCCAGCCGCTTCGGCCTGCTGGCGATGTTGTCGCCGTCGCCCTGCTTCGCCAACGATTTGCCCGGCTACCCTGGCGGCTTCGAGCGCAGCCAGCTGGAAGACCTGGTGCACGGTCTGGCCGAAGGGCAAGCGGCCTGGGCGCGCGCCGTGGCCCCGATGGTGATGGCCAACCCGGAACGGCCGGCCCTGACCGAACGCCTGGCCGACAGCTTCTGCGCGATGGACCCGGCGGTGGCGCTGCGCTGGGCCCGCGCCACCTTCCTGTCCGACCTGCGCCCGCTGATACCCGGCGTGGCGGTGCCCTGCCTGGTGCTGCAAAGCAGCGGTGACGCGCTGGCGTCTGAAGCCGTCGGCCAGTGGCTGGCGGCGCGGTTGCCGTGCAGCCGTTACGAACTGCTGCAGGCCAGCGGCCATTGCCCCCACGTCAGCGCGCCGGCCGAAGTGGCGCAGGCGCTGCGCCGCAACCTGGCCTGGCGGGGCTGAATGACGGCCACCCTGCAGCCCCCTGCGCCGGCCGTGTCGGCAGGGCCCGGGTACACCGTGCGGCTGGACGCCGCCGGGCGCGTGCTGCGTGTCGACCCGGGCCTCTTGACCCAGCTGGGGTTGCCACCCGGCGCGCAGGGCATCGGCAGCGAGCCCGGCGACGACACGGGCAGCGCCACCCGCGTCCACGGCAGGCTGTGCGGCACGCCCTTCATGGGCTGGCTGAGACCCGCATCGCAGGTGTTGTGGGCCACCAGCCTGTGGCCCGCGCTGGTCACGCACGGCAGCCTGAACGAGAAACTGTTGGATCTGGCGACTGAGACGGCGACCACGCCGGCGACCGCGACGGCGGGCGCTGCCTTTGCCCTGACCGCCAAGACCGACGGCTGGCCGGCGGTTTCGTTCTGGCGCTGCGAACCCGGTCCCGACGGGCCCACCTACGTCGGCCTGCTGGTGCCCGGCCTGGAACGACGCCGCCTGCTGGTCGAACTGCGCCAGGCCCGCGACAGCCTGGACTCGATGCCCGGTGCGGTGCTGCAGATCGAAACGCTGCCCGACGGCAGCCTGCGCTTTCCCTATGCCAGCAACCCGCTGCTCGACCTGCTGGGCGTCACGCCGACCCAGGCCGCCGCCGCACCCGAACAGCTGCTGGCCAGCCTGACGCCGGGCAGCCGCAGTGCCTTGCAGGCCGCGCTGCTCGCGGCGGCCGCGGCCCGCAGCGACCGCTGGCAGGTGGTGCTGACACCGCAGCGCCAGCCGGAGCGCCGGCTGGACATGTCGGCGCGCCACAGCGCTGCGGGCGGTGGCGTGTGGCACGGCGTGCTGACCGACGTCAGCGAACGCGAACGGCTGCAACAGGAACTGCAACACCGCGCCGAAACCGACGCGCTGACCCGCCTGCCCAACCGTGCGGCCTTGCTGGTGCAGTTGCGCCAGCGGCTGGACGCCGGCGCCCGCTTCGCCCTGCTGTTCATGGACTGCGACCGCTTCAAGCAGATCAACGACAGCCTGGGCCATGACGCCGGCGACGAGCTGCTGCGCCACCTGGCGCAACGCCTGCGCCATGGCCTGCGCCCGGCCGACACCCTGCTGAGCGTGCCCGCGCCGCCCGCCGACAGCGCCATGCCCCAAACGCTGGCGGCCCGCCTCGGTGGCGACGAATTCGTGGTGCTGGCCGATGGCGTGGAAGACCCCGCTGCGGTGGCCGCCATTGCCGACCGCCTGGTGCGCACCATGGCCCAACCGTACCGGCTGCAAGGTATGGAGTTGGTGTCGCCGGTCAGCATGGGCGTGATCCTGGCCCAGCCGGGCAGCACGGCGGAGCAGTTGCTGCGTGACGCCGACACCGCCATGTACGAAGCCAAGCGCCGCGCCCGCGGCAACTGGGTATTGTTCGAACCCGAGATGCACCAGCGCGTGGCCAGCAACCTGGCGCTGGAAGGCGACCTGCGGCAAGCGCTGAAAAGCGGGCAGCTGCGGGCGGTGTTCCAGCCCATCGTCGACATCGCCAGCGGCCACGTCGTCGGCATGGAAGCGCTGGCACGCTGGTGCCACCCGGTGCGCGGTGAGGTCTCGCCGCTGCAGTTCATCCCCATCGCCGAAGAAGCCGGGATGATTGCCGAGCTGGGCGAACAGGTGCTGCGCCTGGCCTGCAGCGCCTTCGCGGTCTGGCAGCGCAGCGGCCTGGCCCTGCCACCGCGCCTGTCGGTGAACCTGAGCCGGGCCCAACTCACCGACAACGGCCTGCCCGGTCGCGTGGGTGCGCTGTTGACCGAACTGGGGCTGCCGTGCAACCGGCTGCAACTGGAAATCACCGAAAGCCTGGCCATGGACGACGCTTCAGTGCGCGGGCTGCTGACCGAACTGCGCGCCCTGGGCGTGCAGCTGGCGCTGGACGACTTCGGCACCGGCCACTCGTCACTGGCTTCGCTGCAGACCTTCCCGGTGCAGCAGGTGAAGATCGACCGCGCCTTCGTGCGCGAACTGGAAACCAGCGTCTACCACCGCGCCCTGGTGCAGGCCGTGCTGCAGGTGGCACAGGCGCTGAACCTGGAGGTGGTGGCCGAAGGCGTTGAAACCGCCGCGCAAGCCCGCCTGCTGGCCGGCATGGGCTGCCTGCGCGCCCAGGGCTGGCTGTACGCCCTGGCCCTTGAAGCCGACGCGGTGCCCGGCTTCCTGGCCGGGCGCTTGCCGTGCTACGTGGCAGGCTAGCAAGCCGGGCTTGGGGTCACGCTTGGAGCGGTCGCTTGCCCGGCCCAGCCGCTGCGGCCGCCTAGAATTGAGGGCTGTGCCCAGGGGCTTGCGCCGCTGGAGCGTTTCTTCCACAGCCTCTGGATCTACACCATGCTTCGCTGTGCTTTGCTGGCCACCACGGCCACCGTTGTGGGCCTGTGCGCCCTGCCCGCTGCGGCCCAGGTGCCGCGCCCCTTTCCGGCCACCGCCTTGCGCGGTGAACTCGTCGTGCTGCAACCGCCTGATGTGGCGCTGAACGGCCAGGCCGCGCGGCTGGCGCCGGGTGCGCGCATTCGTGGCGACAACAACCTGCTGCAGTTGTCGGGTGCGCTGGTCAACCAGCGCCACACCGTGAACTACACCATCGACACCAGCGGCTTGCTGCTCGATGTGTGGATCCTGAGCGCTGCCGAGCGCGCCCGCCTGCCCTGGCCGTCCACACCCGCGCAGGCCGCCGCATGGACCTTCGACCCTTCCGCGCAAACCTGGAGCCGGCCATGAGCGACGAGCACAAGAGCCACGAGAACAGGCGCGACGACCACAAGCGCCACGACGACCCGGTCGCCAAGACCAGCAAGAAGGTCTTCATCCGCACTTTCGGCTGCCAGATGAACGACTACGACTCGGACAAGATGGCCGACGTGCTGCGCGCCGCCGACGGCTACGAGAAGACCAGCAACGTCGAAGAGGCCGACCTGATCCTCTTCAACACCTGCTCGGTACGCGAAAAGGCGCAAGAGAAAGTCTTCAGCGACCTGGGCCGCGTCAAGCACCTGAAGGCCAAGCCGGGCGTGCTGATCGGCGTGGGCGGCTGCGTGGCCAGCCAGGAAGGCGCGGCCATCATCGACCGCGCGCCCTATGTCGATCTGGTCTTCGGCCCGCAGACCCTGCACCGCCTGCCGCAAATGATTGCCGCACGCAGCGCGCAGCACCGGCCGCAGGTCGACATCAGCTTCCCCGAGATCGAGAAGTTCGACCACCTGCCGCCGGCACGCATGGACGGTGCTTCGGCCTTCGTGTCGATCATGGAAGGCTGCAGCAAGTACTGCAGCTACTGCGTGGTGCCCTACACGCGCGGCGAAGAAGTGCACCGCCCGCTGGACGACGTGCTGGCCGAAGTGGCCGGGTTGGCCGAGCAGGGTGTGAAGGAGGTGACGTTGCTCGGCCAGAACGTCAACGCCTACCGCGGTGTGATGGGCAACACGGCCGAGATCGCCGACTTCGCGTTGCTGATCGAAGTGGTGGCCGAGATCCCCGGCATCGAGCGCATCCGCTACACCACCAGCCACCCGAATGAATTCACCCAGCGGCTGGTCGACGTCTACGCCCGAGTGCCCAAGCTGGTGAACCACTTGCACCTGCCGGTGCAGCATGGCAGCGACCGCATCCTGTCGGCGATGAAGCGCGGCTACACCGCGATGGAATACAAAAGCACCATTCGCAAGCTGCGCGCCGTGCGGCCGGACATCCGCATCAGCAGCGACTTCATCGTCGGGTTCCCCGGCGAGACCGAGGAAGACTTCGGCAAGATGATGAAGCTGATCGACGACGTGGGCTTCGACAGCAGTTTCAGCTTCGTCTTCAGCAAGCGGCCGGGCACGCCCGCCGCTTCACTGGCCGACGACACGCCGCAAGCGCTGAAGTTGCAGCGTCTGCGCCACCTGCAGGCCACCATAGAGGACAACGTGAAGCGCATCAGCGCCGGCCTGCTCGGCACGGTGCAGCGCATCCTGGTTGAGGGCTCATCGCGCAACAGCGGCAAGGGCGACAAGTTGGGCAATGGGGCCAACGAACTGATGGGCCGCACCGAGTGCAACCGCATCGTGAATTTCGATGGCGGGCCGAACGCAGCGCGGCTGGTCGGGCAGATGATCGATGTCACGGTCACCGAAGCCTTCCCGCACTCGCTGCGCGCCACGCCCGTGGTGAACGAAACCGGGCACGGCGGCGCGGGTGATGGCTTCAGCGACGCCCCGGTCCGAAGCCCTGCCACCACAGCGTGAGTGCACAGCCGGCCACCATCGCGCCATAGGTGACCATCTTCCCGTCGCGGCCGAAGACAAGCAGTCCGGTGACGGTGAGCAGGGCCGCCACCGCGCAGGCCGGCCCGGCCAGGTGCTTCCAGCCCACACCGGCCAATTCACGCCGCCAGACCAGCTTGCTGGCTGCGGCCGACAGCGCGCCCAGCAACAAAGCCGGCATGAAGAGATTGCCCAAGTGCCACAGCGCGTCCAGCGGTCCCATCGTTGTCCATTCCTTCTGATCGCAGGGCCCGTGCCCGCGCGGCATGGATACCGCGCAAACCCACCGTCTGCGCGACACGGCCCCCACTCCCTACAATTGTCTCGTGAGTGCCGCTGTCAACCTCGTGGCCCTTGGGCTGAACCACACCACCGCGCCGCTGGACCTGCGCGGGCGGCTGGCCTTTGCCCCCGAACAACTGGCCCCGGCCTTGCACGGCCTGCGTGAACGCCTGCAGCGCAACGTCCCCGAAGCCGCGCTGGTGTCGACCTGCAACCGCACCGAGCTGTACGTGGCCGCCGGCTCCGAGCCCATCCACGAACTGGTGCGGCCGACGCTGGACTGGCTGGCCGAGCAAGGCGGCATCACTGGCGGGCAGTTGCTGGACCACAGTTACGTGCTGGAAGACCACGCCGCAGCGCGGCATGCCTTCCGCGTCGCGTCGGGCCTGGATTCCATGGTGCTGGGGGAGCCGCAGATCCTGGGCCAGATGAAGCAGGCCGTGCGCATGGCCGACGAGGCCGGCACGCTGGGCACCACGCTGCACCAGTTGTTCCAACGGTCCTTCGCAGTGGCCAAGGAAGTGCGCACCTCCACCGAGATCGGCTCGCATTCCATCAGCATGGCCGCCGCCGCCGTGCGCCTGGCCAGCCAGTTGTTCGAAGACCTGCACCAGATCAAGGTGCTCTTCGTCGGGGCCGGCGAGATGATCGAACTGGTGGCCACGCACTTTGAAGCGCGCGCCCCCAAGTCCATCGCACTGGCCAACCGCACGCTGGAACGCGGTGAACGGCTGGCTGCGCGCTTCGGTGGCGAGGCCATGCGCCTGTCTGACATGCCCTACCGCCTGCATGAATTCGACGCGGTGATTTCCTGCACGGCCAGCACCCTGCCCATCATCGGCCTGGGCGCGGTCGAACGGGCCTTGAAGGCACGCCGGCACCGGCCGATGTTCATGATTGACCTGGCCGTACCGCGCGACATCGAACCTGAAGTGGCACGGCTGTCCGACGTCTACCTCTACACCGTCGATGACCTGTCGGCGCTGGTGCAGACGGCCGGCGAAAAACGTCAGGCTGCGGTGCAGCAGGCCGAAGCCATCATCGACGCCGGCGTGCAGAGTTTTGCGCACTGGCTGGACCAGCGCGCCGCCGTGCCGCTGATCCAGGCGCTGAACCGCCAGGCCGACGACTGGGGTGCGATTGAGCTGGCGCGCGCCCGCAAGGCGCTGGCCCGCGGCGAGCCGGCCGAGAAGGTGCTGGAGGCGATGGCCCGTGGCATCACGCACAAGATGCTGCACGGCACGCTGGCTGAACTGCACGCGGCCGAGGGCGAAGAACGCCTGCACCTGGCCGACACCGTGTCCCGCCTCTTCCTGCGCTCGGCCTCGCGCCAACCTGGCGGCGAAGGCCGTTAGCTGATGCACCGCAAGACGCCGCGCAGCCTGCGCGGTGGCGGGCCGCTTTCGACGACACCATGAATCCCACCCTGCGCGACCGTTTTGAACGCCTGAGCCTGCGCCTGGCTGAATTGGATGCCACGCTGTCCGACCCGCAAGTCGCGGCCGACATCAAGCGCTGGCGCGCCCTGTCGCGCGAGCAGGCCGAGGTCAGCGGCGTGTCCACGCGCTATGCCCGCTACCGGCAGCGTGAACACGATCTGGCTGCGGCGCAAGAGATGGCCCGCGGCGAGACCGACCCCGAAATGGCCGCGATGGCGCAGGAAGAAATCGCCAGCGCCAGCGCCGACATGGCCCGCCTGGATGGCGAACTGCAGACCGCGCTGATTCCGAAAGACCCGGACGACGAACGGCCGGCTTTCCTGGAAATTCGCGCCGGCAGCGGCGGTGACGAATCGGCGCTGTTCGCGGGCGACCTGGCGCGCATGTATTTGCGCTATTGCGAGCGCCAGGGCTGGCGCACCGAAATCATCAGCCAGAGCGACAGCGAACTGGGCGGCTACAAGGAACTCGTGCTGCGCGTGGACAGCGGGAACGCGAACACGGGCGTCTACGGCCAACTGCGTTTCGAGAGCGGCGGCCACCGCGTGCAGCGCGTGCCCAGCACCGAGAACCAGGGCCGCATCCACAGCAGCGCCTGCACGGTGGCCGTGATGCCCGAGCCCGACGAAGCCGAGGAAGTGACACTGAACCCGGCCGATTTGCGCATCGACACCTTTCGTGCCAGCGGCGCTGGCGGCCAGCACATCAACAAGACCGACAGCGCCATCCGCATCACCCACCTGCCCACGGGCCTGGTGGCCGAATGCCAAGACGACCGCAGCCAGCACCGCAACAAGGCCAAGGCCATGACGGTGCTGGTGGCGCGGCTGCGCGAGAAAGAGCGTGGCGAACGGGCCGCGAAAGAGGCCGCTACACGGAAAGGCCTGATCGGCAGCGGCGACAGCAGCGACCGCATCCGTACCTACAACTTCCCGCAGGGCCGGCTGACCGACCACCGCATCAACCTGACGCTGTACAAGCTGGCCCAGATCATGGATGGCGATCTGGGCGATGTCGTGTCGGCGCTGCATGCCGCACGCGCCAGCGAGCAGCTGGAGCAGCTGGAAGTTGGCGTCCGCTGAACCGCCATGCGCATCGCTGAATGGCTGGACCACGCACGCCAGGCCGGCGTGGAACGGCTGGACGCGCAACTGCTGATCGGCCACCTGCTGCAGCGGCCGCGCGCCTGGTTGCTGGCCCACGACGACCACGCGCTGAGCGAGGCGCAGGCGGCGACGCTGCGGCAGCAACTGCAGCGTCGAGCAGCGGGTGAGCCGCTGGCCTACCTGGTGGGCGGCCGCGAGTTCTGCGGCCTCCCGCTGCAGGTCACGCCCGACGTGCTGGTGCCACGGCCTGAAACCGAGTTGCTGGTCGAATGGGCGCTGGAGCGGCTGGCCACGGCGCCGGCAGACAGCCTGGTCGATCTGGGAACCGGCAGCGGCGCGATCGCACTGGCGGCCAAGCACCGGCGTGCGAGCACAGCCATCACCGCCAGCGACACCAGTTTGGCGGCGCTGCAGGTGGCCCAGGCCAACAGCGTGCGCCATGGCCTGACGGTGGAATGGCTGCACGGCGACTGGTGGGCACCATTGCACGGCCGCCGTTTCGGGCTGGCCGTGTCCAACCCGCCCTATGTCGCCGGCGACGACCCGCACCTGGCCGCGCTGACCCACGAACCGCGCGGCGCGCTGACGCCCGAGGGCGATGGCCTGGCGGCGCTGCGGCGCATCGTGCAAGACGCCCCCGAACACCTGCTGCCCGGTGCCTGGCTGCTGCTGGAACACGGCCACGACCAGGCCGAGGCGGTGCGGGCGATGCTGACCGCGCGGGGCTTCGTCGAGGCCCAGACGCGCCTGGACCTGGCCGGCCTGCCGCGCTGCAGCGGCGCGGCTTGGCACGCGGTGCGGTAGATCCGACGCCGGTCCTACAGCAGCGCAACGCAGCGCGCAGAACAGCGCCAGAAAGTCGGCCACCAGGGGGATGCCGCGCGGTGGCTTGCGGCGCATCATGGCCGCACCGTTGCACCACTGGAGGCCGCCATGAATATCCGCTCGATCTGCCTGGTTTTGTGGCTGGCTGCAGGAGCTGTGCAGGCTGGCGCCGCCGACGGCCTGCAAGCGCCGGCAGCGGGCCGCGTCTGGCCGCAATGGCAGGTGCGCATCGGCCTGCAGACCGGCAATGTGTCGCCCTTGGCGCTGGCGGCGGCTTTTGGCGGCACCCGCGTGGGCCTGGGCCAAGCCAGTGCCGCCTGGCAGAACGGCCTGGCCCTGGCGGCCGGCCTGGGCCTGGTGGCCGACCGCTGGGGCACGGGCAACAGCCGCGCCGTCTTCGGCTACGACGGCAACGACGGCAACGACGGTGCCCCACGCGACGCGCGCTTGTCGCCGCTGCTGCAGCTTGGCGTGCGCTACACCTTCTAGACCCCACACTGCGGGCACCGCTTCGGCCTGTCGCATACTTACGGCTTGCTGATTTCAAGAAGGACATGTCCCATGAGCGACGTGCAACAACGCATCGACGAACTGGTCAAGGGCAACCGCGTGGTGCTCTTCATGAAGGGCACGGCCCAATTTCCGCAGTGCGGCTTTTCCGGCCGTGCCATCCAGGTCATGAAGGCCTGCGGCGTGAACGATCTCAAGACCTTCAACGTCTTCGACGACGACGAAGTGCGCCAGGGCATCAAGGACTACGCACAGTGGCCCACGATCCCGCAGCTCTACGTCAACGGTGAATTCGTCGGCGGCTCGGACATCATGATGGAGATGTACCAGTCGGGCGAATTGCAGCAGATGCTCAGCCCGCCGAACTGAGCCAGCACCCAAGACCGGTTCAGGTGATCGGTACGTCCCACACACGCCGTGCACCGAGCACGGCGTTGGGGTATTCGGCCTTGCCCCGGCTGCCGTTGTAGCGGCCCAGCGCCATGAAGACATCGCCGCGCTCGCGGTCGAGGTAGTGGCGCAGGATGGTGCAGCCAAAGCGCAGATTGGTCTGCAGGTGGAACAGACGGCGGTCGTCGCCGTTGCCGATGAGGCGGGCCCAGAAGGGCATCACCTGCATGTAGCCGCGCGCCCCGGCGCTGCTGATCGCGTACTTGCGAAAGCCGCTCTCGACCTGGATCAGGCCCAGCACCAACGCGGTCTCCAGCCCGGCACGCCGGCTCTCGTACCAGACCGCCTCCAGGAACTCGACCCGCGTGTGGTTCTCGGTGTGGCGCTTCTTCAGCCTTTCGCTGGCCGCGCCCAGCCAGCGCAAATAGGCCAGACGCTCGTCCATCTTGTCGAAGCGGGGGCGCGGCGGTGCGGCCTCGGCCACGGCGGCCACCAAGGCCGAACGCACGGCATCGGCCATGGGTTCTTCCACCTGCGCGCCCGCCCACGCCCGGCGGTCCCACAGCGCCAGCGGCCCGACAGCGCCCACCAACAGCGCGCGGCGCGCCAGCGTCATGCGGCTCGAACTTTGCGGCCCGTCATGCAGCCAAACGCGCCTTCAGCGTGGCCCCCACCTCGGCCAGCGGCAGCACGGTAGCAGCGGCTTCGCGCCGGCCTTGCAGTTCGACCGTGCCGGCCTTCAGCCCGCGGTCGGACAACACCACGCGCTGCGGCACGCCGATCAATTCCCAGTCGGCAAACATCGCCCCCGGGCGCTCGCCCCGGTCGTCCAGCACCACGTCGATGCCCAGCGCGGCGAGTTCGTCGTGCAGGCTGTCAGCAGCGGCCTGAACGTCGGCGCTGCGGTCGTAGCCGATGGGGCAGATGACGACGCTGAAGGGTGCCATCGCAGCCGGCCAGATCATGCCGCGCCCGTCGTGGTTCTGTTCGATGGCCGCACCCAGCAGGCGCGTCACGCCGATGCCGTAGCAACCCATTTCGAAAGGTTGCGGCTTGCCGTTCTCGTCGAGGAAGTTGGCCTTCATCGGCACGCTGTATTTCTTTGTGCCGAGGTAGAAAACATGGCCGACTTCGATGCCGCGCTGGATGGCCAGAACGCCCAGGCCGTCGGGCGAAGGGTCACCCGCCACAACGTTGCGGATGTCGGCCACCACATCGGGTTCGGGCAGGTCGCGGCCCCAGTTCACGCCCGTCAGGTGGAAGTCGGCCTCGTTCGCGCCGCAGACGAAATCGCTCATCGCGGCGACGGTGCGGTCGGCCACCACCTTCACCGGCTTCTTCAATGTGATCGGGCCGAGGTAGCCGGGCTTGCAGCCGAAGTGGTCTTCGATTTCGGCGACGGTCGCGAAGCGGAAGGCATCTTTCAGACCCTCCACCTTGCCGGCCTTGATCTCGTTCAGGCTGTGGTCACCGCGCACCAGCAGCAGCCACACCGTGGTCTTGGCGATGTCGCCGGCTTCGTTCTTCACATCGGTGGCCAGCACCAGCGATTTCACGGTCTGCGCCAACGGCACGCCGAGCAGCGCGGCCACGTCTTCGCAGGTCGACTTGCCGGGCGTTGCCGTCTGGGTCAGGGCCTGCGCCGGCGCTGCCCGATGGGCGATCAGCGACACGGCTTCGGCCAACTCGATGTTGGCCGCGTAGTCGCTGGTCGGGCAGTAGACGATGGCGTCTTCGCCCGTGTCGGCGATGACCTGGAACTCGTGCGAGGCGTCGCCACCGATGGCGCCGGTGTCGGCCGCCACAGCGCGGTATTCGAGGCCGAAGCGGTCGAAGATGCGCTTGTAGGTGTCGAACATGGTCTGGTAGCTTTTCAGCGCCGAGGCCTTGTCGCGGTCGAAGGAATAAGCATCCTTCATCGTGAATTCGCGCCCGCGCATCAAGCCGAAACGCGGCCGGCGCTCGTCGCGGAACTTCGTCTGGATGTGATAAAAATTCCGCGGCAGTTGCTTGTAACTGCGCAGTTCCTGGCGGGCGATGTCGGTGACGACTTCTTCGCTCGTTGGCTGGATCACGAAGTCGCGGTCGTGGCGGTCTTTGATGCGCAGCAATTCGGGGCCGTAGGCCTGGAAGCGACCCGTCTCTTGCCACAGCTCGGCGGGCTGCACCACCGGCATCAGCAGTTCAACCGCGCCGGCCCGGTCCATCTCCTCGCGGATGATGGCCTCGACCTTGCGGATGACGCGCAGGCCCAGCGGCATGTAGTTGTAGATGCCAGCGCCCAGGCGCTTGATGAAGCCCGCGCGCATCATCAACTGATGGCTGGCGACTTCGGCTTCGGCGGGCGCTTCTTTGAGCGTCGAGATGAATGTG
>JANMZP010000241.1:0-3656 GCA_031383435.1 Betaproteobacteria bacterium | reverse complement strand
CAGCACATCACCGCCCCGCACGGCGCTGCCGCGCGGCAGAAAAACGCCCAGCGCGCGGCCGCTGGCGTCGGTGATGTCGAAGCGGCTTTTGCAGCGCACATCCCAGGCCAGTTCGACTTGCGCCGCGCGCTTGAGCAGGGCAGGTGCCAGGCCGCGACCCTGGGCAATCAGCTTGTTGATGGTCAGCATGCCGGTATTGTCGCGCCGCCTGCAGGCCGCCAAGAATCCGATCATCCGTGATCTGCGCACGCCGCACCATGGGGCCACCTGCGCACAATCGGGTCATGTCGAAACGCAGGGGTGGCCCCGGTCAGCTGCGTTTTCGAAGCCTTGCGGAAGGTGGCCCCCGGGTCAGCCGCAGACGCCACATCAAAACGGTTCGGGGTGCAAGCTTGCTGCCACGGACCTGTCCTCGCCACCCAGGAACACCATGACTGCAGCCGTCCCCTTCATCGTCCTCATCGAGCGCCGCCGCTTGGTGCGTGCCGCCGTGGCCGCCTTGATCACGCTGGGCCTGCTGTGGCCCGATGCGGGCCTGCGCACCGCCCACGCCCGCCCGGGGGGCGAGCGCCACCAGAAGGTGGCGCGCGATCTGGGCGACGAAGTCCGCTTGCCCGGCGGCGGCGAGCGGCGCGCCAAGTGGTCGCGCAACATCAACGGCGTGGCCCACGTGCAGGCCATCGTGGTCAGCGATTCTGAAGACCAGCAGATGGCCGAATTGCGCGCCGCCGTGCTCAAGCTCGGCGGCGCGGTGCACGCGGTGCACCCGGCGGTGCGCGCGCTGACCGTGCAGATCAAGGCCAGCGACGTGGCCGTTCTGGCGCAGCGCGACGACGTGGTCAGTGTGTCGCCCAACCGCAGCACGCAGCGCACGGCCAGCACGATGGAAGCGGTCACGGGCACGTCGGGGCCATCGGTTCGCCCCTACACCAGCAAGGCCAGCTACACCGGCCTGGACGGCACCGGCATCGGCATCGCCGTGCTCGATTCGGGGGTGATGAAGAGCCACCTGTCGTTCAACAACAGCGCCGGTGGCAAGCGGGTGCTGAAGAACGTCAACGTGCTGAACGCCACGGCGGCCAACTGGGCGGGCGCGGCCGCCGGCGCCACGTCTTTGGCCCCGAACAGCCTGGCCCTGGCCAACTACGAAACCGCGGTTTCCGCCGACCTGGCCGTCACGCAAGACGGCTACGGCCACGGCACGCACGTGGCCTCGGTGGCCGCGGGCCGCTACTTCGTGCCGAAAGATGCGCGCGCGCAGGACATCAACGGCATCGCGCCCAACGCCAACGTCTACGACGTGAAGGTGCTCAGCGACGCGGGCACGGGCACGGTCAGCGACGCGCTGGAAGGCATCCAGTGGGTCATCTACCACGCCAAGGAATACAACATCCGCGTGATGAACCTGAGCCTGGCCTCGAATTCCACCGAGTCCTGGCAAACCGACCCGCTGTGCGTGGCCGTGCGCAGCGCCACGGCGGCCGGCATCACGGTGGTGGTGGCGGCCGGCAACTTCGGCCAGAACCCGCAAGCCCAGGAGGTCTACGGTCGCATCAGTTCACCGGGCAACGACCCCAGCGTCATCACGGTGGGTGCCGTCAACCTGCGCGACACCGTGGCGCGCGCCGACGACACCGTCAACCTGTTCAGTTCACGCGGCCCGACGCGCGGCAGCTACACCGACGCGGGTGGCGTGCGCCGCGTGGACAACCTGCTCAAGCCCGACCTGGTGGCCCCGGGCAACAAGATCGTTGGCGCGGGTGCCACAGCGTCCACCGGGCTGACCTGGAACCAGTTGGGCAAGTTGTACGGCCCGTCGCTGATCGCGCCGTTGGGCATCATGGCCAGCCTGAATGAAACGCAGATGATGCTCAGCGGCACGTCCATCGCAGCGCCGGCCGTGGCCGGTGCCGCCGCGCTGCTGTTGCAGGCCAACCCCGGGCTGACGCCACCGATGATCAAGGCCATCCTGCAGATCACAGCGCAGCCGCTGCCGGGGGCCAACCTGTTGCAGCAGGGCACCGGCCTGCTGAATGTGGACGGCGCGGTGACTGCGGCCAGAGCGCTGCGCACCGATATCGCCAGCGCCATCGCGGCCGGCACCATCGCACCAGGCACTTCCTTGCTGGCGGCGGGCAGGGTCGCGCCGTCCGCGTTCTCCGCGGTCAACGGCGAGTCGTTCTACTGGTCGGGCATGGCTTACGTGGGCGGCAACCGCATCGTCAACGGCGCGTCGCTGCTGACCTACCAACCCATCTTCGACCCGCGCATCACCTGGGCCGGCAGCACGGTGCGTTTCCGCCAGCCGGTCTACTGGTCGGGCACCGGCATCGCAGCCAACACTTTCGTCAAGTCGTACACCGACACCGCGCTGACCAACCAGACCCTGTTGACCAGCGGTGTCGTGCTGGTTGACAGCCTTGCCGGCACCAGTTCGGTGGTCGGCAAGACCGGCGTGTTCCTGCCCACGATGACCTTGCAAAGCTGGCTGGGCACCGGCAGCGGCACCCGGCTGTTGAACGGCGTGATGCTGAGCCAGGGCCTGATCCTGAGCGAAGGTCTGATCCTCAGTGAAGGCCTGATCCTCAGCGAAGGTTTGATCCTCAGCGAAGGCTTGATCCTCAGCGAAGGGCTGATCCTCAGCGAAGGCTTGATCCTCAGCGAGAGCAGTTCGCTGGGCGAGCGCTGAGCGTTCAGCCGGCCGCGCGCCGCACCACCAGGGCGGGTGCCGGGGTGCGCACCGGGTTGGCGTACAGCGTGGCCAGCACGTCCCAGAAGGCGCGCGAAACGGCCGGGCCGTTGCCGAAGCCCTCGAAGTGTGTGCCCAGGCCCAGCGCGTGGCCAAACTCGTGCGAGACGACGTCTTGCGTCACGCCGCAGCGCCCGTTGCCCAGGTTCACCCAGGCCACGGTCTGGTTGCGCTCGCCGCTGGCAGCGGTGGCGCTGACGATGTTCGGCAGCCCGGCACCGGTGGCCACATTGGCACAGTAGCTCTGGTAATCGGTCGAGCCGCTGGGGACGTAACTGGTCAGGTAGCTGACGCGCAGATAGCCGCCGCTGCTGGGCGCGGTGCTGACCTCCACCAGGCTCAAGCCACCGGGCAGGTGCTGGTTGATGGTGGCGATGGCGGCGCGCGCCTTGCTCGCCAGGTCGATTTCCGTCGCGCCGTTCGGCGTGGGGATGTAGACGCTGATGACCGGTGCTGCCGTGCCCGCGCCCACCCAGCGGTGGGTGCCCGTGCCGACATTGCCCAGGCCGTTGATGTTGGAGGCCGCCACGAAGCTGATGACCTGCGCGTCACTGACGCTGGCGTTGTCGTTGTTGCCGCCGCAAGCGGCCACAGTGGCCACAGTGGCCACAGTGGCCACAGTGACCGCCAGGGCAGCCCGACCCGAACCATGTGCGCCGAATATTTTCATAGACCGATTGCTTGAGTGCGACGCCGTGCGTCAGGGGCCGCGATTCTAGGCAGGCGCCGCCGCAAGGCTCAAAACAAAAAGTACTTCTGCGCCAGAGGCAACACCGTCGCCGGCTCGCAGGTCAGCAACTGCCCGTCGGCCCGCACCCGGTAGGTCTGGGCGTCGATCTCCATCTTCGGCAGGTAGCCGTTCAGCACCATGTCGGGTTTCTTCACGCTGCGGCAGCCGTGCACCGCG
>JANMZP010000215.1:0-17191 GCA_031383435.1 Betaproteobacteria bacterium | reverse complement strand
GCCGCTGGCGCCGGCGGCGCGGCCACGCCGGCGGTCATGCTGAAACCCTCGCGCGCGGCCATCGCCACCTCGTCGGTCAGCACACGCAGCGGGCGCGTCACGGTGATGATGATCCAGGCCGCCAGCAACGAGGTCAGCACGCACACCACCAGCACCGAGGCCACGGCCGGCGTGGCCAGGCTCTGCCACAGCAGCGCGGCGCGCGGCGCGGGCAGGCCCGGTTTGCGGCAGACGAGGTAGAGGTAGCCCTCGGGCTCGGTAGACGGGCGGATGACGGAGCGGCTCAACACGCGCGCGGCCACCACGGCATCGCTGTCCATGTATTCGGGGTCGTCGCCCATCACATAGGCCGCGCTGCGGTCGGCACGGCCGGCGGCGGCTGCCGCTGTTTGCACGGGCGGCAAGGCCACCTTGAAACCGGGCGCCAGCTGCATGCGGCCGGTGTGGGCCAGCACGGTGCCGTCGGCGGCCAGGAGATAGAGCTGGCTGTTGGGTTCGTACAGCAGCAGGCTGCGCAGGAAGCCGCCGAAGGCCTCGGCGTCGCTGCGCTGCTGGTCCAGCAGGTCGGGGTGCTGGGCCACCACACGGCCCAGGAAGGCGTCACCGCGCTGCCAGGTGCCTTCGTGCTCGAACTTCTGGAAGGCCAGCGCGACCGCGACGATGACCCCCACGGCCGTGGCCAGGCCGGTGAGAAAGACGGTGAGCGCCAGGCGCAGGCGGATGCTCACCGCACCGCCTTCATCGAGAAGCCCTCATCGAGGACGCTTCATCGCGGCACATCACGCATCTTGTAGCCGGCACCGCGTACGGTGAGGACGAAGCGCGGCTGCAGCGGGTCCACCTCCAGCTTGGCGCGCACACGGTTGATGTGCGTCGTCACCGTGTGCTCATAACCTTCGTGCGAGTAGCCCCACACCGCATCCAGCAACTGCGCGCGTGAGAACACCCGCCCCGGGTGCTGCGCGAAGTAGAGCAGCAGGTCGAACTCCAGCGCCGTGAACTCCAGCGCCTTGCCGCCCACGCGCACTTCGCGCCGCGCCGGCTCGACCTCGAGTTCGCCATTGCGCACCACCGCGGCCGAGACCCCCGGCGCCTGCGCCGCACGCAGCAGCTCGGCGCGGCGCAGCAGCGCCTTCACACGCGCCAGCAGCTCGGCCATCGAGAACGGCTTGGTGAGGTAGTCGTCGGCGCCCAGCTCCAGGCCCAGCACGCGGTCGAGTTCGGTGCTCTTGGCGGTCAGCATCAGGATCGGCGTGGCGTGGCCGCGCGCGCGCAGCGCCTTGCACACGTCCAGGCCGTCCAGCTTGGGCATCATCAAGTCCAGGATCAGCACATCGCTGGCACCTTCCAGCTGGCTGCTGAGCGCGGCCTGACCGTCGGCCACGGCGGTGACGGCATAGCCCGCGCCCTGCAGATTCAGCACGATGAGGTCGCGGATATCGGCCTGGTCTTCGGCAACGAGGATCTGGCTGGGCCGGTGCGGGAGCAGGGTGCTGGACATGAGCACAGTGTCGCAGCGGCGGCCGGCTTCTTACAGAGCGTTGCGTCCGCCCGCTGCGCCGGCGCATCGAAAAATGTGATGCGGCTGTGATCTTCGGTGAGATGGGCGCGAGATGCGCTGGCCACAGTTCGGCCATCGACAACGCACTGGAAGCCGCCCCATGCAAACCGCCGTCAATGCCGCCGTGAACGCCGCCGCGAATACCGTCCTGAACGCCACCCTCAACGCCACCGCCCGCCACGCCCCGCCGCCCGCCGCCCTGCCCGTGAGCTGGGCCGACATGAGCGCCCAGCGCGGCTACCTGGTGGGCTACGCGCGGCGCAAGCTGATGGACCCGGCGCTGGCCGAAGACCTGGTGCACGACGTCTTCGAAGCGGTGGCCAGCGGCCGCGCGGTGTTCAGCGGCCGGGCGGCGCTGCGCAGCTGGCTGGTGGCCATCCTGAAGCACAAGATCGTCGACCTGGTGCGCCAGCGCAGCGGCCACGACAGCCTGGACGCGATGGGCCAGGACGAAGACGGCGACCCCGTCGAGAGCCTGGCGCTGGCCTGCCCGCAACCGCGCCCCGACGAAGTGGCCGAACAGCGCCAGCGCCTGGCGCAAACCCTGGCCCGCATCCAGGCCCTGCCGCACACCCTGCGCGAAGCCGTGCAGCTGCGTTTGCTGCGCGACGACAGCAGCGCAGACGTCTGCCGCACCCTGGCCATCAGCGAACAGAACCTCTTCGTGCGCCTGCACCGGGCGCGGCGCGTGCTGGCTTCGTGAACGTGTCGTGAAGGCGTCGTGAACCCCTGGCCGTGAAGGGCCGCCCATGACAGCAATGTCATGCCCGACCGCCATGCCGCAGTGTGTAATGCCGGCATGCCCACGAACAGCGCTGCGCGATGAAGGTGCTTCTCGTCGAAGACGAACAGAAGATCGCCGACTTCGTCTGCAGTGGCCTGGCCGCGCGCGGCGCGCGGGTCACCCACTGCGCCGACGGCAACGCCGGCTTCGCCGCCGCGCAGCACGGCGGCTATGACGCCATCGTGCTCGACCTGATGCTGCCCGGGCGTGACGGCCTGTCGGTGCTGCGCGGCCTGCGCAGCACCGGCGTGCACACGCCGGTGATCCTGCTGACTGCGCGCAATGAACTGGGCGACCGCATCGAGGGGCTGAACCTGGGTGCCGACGACTACATGGCCAAGCCCTTTTTCGTGGAAGAACTGCACGCCCGGCTGCAGGCCCTGCGCCGCCGCCTGAGTGGCGACAGGCTCAGCCGCCTGCAGGCCGGCGACTACACGCTCGACCGCCTGACGCGCCTGGTCAGCCGGGCCGGCGACAGCGTGGAGCTGACCGCGCGCGAACACGCGCTGCTGGCCCTGCTGATGCGCACAGCGGGCCAGGTCAGCACGCGCAGTCAGATCCTGGAGCACGTGTGGGGCTACGACTTCGACCCCAGCACCAACGTCGTCGACGTGTGCGTGAAGCGCCTGCGCGCCAAGCTGGCGGCGCTGGGCGGCGGCAATGCGGGCGGCCATGCGGGCGGCAATGCGGCCCGCATGGCCGCAGACCGTGCCGGAGACAGCGTCGGCGATGGCGTTGCGGCCTTCGAATCGCCCATCGAATCGGTGCGCGGGGCGGGCTACCGCTTTCGCGCCTGAGCGCAGTGCGCATGGCGATTTCCTTCCGCACGCGGCTGTTCGGCATGGCCACGCTGATCGTGGCGGTGGTGCTGACGGTGGTGCTGGTGCTGGGCTGGCAGGGCCTGTTGCGCAGCGAGGTGGAACGCCTGGAAAACCGCTTGTGCATGGAAGCCCGCCGCGTGGCCACGCAGCCGCACCAGGCGCTGGACGGCGACCGGCTGGCAGCCGATTTGCGGCTGCGCCTGCGCCTGGGCGAGGGCGACGCGCTGGTGTGGCGGCTGGAGCCCGGCGCGGGCTTGCCCCCGGTGCAGTCCAGCGGGGCTGCCAGCCTGGACACCGAGGCCCTGGCGTGGCGGCCCGCGCGGCGCCTGGGCCCACCGCCACCACCGCCACCACCGCCACCCCGGCCGCCCCGGCGGCCCGACGATGACCGCCCGCCCGACGATGACCGGCCGCCCGGTGGCGACCGCCGCCCGCCGCCACCGCGCGGCACTTGCGAACTGGCCACCACGGCCCTGCAAGGCGGCGAAGGCCGGGCGGCGCGTTTCACCACGCCGCGCACGCGGGCCGTGCTGGCCCAGGGCCTGGCCCCGATGAAAGTCGAGATGCAGGCCGACCTGCAACGCGCCCTGCAAGTGCTGGTGCCACTGGCGCTGGCGCTGACCGCGCTGGGTGCCTGGCTGCTGGCCAGCCTGACGATGCGCCCGGTGAACCGCCTGCGCACCGCCATGCAGGGCGTGACGCGGCTGGCGCTGCGCCAACGCCTGGCCAGTGCCGGTGAAGACCGCGAATTCCAGGACCTGATCGCCGCCTACAACACCATGCTCGAACGCCTGGACGCCAGCTTCCAGCAGGCCAGCCGCTTTTCGGCCGACGCGGCGCACGAATTGAAGACGCCGCTGACCATCCTGCAGGGCCGCCTGGAGCTGGCGCTGCACCAGGCGCCCGACAGCGCGCAGCAAACCGCCCTGGCCGACATGCTGGACGAAGTCGGCCGGCTGGCCGCCATCACGCGCAAGCTGCTGTTGTTGTCACAGGCCGACGCCGGGCAACTGGCGCTGCACCGCGAAAACGTCGACCTGGCCGAGCTGCTGGAGACCCTGGTGGCCGACGCGCAGATGCTGGCCACCGACCAGCGCGTCAGCAGCACTGTGCAGCCCGGCTTGCACACCCTGGGCGACGCCCTGCTGCTGCGCCAGTTGTTCAACAACCTGCTCAGCAACGCGCTGCGCTACGGCCGGCCGGGCGGCTGGATCACCGTCAGCGCGCAGCAACAGGCCGGCGGCATTGCGGTGGTCTTCGCCAACGCCACGGCACCGCTGGGGGCCGCGCAGCGCGCGCGCTTCTTCGACCGCTTTCACCGCGGTGACAGCGCCCACAACCGGGCCGTCGATGGCCACGGCCTGGGCCTCAGCCTGTCGCGCGAAATCGCTCGCGCGCACGGTGGCGACCTGGCGCTGCAAGTCAGCGCCGATGACGAGGTGCGGCTGCACCTGTGGTTGCCGGCCTGAACCCGGCCGGGCAGGGGGGCGGGCTTCAGTTGGCGTCGCGCACCGCCGTCCAGGTCAGCAGGAAGCCGCGCGAGGTCGACAAGGTCATGCCTGCCAGCCGGTTCGGCACCACCTGGCGGCCGGCGCTTTGGCAGGCCCCTTCACCGGGGTCGGCGTGGGGCGCAGGTCGCCTGTCCAGCTGCCGCAAGACGGACGGCCGGGAACTCAGGCGTCACGCCGGTGGTCAGGCCGGTGGCGGTGGCGGTGGCGGTGGGAACTGGCAGGGGGCTGGCATGACGAAGTTGTCATGTCTGTGGCCAAGCGGAAACATAGGATGGCCCGAGCACCTTTTCTTCTCGGAGTCCGTCCTCATGCTTCTCAAGTCCAAGCTCGCGGTCATCGCTGCCGCCATCGCCGCAGTGCTGGCTGCCGGTGCCACCGTCGCTCAGAGCGGCGCAGCCTTCACGCCGCGCCACAAGCTGCGCCCGCCCATGCCACACCCGCAGCCGGGCCAGCTGGGCGACGCCCTGCCCGGTTTGACCGCCGCGCAGCTGGCACTGTTCAACGGCGGCCGCGAAGAATTCGAAGCCGTGGAAACGCCCGAAGGCGGGCTGGGCCCGATCTTCAACGGCACCTCGTGCGCGGGCTGCCATTCGGCGGGTGCCATCGGTGGTGCCAGCGCCAACACGGTCACGCGCTTCGGCCGCGTGCTGAACGGCCGCTTCGACCCGCTGGACCACCTGGGCGGTTCGCTGCTGCAAGACAAGGCCATCGCGCCCGAAGCCCTGGAACGCGTGCCGTCCGAGGCCAATGTGGTGGCCAAGCGCCTGTCCACACCGCTGTTCGGCGCGGGCTTGATGGAGGCCATACCCGACGCCGAGATTCTGCTGAGCGCGCTGCGCCCGCAGCCTGACGGCGTGCGCGGCCGCGCCGCCGTCATCACCGACGTGGCCAGCGGCAAACAGCGCGTCGGCCGCTTCGGCTGGAAAGCCCAGCAGGCCACGCTGCTGTCTTTCGCCGGTGACGCCTACCTGAATGAGATGGGCGTGACGAGCCGCCTCTTCCCGAAGGAAAACGCGCCCAACGGCAACCAGGCCCTGCTGGCCGCCTGGGACCAGCTGCCCGACATCGAAGACGCGGTCGGGCCGGACGGCACCAGCGACATCGACCACGCCGCCGACTTCATGCGCTTGCTGGCCCCGCCCGCGCCGCTGCGCATGACGGCGTCTGCACTGGCCGGCGGCCGGGTATTCGACCGCATCAACTGCACCGCCTGCCACACGCCCGCACTGCTGACCGGCGCCAGCCCGGTGGCCGCGCTGGCGCACAAGGTGGTGCCGCTGTATTCCGACCTGCTGCTGCACGACATGGGCACGCTGGGTGACGGCATCGAACAGGGCCCGGCCCGGATGACCGAAATGCGCACCGCGCCGCTGTGGGGCCTGCGCGCCCGCAGCCCTTACCTGCACGACGGCCGCGCGGCCACGGTGGACGCGGCCATCCGCGCCCACGAAGGCCAGGGCGCGCCGGCACGCAACCGCTACAAGGCATTGAGTCCTGTTGAACGTCAGCAGTTGCTGGCTTTTCTGAACACCCTCTGATGGGGCCTGACGTCATGCAACAACGCACCCCAAACGCTACCGCTTCCGCTGCCCTGGCGCTGCTCAAGCTACTGGGGGCGTGTGGGGGCGGCGGCAGCAGTGCCGTGACCACCACCGGCACCACCACAACAACGGTCACCCCCACGATGCCCGCGGCCAGTGGCAGCTCGCTGCTGGCGGGCTACAAGCAAGCCAAGTGGGCCAGCAACGTGTCGGTCACCTACCCCAGCGATTGCGTGATGACCATCACCAGCAACGGCCAGCCCAACCACGCCATCGACACCCACTATCTCGAACCGCCCATCGGCACCTACACCACCGTGGTGGCCAACGCATCGCAAAGTGGCATGGCGCTGGTGGTGGTGCCGTACAGCGTGGGCGCCGGCCTTTCGCCGGTGTCTTTCAACATCTGCCCGGCCAAAGCCGCCACCACCACCGCAACCGGCGGCGGCGGCATCGGTTTGATGATTTCGGGCCCGGCGCTGTTCAACGCCACCGAGGGCGAAAACGGCAAGGCCGCGGCCCTGTCGGACAACGTGTCCCACAGCTTCACCGACAGCACCGGCGTCAGCCGCACAGCCAAGTTCATCGACAGCTGCAACGGCCACCCCACGCCGAATCTGCGAGGCAACACCCACCACTACCACGGCTTGTCCAGTTGCATCACGGCGCAGGTGGACGTGGCCGGTGGGCCTTCGCACTTGATCGGTGTGGCGGCTGACGGTTTCCCCATCTACGGCGGGCGCGACATGAACGGTCAGGTCATCACTTTGGCCCAGCTGGACGCCTGCAACGGCATCACCAGCGCCACGCCGGAATTTCCGAACGGCGTGTACCACTACGTGCTGCCCGAAGGCGTGACGAACTTCCAGTCGTCGCTGCGCTGCTACTCAGGCAGCGCGCCGTCAGGCCCTATCGCCGCGCTGCGCGCGCCGGGGGTCTGCTCGGCACCCTTGAACAATCCAAGGGCCAAACCCGGCGTCAACCGGCGGCCCCAAGGGCTGGCGCTGCTGGCCGCATTGGACCTGAGGGTCCGCCCGTGAGGCGCGCACGACGGCTGCCTTTGCACTGGGTGCTGCTGGCTTGCCAGATCGGCTGCGGTGGCGGTGGCGGCGGGTCGGGTGCCGGCACCACGACCAGCACCGATCCGGGCACCGGCACCGGCACCGGCACCACCAGCACAGGCAGCTTCACCCTTTCCAGCAGCGCTGCGGTGGCCGGCGCACTGCCGGCCGAGTACACCTGTGACGGCCCCGGTTCGACACCGGCCCTGGCCTGGGCCAACGCGCCCAGCGGCACGGTCGAATTCGCGCTGTTGATGAGCACCCTGCCCGGCGACGGCACGACGAAATACAACTGGGTGCTTTACGGCATCGCCGGGGGCAAAGCCGCCTTGGCCAAAGACAGCGTCGGCGTGGGCACGCTGGGTGTGGGCAGCGACGGCCCGGCAGTGGCCTACCAGGCGCCCTGCTCGCAGGGGCTGGGCAGCAAGACCCACACCTACACCCTCTATGCCCTGTCAGCCGCACCGATGCTGCCCGCAAGCGGCGCGGTTGGCGGTGCCACGCTGGCCGCGGCGCTGGCTTCCATCACGCTGGGCAAGGCGTCACTCGACCTCAGCTACAACCGCAGCGCCGCAGCGGGTGGCCTGGGCACGAACTGCGGCTACGTCGCCGCTTCGCTGAAGGCTTCCAGCAGCGGCACGGCCACGGTGGGTTGCGATGCCACCTACGCCTACGTGGCCAGCGACGGGCTGGCCACCCACGCCATGATGGACGGCATCACGGCCAGCAACCTGCAAGTGCCGCTGGCGCAGAACTTCTACGGCGCCAGAGCCTGGAAGCTGCCGCTGAACCCGGCCATCGCCAGCACCACCACCACCGCCACCGACGGCCCCGTCGGTGTGGCCATCAACGGGGTGCCGATCTTCAACCCGTGCAAACAAGGCGGCTGCAACCCGGCTCAAGGCGGCGGCGACACCAAGGTGCTGGGCGAACTGGATGTCTGCAACGGCCACGCCGGCCGCGCCGACGACTACCACTACCACGCCGCGCCCACCTGCCTGATGGCCGGCCAACCCGCCGCCTACTGGGACACCCACCCAGTGGGCTGGGCGCTGGATGGCTTTGCGATCTACGGCTACAACAACGCCGACGGCAGCGTGGCGCCGCGCGACGCGGTTTGCGGCGGCAACACGTCGGCCGTCAGCAACGGGCCGGCCGGCTACAGCTACCACGTCACCGATGCCTCGCCCTATGTACTGTCCTGCTTTCGTGGCACGCCCAGCCCCGACCTGGCCGGGCAGGGTGCCAAGTACCAGCCGCTTCGCCAGCCGCCCGTCACGCCCTTTCGGGTTTCGGCCATGACCCTGAGCACCGACGCCAGCGACGGCTACCGCGTCTTGCAGTTCAACGCGGCCCAGGCCTTCAGCAGCACCGAGACCGGCAGCGACAGCTACGTCAACCCCGCCGGCGGCTACCGCATCCGCTACAAGCCCGTCACCGGGAGCGCCTTGACTGCCCTGCTGGCCTTGAGCCAGAACGCCGCCAAGTCGGCCTGCTGGAGCTTCCAGTTCAGCACCACGGCGGGTGCCCCAACACAGCCCGGCGTGACCTACTGCCGATGAAGCCGCAACCCACAGCGCAAGGGCCGCGCCGCCAGGCGCGCCTGGTGGCCTGGGCCACCTGGGCCACCTGGGCAGCTTGCGGGCTGCCCAGCCTGAGCAACGCGCACGAACTGGCCGCCAACCGAGCGACCGTGGTGCAGCGCGACGACACGCACTGGGCCATCACCTGCCTGATCGACTACCCGCAGCTGCTGCACCGCATGCTGGCGCCCAAGCGCAGCTGGGCCGATTTCGTGGTGCAGGCTGCGGCGATGCCGCTGGCCGAATTTCAGCAGTCTGTTGCCCGCGCGCACCAGCAAGTGGCCACCCGGTTGCTGCTGACGGGGCCGGGCGGCGAACGTGTGGCGCTGCGCAACTGGCAGTGGCCCGAAGCACCCGAGACGCACAAGCGGCTTCAGGCGGGTGCCATGCAATTGATCACGGGCGGGGGCAGCGGCGCGGGCGATGGCAGCCACGGGCACGGGACCGAAACGGCGGTGCGCGCCGAAGCCTTGTCGGCACAGCCCTTGAAGTCGCTGGCGGTTCGCTTTCCAGCTGAGTTCGGCCGGGTGCTGGTCGTGTCCTACCGGCCGCAGCAAGCGTGGACTGAAAACGGCACGACGACGCTGCGGCTGCGCTTCTGAAGGCGCCAACGCGAGAGAGCAGTCCTCCTAGAATCGCGGGCTCCCTCAGCTACCGCCCGCAGCGGCGACTTCGATGGCCTCCACCGCACCCGATACCTCCTTGATGGCCAACGCCATCCGCGCCCTGACCATCGACGCCGTGCAGCAAGCCAATTCGGGCCACCCGGGCGCACCGATGGGCATGGCCGAGATCGCCGTGGCGCTGTGGGGCAGCCACCTCAAGCACAGCCCGGCCGACCCGCACTGGCTGGACCGCGACCGCTTCGTGCTGAGCAATGGCCACGGCAGCATGCTGCTCTACGCGCTGCTGCACCTGACCGGTTACGACCTGCCGATGAGCGAGCTGCGCAACTTCCGCAAGCTGCACAGCAAGACCCCCGGCCACCCCGAAGTGGACGTGACGCCAGGCGTGGAAACCACCACCGGCCCGCTGGGCCAGGGCCTGGCCAATGCGGTGGGCATGGCGCTGGCCGAAAAGCTGATGGCGCACGAGTTCAACCGCCCCGGGTACAGCATCGTTGACCACCGCACCTGGGCCTTCATGGGCGACGGCTGCCTGATGGAAGGCATCAGCCACGAGGCCTGCGCGCTGGCCGGTGCCTGGAAGCTGAACAAGCTGGTCGGCTTCTACGACGACAACGGCATCAGCATCGACGGCCAGGTCGCGCCCTGGTACGTGGACGACGTCAACCGGCGTTTCGAGGCCTACGGCTGGAATGTCATCGGCCCGGTTGATGGCCACGATGTGCAGGCCGTCAACGCGGCCATTGCGAAGGCCAAGACCAGCGCCGACAAGCCCACGCTGATCGTCTGCAAGACGACCATCGGCAAAGGCAGCCCCAACCGGGCCGGCACGGCCAAGGCCCACGGTGAAGCGTTGGGTGCGGAAGAGATTGCGCTGACCCGCGCCGCGCTGGGCTGGACGGCCGAGCCCTTCGTGATACCCGAAGCCGCCTACGGCGCCTGGGACGCCCGCGCCGCCGGTAGCCAGGCGCAAGCGCAGTGGGCCGCCACCTTCACCACCTACAAGGCCGCCCATCCCGAGCAGGCCGCCGAATTCGTGCGCCGCATGCAGGGCGACCTGCCGGCCAGCTTCGCGCAGACCGCGGTGGACGCGGTGATTGCCGCGCACACGAAAGCCGAGACCGTGGCCAGCCGCAAGGCCAGCCAGCTCGCGCTGGAGGCCTTCACGAAAGCCTTGCCCGACATGCTGGGCGGCAGCGCCGACCTGACCGGCAGCAACCTGACCAACACGTCGGTCACGCCGGCGCTGCGTTTCGAAGCCGACGGCACACCGAATGGCGGGCGCCACATCAACTACGGCGTGCGCGAATTCGGCATGGCGGCGATCATGAATGGCGTCGCGCTGCACGGCGGCTACATCCCCTACGGCGGCACCTTCCTGACCTTCAGCGATTACAGCCGCAACGCCATCCGCATGGCCGCGCTGATGAAGCGCCGGGTCATCCACGTCTTCACCCACGACAGCATCGGCCTGGGCGAAGACGGCCCCACGCACCAGAGCGTGGAACACGCGGCCAGCCTGCGGCTGATCCCGAACCTGGACGTCTGGCGACCCGCCGACACGGCTGAAACCACCGTGGCCTGGACCATGGCGCTGGGCAACCGCAACCGGCCCAGCGCGCTGCTGCTGAGCCGGCAGAACCTGCCCTACCTGCCCAAGGCGGCGTCAGCCGCCGCCCCCGATGCCTCGTCGCTGGACGCGATCAGCAAGGGCGCCTACGTGCTGGCCGAACCCAGCGAGGTCGGGCTGAAGAAGAAGATGCAGACCGTGATCATCGCCACCGGCAGCGAAGTCAGCCTGGCGCTGCACGCCCAGGCCGAACTGGCGAAGCTGAAGATTGCGGTGCGCGTGGTCAGCATGCCCAGCACGAATGTCTTCGACCGCCAGCCCGTGAAATACAAGGCCAGCGTGCTGCCCGCCGGCGTGCCCCGCGTGGCGATTGAAGCCGGCGTCACCGACGGCTGGTGGAAGTACGGCTGCGCGGCCGTCATCGGCATCGACACCTACGGCGAAAGCGCCCCGGCGCCGGCACTGTTCAAGCACTTCCACCTGACGGCGCAGAACCTGGTGGACACCGTGCTCAAGGTCGTCAAGGGTTGAGCGCGGCAAGGGCGGCCCCGTGACGCACACCCTCGCCCGCTGCGCCCTCCTGGCGCTCAGCCTGTGGGCCGCTGCGGCCTCGGCCCAGCAGGTGGAACTGGCCCCTTCGGCGGTGGCGGCTTGCCTGACCGCGCCGCCGGACGAGCCCGGCCGGCCCGCCTACCCTTTTGCGGCCTACAAGGCCGGCGCGCCTGGGCGGGTGCTGGTGGAACTGCACTTCACCGGTGCCGACCAGCGCCCGGCCGTGACCGTGCTGAGCCGCGACGGCGATGACAGCTTTGAAGACGCCGTGCGCGACCACGTGCGGCGGCTGCGCGTGCCCTGCCTGCCGACCGGCCAGCAAGCCCGGCTGCGCCAGGAATACGTCTTCCAGGCCGACGGCCGCCCGGTCTTCTGGGGCCCGGCGATGGACACCGCCGACGCCGGCCGCGCCACGCTGCTGCGCTGCATGAAGCACCTGTCGGGCAAGCCGAGCCCGGACTACCCGCGGGCCTTGCTGCGCCAGGGCGTGCAAGGCCGGGTGCTGGCCTTCATGCGCTTCCACAGCGACGACCAGGCGCCGCAGGTCAAGGTGCTGACCCCCCGCAGCACGCGCGCGCTGGGCGACGCGATCGAAGAATGGGTCCAGGGCTACCGCCTGCCCTGCCACAAAGGCGAAGCCATCGACACCACCGTCGCCTTCGTCTTCAAGTTCGAGGGCGAGGCCTACGGCTTCAGGCCCCTGTCGCTGCTGGAATTCGCGGCGCGGGCCAAGAACCTGAAGACCGAAGGCCTGCAGTTCGACACCCGCAGCATGGGCTGCCCCTTCGACGTGAAGCTGCACTACCACCGACCGTTCCTGGCCAACCGGGTGGGTGTGCAGGGTGTGGCCGATGTGCGCCGCCAGCCGCTGCTGGACTGGCTGGCCCGGGCCGAACTGGACCTGCTGCCGCGCCAGGCGGACTCGGTGTTCGCCGACACCGCCGACGTCCATGTGCCCTGCGCCGACTTCGCCATTCCGCCGGAAGCCGCGAAATGAGCGCCCGGCAGCCGGTGGACAATTGACCGCAAGCACGCGCCACCGCCGTCGTCGGCACCCCGATTTCCCCACTCCCAGGAGACTTTCCCCATGACCATCAAAGTTGGCATCAACGGCTTCGGCCGCATCGGGCGCATGGTGTTCCGCGCTGCCGTGCAGAACTTCCCCGAGATCGAGATCGTCGGCATCAACGACCTGCTGGAACCCGATTACCTGGCCTACATGCTGCAGTACGACAGCGTGCACGGCCGCTTCAAGGGCACCGTGGAAGTCGACGGCAACACCCTGGTCGTCAACGGCAAGCGTATCCGCCTGACCGCAGTGAAAGACCCGGCCACGCTGGCTTGGGGCGAAGTGGGCGCTGACGTGATCGTCGAAGCCACTGGCCTGTTCCTGACCCAGGAAACCTGCCAGAAGCACATCGACGCCGGTGCGAAGAAAGTCATCCAGAGCGCACCCAGCAAGGACGACACGCCGATGTTCGTCTACGGCGTGAACCACAAGACCTACGCCGGCCAGGCCATCATCAGCAACGCCAGTTGCACCACCAACTGCCTGGCCCCGCTGGCCAAGGTCATCCACGACAAATTCGGCATCAAGCGCGGCTTGATGACCACCGTGCATGCCGCCACCGCCACGCAGAAGACGGTGGACGGCCCGAGCAACAAGGACTGGCGCGGCGGCCGCGGCATCCTGGAAAACATCATCCCCAGCAGCACCGGCGCGGCCAAGGCGGTGGGCGTGGTCATCCCCGAACTGAACAAGAAGCTCACCGGCATGTCCTTCCGCGTGCCCACTTCCGACGTCAGCGTGGTGGACCTGACCGCCGAACTGCTCAAGCCGGCCAGCTTCGACGAGATCAAGGCCGCTTTGAAGGCCGCGTCCGAAGGCGAGATGAAGGGCGTGCTGGGCTACACCGAAGACAAGGTGGTGGCCACCGACTTCCGCGGCGAAGTGCGCACCTGCGTGTTCGACGCCGACGCCAGCATTGCGCTGGACAGCACCTTCGTGAAGTTGATCGCCTGGTACGACAACGAGTGGGGCTACTCGAACAAGGTGCTGGAGATGGTGCGCGTGGTTTCGGCCTGAGTACGGCCTGAACGCGCGACCCGCAGCTCACACCTCGCAACAAAGGCCGCGCAAGCGGCCTTTTGTCTGGCGAACAGGGCGTCACGACCCGGGTCATCATGAATGCACCCCGCCCCTAGACTGGGCGAACTGCACTTTTTGATGGACGCTGCGCCCGCAGCGCCCACCACATCCCCGCTGCGGCCGCGGCCGCGAGGTAGCCACCCGATGTCCATCCTGCGCCCCGCCCCGGCCCTGTTTGCCCTGCTGTTGGGCATGCTGCCGGCTTTTGCCGGCACGCCCGCCACCGAAAGAGGCCCGCAGCGCACCCGCCCCAGCGCCAGCGCCGAAGACGCCACCCAGGCCCGCGTCATCGTCAAGTACCGCAGCAGCAGTGTGTTGATGCAGGCGCTGTCTGCGGCCAATACGGCGGCCAATACGGCCGCCAACACGGCCAGCGGCGCATCGCGCGCGCGCCCGCTGCACGCCGTCACGCTGGGCACCCGCCTGGGCCTGCCGATGCAGGACGGCCGCGTGCTGGGTGAACGCACGCAGGCGCTGCGCGGGCAGGGGCTGTCGTCCAGCGCGCTGGCCGCGAAATTGCGTATGCAGGACGACGTCGAATGGGCGGTGGTGGACGAACGCCGCACCATCAGGGACATCGTCGGCGGCACGCCCAACGACCCGCTGTACGCCGCCAACGCCAGCAACAGCCCGGCCGTGGGCCAGTGGTACCTGCGGGCACCTGACGCAGCCGTGTCGCCTTCGACATCGACCACGACGGTGGTCTCCTCCATCAACGCCCCGGCCGCCTGGCTGACCACGGCAGGCTCGGCCAGCATCACCGTGGCGGTGCTGGACACCGGCGTGCGCACCGACCACCCCGACCTGGTGACCAAGCTGTGGCCCGGCTACGACTTCGTCAGCGACAGCACCAGCGCAGGCGACGGTGGCGCGCGCGACGCCGATGCCACCGACCCCGGCGACTACACGACCACCAACCAGTGCGGCAGCGGCACGGCGGCCAGCACCAGCAGCTGGCACGGCACACAGACCGCCGGCCTGGTGGGCGCGGCCACCGACAACAACCTGGGCATGGCCAGCATCGGCCGCAACACCATGCTGCTGCCGGTGCGCGTGCTGGGCAAATGCGGCGGCAGCGACAGCGACATCATCGCGGCCATGTACTGGTCGGCCGGCATCGCCATACCGGGCGACACCACCACGCCCAGCAACCCGCACCCGGCCAAGGTCATCAGCATGAGCCTGGGCAAGGCGGGCAGCTGCCCGGCCAGCTACGCCGACGTGTTCGCCGCCCTGGCGGCCGCCAAGGTCACCGTGGTGGTGGCCGCCGGCAACAGCAACGGCCTGGCGGTCGAAGCGCCGGCCAACTGCGCCGGCGCGCTGGCCGTGGCCGGTGTGCGCCACATCGGCAGCAAGGTGGGCTATTCCAGTATCGGGCCGCAGGTGACCATCGCCGCGCCGGCCGGCAACTGCGTCAACACCACCGGCCCCTGCCTGTACCCGATCCTGACGACCATCAACAAGGGCACGACCACGCCCAGCACCAACGGCTACAGCGACAGCAGTGACATCTCGGTGGGCACCAGCTTCGCCGCGCCCATCGTGGCCGGCACGGTGGCGCTGATGCTGGCGGTGGACCCGACGCTGACGCCGGCCACCATCGCCGCCAAGATCAAGTCGTCGGCGCGCGCTTTCCCGACCAGCGGCTCCAGCGAAAGCACCGTGGCAGCCTGCAAGGCCCCCACCAGCACCGAACAGCTGGAGTGCTACTGCACCACCAGCACCTGCGGCGCCGGCCTGCTGGACGCCGGCGCGGCCGTGGCTTCGGTGGTGCCCTCCGCAGCGACACCGCCGACCACCGCCATCGCCGTCAGCAACAGCAACCCCACGGCCGGGCAGAGCGTGACGCTGAGCGCCAGCAATGCCACCGCCAACGGCGGGCGCAGCATTGCCGGCTACCAGTGGCAAATCACCAGCGGCAGCGCTTTCGCGGTCTTCAGCGGGGCCACCAACGCGGCCAGCGCCACGCTGGTGACCAGCGCCGCTGGCAGCGTGGTGGTGAGCCTGACCGTGACCGACAGCGCCGGTGCCACCGGCAGCGCCAGCAGCACCGTCAACGTGCAGGCTGCTGCGGTGGTGACACCGCCCGCAGTACCGACTGCCAGCGGTGGCGGCGGTGCGATGTCATGGGCCTGGGTGGCGTGGCTGGGCGTGGCCGCCTTCGCGTTGCGGCGCGCACGGCGGGCCTGAAACCCGGTCGCGGGGCCGGCGGGAAGTTCGACCGGCGTGACCGGCCCGTTTCACCGGCCCGTTTCACCGGCCCAATTCGCAGGACGCGTTCAGCGCCGCGCGCAGGCCTTGAAGCCACCGGCCAGCAAGTCGGCCGGCAGGGTCTTCAGCTTGTCCTGCTGCACGGCGTCGGCCTTGGGCACGCGCAGCCACAGTTGCGCGGGCGGCGCGGGCAGGCCCACCACGCGCAGAAAACGCAAGGGCTTGCTGGCGATGGCCGCCAGCGCCGCGTCGGCCTCGGCCCGCGTGGCGTGGCGCGACAGCAGCAGGCCGCCGGCCAGATCGGCGGGCGCTTCGACCGCCTCGAAAGAGATCTGCTGGCGCGTCAATTCTTCGGTGCGGGCTTTCATCAGCGTCGCGTCGGCGGCACGCCCGGCGTACACCCACCACAGCGGCGGCAGCGCTGCGGCTTCGCGCAGCACGCTGCCCTCGGGCAGTTTCAGCGCGGCCACGGTGGCCTCGGCGGCAGCGATGCTGGCGTCGGCCAGCGGCCCCGCTTCCAGGCACACGATGGCCGCCGCACGGACCGCTGAAATGGCCGCACTGGCCGCCGGAGCCGGCAGCGCCACCACGCGCTCGGGGTTCAGCTGTGCGGCCAGCCTTTCGGGTTCACGCTGGCCGCTGTGCGGCGGCGGCAGCGCAGGGGCCAACCAGCCGCGCGCCCAGCCGAAGAACAGCCCATTGGCCAGCAGCAAAGCCACCACGGCGGCGCGCAGCATCAGCAGGCCTCCAGCGAGGCGGCAGCAGGCTGCGCCCGCACGCTGACTTCACCACTCAGCACGCGGTGCAGACCGCCATGGCGCACGCACAGCGCGCCCTGTGCGTCCACGCCCTCGGCCCGGCCTTCGGGCAGGCCGGGCTGGGTGGTGCTGACGGCGCGGCCGCGCAGCACGTCGCGCCGCGCGTAGGCCGCCACCAGGGGCGCGAAGCCGTCGGCCTGGAAGCGCAGCAGGGCCTGCACCAGGGGCAGCGCCACGCGGGCCAGCACCTGCGGTGCCGATGCGTCGGCGTGCAGTTCCTGCAGGCAGGCGTAGCCCTGGCTCAGGCCATCGGCTGCTTGCGGCAGCAGGTTCAGGCCCACCCCCACCACGGCCAGGCGCGGCGCTTCCAGGCCCGCAGCTACCGCTGCACCTGCACTGACCGTTTCGATCAGGATGCCGCCCAGCTTGCGCCCGGCACCCGCGCCCAGCGGGCCATCCAGCA
>JANMZP010000199.1:0-10251 GCA_031383435.1 Betaproteobacteria bacterium | reverse complement strand
GGTCGTGCCGGCGGTCGTGCCGGCGACCCCGCCTTCGGGCTGCCACCAAGCCAGCGGTGCCGCCGGCCGGTCGAAGAACTCGTCGCGGTTCGACGCCAGCACCCACGGGAAGCGCGGGCTCTGCGCGATGGCGATGGCCGCCAGGCACACCCCGCGTCAGCCCAGCGCCACGGCCGGCGCGCCTGCTGCGTGCACCGAGAGCAGGTCCACGATGGCCCGGTTGCAGGGCGTGGCCACGCCCAGGCGGGTGCCGCGCGCCACCACGTCGCCGCTGAGCCAGGGCAGTTCCAGGCGCGCACCGCGCTGCAGGTCGTGGTGCATCGAAGCTGTCATCGTCGCCGGCAGACCGTCGGCAAAGGCCAGGCGCTGCGCGGCGTAATCGGCCGGCAGGTCCACGCCCTCGGCGCGCGCCACCTGCACCACCTCGTCCATCAGGTCGTGCAGCAACGCGCGGCTGCGCGGGTGGCTGCGGATGACGCCGATGGGCACGCGCGCGGCCGTGGTGGTGGCCGACAGGCCGACCAGGAAGACGAACTTCTCCCACTGACTGCGGCGGATCTGGTCGGTCAGTTCGCCCGTGATGCCCGCCGCCTCGCAGGCCTGCGCGAAGGCCTGCAGGCGCGGGCTGCGCCGGCCATCGAACTCGCCGAAGACCAGCTTCTGCATGGTGCCGGTGTGGCGGATGACGCCGGGCTCGGCGATGGCCGCAGCGATGTAGCAAACCCCGCCCGCCACCGCGCCATCGCCCAGCGCCGCGCGCAACAGGTCATCCTTCACCACGCCGTTCTGGAAGGAGATGACCGCCGTCTGCGGCCCGACCAGCGGGCGGATGCCGGCCGCCGCTGCTTCGGTGTCCCACAACTTCACGCCGAACAGCACCAGGTCGGCACTGCCGGCATCGGCCGGGGTGTCGGTGATGTTGGGCCGTGCGATATGGGCGTCGCCCAGTGGGCTCAGCACCCGCAACCCGCCGGCATGCAACGCGGCCAGATGCGCGCCGCGCGCGACGAAAGTGACGTCGCAGCCGGCCTGCGCCAGCCGCGCGCCGAAATAGCCGCCAACGCCGCCGCTGCCCATGATGGTGATGCGCATGTAACCCCTTCGGCCTGCCGTGGAACCGGGGCGCGAGTCTAGCCCGCACCCCCTCATCTTCAGCCTCACCCCCCGACTGCGGGGCCCGTGAGCCCTATACCGGTGGCTGTGCTGCGTACACAGTGAATCCACCACTTTTTCAGAGGCATCCGATGCGGCAATTTCCAAGACGATGTGCCAGCCTTTTCGCAGCAGCGCTCTGTGCTGCGGCCACCGGCGGGGCCGGGGCTGCAACGGTGTCCACCTTCAGCACGCTCGCGTCCTTCCAGGCCAGCACCGGCGCCACCGCCGCCACGGGGCCCTTGCCGGTCAACAGTTCGAACTTCAGCAGCGCCACCGTGGGCAGCGTCACCTTCTCGGCGCCGGTTGCGCTGTTCACCAACTGGTCGACGCTGCTGTCGGCCGTGCAGACCGGTGGCGTGCTGGCGGTGAGCAATGGCGCGGGCGACGTCGGCGGCGTGATCAACGAGGGCATCAACGCCCAGTTCGCCGCGCCGGTGTTTTCGGCGGGCTTTCGCTTTCACGAACCAGGCAGCAGCACGGCCCTCATCGACGGCTGCAATACCACCTGCGTGAATTCGCAGTGGTCGTTGCGCCTGATGAGCGGTGCCACCCTGGTGGCGGCGGTGCCCTGGACCTTCCCCAAGGACCAGGCCACCTTCGTCGGCGTGTGGTCCGACACCGCCTTCAACCGGCTGGAAGTTCGCGAGACCGTGGGCACGGACGACAACGAGTTCTACGGCCAGTTCTACACCGGGCTGGCGGCTGCGGTGCCCGAACCGGGTAGCGCCGCGTTGACGGCCTTGGGCGTGGCCGGCCTGCTGCTCAGGGCGCAGCGCCCCGGACGCGCCGGCTAGCCAGCCCAGGCGCCAGGGTCAATCGACCTTGCGCCCGAAGCCCGGCGCGATGCGGATCAGCGACGCCGCCACGAAAGACGGCACGGTGGCCACGCAGGCCCAGATGAAAAAGTTCAGGTAGCCCAGCTGGTCCTGCAGCCAGCCGGCCCACATGCCGGGCAGCATCATGCCCAGCGCCATGAAGCCGGTGCACAGGGCGTAGTGCGCGGTCTTGTTCGGGTTCGAACCGTCCACCCCGCCGGCCACCATCAGCAGGTAGACCATGTAGGCGGTGAAGCCGAAGCCGTAGCCGAACTGTTCCAGCGCGATGGCGGCACTGACCAGCGGCAGGCTGGTCGGCTGCCACAGGGCCAGCGCCACGAACACCGTGTTGGGCACGTGCATGCACAGCATCAGCGGCCACAGCAGGCGCTTCAAACCGCCGCGCGAAATGACCCAGCCGCCCAGCAGCCCGCCGACCGTCAAGGCCGTCACGCCGACGGTGCCGTAGGCGATGCCGACATCGGTGGTCTTCAGGCCCAGCCCGCCCGCGCTGACCGGGTCCAGCATGAAGGGCGTGACCAGCTTCAGCAGTTGCGCTTCGGCGAAACGGTAGAGCAGCAGGAAGCCCAGGATGCGGCCGATCTCGGGCTTGGCGAAGAAGGCCTTGAAGACCTGCAGGAAGTCGCGCCAGAAGTGTTCGCCACGCGGCACGGCGCGGTCGTCGGCCGGTCGGGGCAGTGCCCACTGGTGCCAGGCGGCCAGCGCCAGGAAGAAGGCCGCCATCACGCCGAACACCCAGGCCCAGGCCTGCGCCGGCGAGCCCAGGTTTTCGGTCAGCCGCCCGGCCAGGTAGACCAGGCCGCCCTGGCCGGCAATCATGGCCAGTCGGTAGCAGGTGCTGCGCACGCCGACAAAGGCCGCCTGCGTGCCTTGCGGCAAGGCCAGCATGTAGAAACCGTCGGCGGCGATGTCGTGAGTGGCCGAGGCGAAGGCCATCAACCAGAAGATGACCAGCGTGGCCTGCAGGAAACCCGGCGCCGGCACGGCCAGCGCCACGCCGGCCAGCGCCGCGCCGATGAGGAACTGCAGCGCCACGATCCAGCGCCGCTTGGTGCCCAACAAGTCCACCAGAGGGCCCCACAGCGGCTTGATGACCCAGGGCAGGTAAAGCCAGCTGGTCAGCAGCGCGATATCGGTGTTGGAGACGCCCAGGTTCTTGTACAGCACGACGGCCAGCGTCATCACCACCACATAGGGCAGGCCCTGGCCGAAGTACAGCGTGGGGATCCAGCGCCACGGCGTCACGGCTGGGGCTCCGCGGGGGCGGCTCCTTCGAGCGGCAGCGGGGCGGCCTGGATGGCGGGTTCGGCCATCGGCTCGGCGACCGGTGCGGCCAGCGGCTCGGTATCCGAAACGGCGGCCAGCGGGCCGGTGGCATCGGCCGTCAGCGTCATCAGGATGTCGGCGTACCAGGCGCAGTTCAGGCCCAGTGATTCGTCCAGCTTCAGGTCGCGCGTGCCCACGTCCATGCGTGAGGAGTGCACACCCAGCAGTTTCCACGGCAGACCGTCAGACGAACCGGGCACGCGCATCACCACCGGTGCGCCGCTGGTGCCGCGGTGGGTGCGGGCGTCGGTCAGGAAATAGCCCTGGCCCTGGAAGCGCAGCCCGAACGACGAGGCGATGGCCGCCTGGCGCACCACGGGCAGGTGGTGCAGCCCGTCGTGAAAGCCCAGCGGAAACCCCACGATGAGCAGCGAACTGCCCACCTCCACCTCTTGCAACTGGCCCTGCAGGTGTTCGGGCGTGAAGCACGCCAGGCTGACCCCGTCGGGCAGCGCGGTGCGGTCGATTTCCAGCACCGCCACGTCGATCTCGCCGCCGGCGTCCTGGCCCTGTCGCCAGATGCTCTTGCCGTCACGGTAAAGCAGCACCGACAAGCCGATGGATTGCGTCAGGTTGGCTGCGGCGGTGTGCAGTTCGACTTCGATGCGGCTGGGGAAGTGCTTGCTCGGCTTGTCGATGACGACATGCCGGCTGGTCACCAGGAACAGGCGCTCGTCGCGCGCGAAAAAGAAACCGCTGGCCCCTGTCAACAGGCGGTCGCCGTCGAAGGTGGACACGCGCGTGGTGGTCAACAGCAGGGCTTCGATCATGGCCGACTGTAGCGGGCGAACGGGGCGTGCCGTCGGTGCACGGGCACACACCAGGGGCTGCGGCAGACAGGTTTCCCCTAGGGCATGAAAGTGGCTTTGTCGCAACACTGTGACACCTTGTGACCCTAGCATGCAAGCCTATCCGACCCTGCCTGGAGAGAGCCCCATGACGAACCTGAAAACCCTCGTTGGCAGCCTGGCGCTGCTTGGTCTGGCCTCGCACGCCGTGGCGCAGTCGTCGGCACCACAGCGCATCGAGATCACCGGCTCCAGCATCAAGCGCATTGCCGTTGAGGGCGCACTGCCGCTGCAGATCATCAGCCGTGCCGAGCTGGACCAGCAGGGCATCGTCAACGCCGAACAGCTGATCGCCACGCTGACCATCAACGGCAACGGCCTGGACAACCTGGCCAGCAATGCCGACGTGGTGTCGGGCCAGGCGCGCGGCAACAACGGCAGCACCAGCGCCAACCTGCGCAACCAGGGGGCCAACGCCACCTTGATCTTGCTGAACGGCCGCCGCGTGGCGTCGCACGGCGTCAATGGCGGCGTGGTCGACTTGAACCAGATCCCGATGGCCGCCGTCGAGCGCATCGAAATCCTGAAGGACGGTGCATCGTCCATCTACGGCACCGACGCCGTCGGCGGCGTCATCAACTTCATCCTGCGCAACAACTTCACCGGGCTGCGCGCGGCGGCGTCGTCAGACACCACGCAGCAAGGCGGCGGCAATGTCTACCGCGCCTCGCTGGCCGGCGGCCTGGGCAACATCGACACCGAGGGCTACAACCTGCTGGCCACGCTGTCGGTGACCGACGCCAAGATGCTGCAAGGCAGCCAGCGCGACTTCGTCAACACCTTCCAGGCCGACCGCGGCCTGTCGCCCGACACCCGCGGCACGCCCTACGCCACGCTGTTCATGGCCAACACCGCAGCGAACACCATCAAGAACGTGCTGACCCGCCCGGGCCAGGCCAGCAACGGCGTGGGCCCGCTGTACAGCGGCACCACCATCAGCAGCGTCAACACGCTGGACCTGCCGGGCCAGGCCGGTTGCGCTTCGCAGCCGGGCATGGGCCCCTACGACGAGAAGCTGTGGGTGGCCGGTGCCGGCGCGCAGTTCGGTTGCGCCTACGACACCGGCCGCGCGGTGGTCATCCAGCAACCGGTGAAAAACACCAGCCTCGTGACGCGCGGCAACTTCAAGGTGGCCGGCACCACCTTCACCGCCGAATACCTGTTCGGGCGTTCGGAATCGGCCAAGCTGTTCTCGGAGAACCAGATCAGCTCGGCCAATTCCACTTCGGCCATCACGCTGCCGAACAACACCACCACGCCCAACCCTTTCCGCAACCTGGCCTACCCCAGCACCGGTGCCGGCTACGCCCGCGTCTTCAACGCGCTGACGGCCACCTTCCCCGAGCTGGCGGTGAACAACGGCGCGCCAATGACCTTCCGCTGGCGCTGCATGGCCTGCGGCCAGCGTGAATACAAGACCACCACCGACACCAGCCGCTTCCTGCTGGCCGCCGACGGCAGCCTGCCTTTCCTGGCCGACTGGGACTACCGCGTCGGCCTGTCGCGCGCTTCCAGCAAGAGCCGTTCCTTGCTGGGTAGCGGTTATCACCAGTACGTGGGTCTGGCCAACCTGATCAACACCGGCGTGCTCAACCCCTTCCTGCTGGCCGGTGAGCAGCAAAGCGCTGCAGCCATGGCCGGGCTGGACGCCATCTCGGCGCGCGGCACCACGCTGTACGGCGGCGAATACACCACCGACCAGGTCGACGCCAAGGCCTCGGGCCAGGTCATGAAGCTGCCGGCCGGTGACGTGCTGGCCGCCGTGGGTGTCGACTTCCGCCAGGAAAAGTACAAGTTCAACGGCAACACCAGCGTCAACACCAACGACATCAACACCTGGATCTTCAACGCCGCCTTCGACAACATCAACGCGCTGTCGGGCGTGAAGCGCGACGTGAAGGCGGTGTTTGGCGAAGTCATCGTGCCGGTGCTGAAGAACCTGGAAGCCAACCTGTCGGCGCGCTACGACCAGTACAGCGGCTTTGGCAGCACCACCAACCCGAAACTGTCGCTGCGCTTTGCGCCGCTGGACAGCCTGGTGCTGCGCAGCTCCTACAGCACCGGCTTCCGCGTGCCCACCTTCAACCAGCTCTACAACGGCGTCACCGAGTCGCCCTACACCGGCGCGGGCGTGCCCGACCCGGCCACCTGCCCGGCCAACATCGTCAGCGCCACACCGGGCTGCTCGGCCATCACCTTCAACACGCTGTTCGGCGGCAAGCCCGACCTGGGCCCTGAGAAGAGCACCATGACCAACCTGGGCTTCGTGTGGCAGCCCATCAACGAGTTCAGCGCCACCGTGGACTGGTGGACCATCCAGCGCAAGGGCACGATCCAGTCCTTCGGCTTGACCACCATCCTGAACAACTACGCGCTGTTCCCGGACAACTTCAAGCGCGACGCCAACGGTGCCATCACCCAGATCGACACCCGCTGGGTCAACGCCGGCGAGACCAAGACGCAGGGCATCGAGGTGTCGCTGCGGGGTGGCATGTTGGTGGCTGGCGGTCGCCTGTCGGGTGGCCTGGAAGGCTCTTACCTGCTGGAGAAGAAGTCGCGCCTGCTGACCAGTTCCACCTTCGGCCCCAGCGAAGTGGGCCTGTTCACACGGTCCAGTGAATTGGGCCTGCGCTGGAAGCACAGCGCCTTCGCCACCTACAAGGTGGGCGAATGGGCTGGCACGCTGCGCCAGCAGTACAGCAGCGGTTACGCCGGCTACATCCCACCGGGTGTGGCCAACGGCACGGTCAGCCCGCCGAACTACAGCCCTTTCGTCAAGGCCTACACGCTGTACCACGCCAGCGTGGCCTACACCGGCATCAAGAGCCTGACGCTGAACGCCGGCATCAAGAACCTGCTCAACACCGACCCGCCGTTTGCCCTGGCCTACGACACCAACACCGGTGCCGGCAGCAGCTGGGAACCGCGCGTGGCCGATCCGCGAGGGCGCAGCTTCGTGGTCTCGGCGGAATACAAGTTCTTCTAACGACCTCGGCGTTGCATCAGGGGCCCTTCGCGGGCCCCTTTTCATTGCGATGATCGAACCACCATGTTCACCCTGCTGCTGAAGAAACTCGCCGCCCTCATCCCCACCCTGCTGGGCGTGACGCTGGCGGCCTTCGCGCTGATCCGCCTGATCCCCGGCGACCCCATCGAAATCATGGTCGGCGAACGCCGCCTGGACCCCGCTGCCCACGCCGCGCTGATGCAGCAGCTGGGCCTGGACCAGCCGCTGCCGGCGCAGTACATGCGTTACGTCACGCAACTGCTGCACGGCGACCTGGGCAAGAGCCTGGTGACCCGCGAGGCGGTCTCCACTGAATTCGTGGCGCTGTTCCCGGCCACCATCGAACTGGCCGGCATGGCCCTGCTGCTGGCCCTGCTGGTGGGCCTGACCCTGGGCGTTTCGGCGGCCTTGAAGCGCGGCGGCTGGTTCGACCAGGCGGTGATGGCGCTGGCCACCATCGGCCATTCGATGCCGGTGTTCTGGTGGGGGCTGATCCTCATCATGTGGTTCTCGGTGGGCCTGGAATGGACACCGGTCAGCGGGCGCATCGGCATCGAATTCGACATCAACCCGGTGACCGGTTTCATGCTCATCGACAGCGCGTTGGCCGACCTGCGGGGCCAGGAAAGCGGCGCGTTCCAATCGGCCTGTCTGCACTTGGCCTTGCCAGCGCTGGTGCTGGGCACGGTGCCCATGGCCACCATCGCGCGCATGACGCGCAGCGCCATGCTGGAGGTGCTGCGTGAGGACTACATGCGCACCGCCCGTGCCAAGGGCCTCAGCCCGGCGCGCGTGGTGCTGCACCACGGCCTGCGCAACGCGCTGATCCCCATCGTCACCGTGCTGGGCCTGCAGGTCGGCGGTCTGCTGGGCGGCGCGGTGCTGACCGAAACCATCTTCTCGTGGCCGGGCATCGGCAAGTGGCTGATCGACGCCATCGCACGGCGTGACTACCCCGTGGTGCAGGCCGGCATCCTGGTCTCGGCGCTGGTCTTCATCAGCGTCAACCTGATCGTTGATGTGCTGTACGGCGTGGTGAATCCGCGCATGCGGGGGCGGGCATGAACGCGGTCGTCTGGCCCGCCAGTCCGCCGTCGCCGGCGCGTGAATTCGCGCGCGCCTTCGCTGCCAACCGCGGTGCCACGCTGGCCTTCTGCGTCTTCGCGCTGGTCGTGCTGGGTGCGCTGTTCGCGCCGTGGCTGGCCCCGCACGACCCGGTGCAGCAGTTTCGCGACCACATGCTGACGCCGCCGCTGTGGCAGGCCGGCGGCCTGGCGGCCTACCCACTGGGCACCGACGAGCTGGGCCGCTGCATCCTCAGCCGCCTGCTGTTCGGCGCGCGCGTGTCGCTGTGGATCGGCTTTTCCGCCGTGCTGCTGGCGCTGCTGCCCGGCGTGGCGCTGGGCCTGCTGGCGGCCTTCGACCCGCGCTGGCTGGCACCGCTGGTGATGCGTGGGATGGACATCCTGCTGGCCCTGCCCGGGCTGCTGCTGGCCATCTGCGTCATCACGATCCTGGGGCCGGGTTTGATCAACACCGTGCTGGCGATTGCGGTGGGCGCGTTGCCCGGCTATGTGCGTTTGACACGCGGTGCAGCCTTATCGGAAATGGGCCGCGACTACGTCACCGCCAGCCGCGTGGCCGGTGCCGGCACGCTGCGTTTGATGTTCGACACCGTGCTGCCGAACTGCCTGGCGCCGCTGATCGTGACGGCCACGCTGGGCTTCTCGTCGGCCATTCTGGAAACGGCGGCGCTCGGCTTCCTGGGCCTGGGCGTGCAACCGCCGCTGCCCGAATGGGGCAGCATGCTCAGCGCGGCGCGCGACTACATCGAACGCGCGCCCTGGGTGGTGACGATGCCCGGCCTGACCATCCTGGTGACCGTGCTGGCCATCAACCTGATGGGCGACGGCCTGCGGGACGCGCTGGACCCGAAGCTGCGGGCGGCGTCATGACTGCGCTGCTCGAAATCCGCAACCTCAAAGTCACCTTCAGCGGCTTTACCGCCGTCGATGGCGTGGACCTCGACGTGGCACCCGGCGAACTGCTGGGCATCGTCGGTGAATCGGGTTCGGGCAAAAGCGTTTCGATGATGGCGCTGATGGGCCTGATCGACGCGCCAGGCCTCGTCACTGCCGACGCGCTGCGTTTCGACGGCCAAGACCTGCTGGGCATGACCGCTGCGCAGCGCCGCGGCCTCATCGGCCGCGACATCGCGATGGTGTTCCAGGACGCACTGAACAGCCTGAACCCCAGCCACACGGTAGGCAACCAGGTGCGCGAGGTGCTGAAGGTGCACCTCGGCCTGCGCGGCGCGGCGCTGGAAGCGCGCGTGTTGCAGCTCTTTGAACGGGTGGAGATACCGGCCGCGAAAAGCCGCCTGAACGCCTACCCGCACGAGATGAGCGGCGGCATGAACCAGCGCGTGATGGTTGCCATGGCGATAGCGTGCGAGCCCCGACTGCTGATTGCCGACGAACCGACCACCGCGCTGGACGTGACCATCCAGGCGCAGGTGATGGCGCTGCTGAAGAAGTTGCAGGCCGAACAAGGCCTGAGCCTCGTGCTGATCACCCACGACCTGGCGGTGGTGGCCGAAATGGCCAAGCAGGCGGCCGTGATGTACGCCGGCCAGGTGGTGGAAACCGGCGCGGTGGACGCGCTCTTCGATCAGCCGCGCCACCCCTACACCGCCGCGCTGCTGGCGGCGCTGCCCGAACACAACCGCGGCGCACGCCGGCTGCACGCGCTGCCGGGTATCGTGCCGGGCCAATTCGACCGCCCGGCCGGCTGCCTGCTGGCACCGCGCTGCGCGCAGGTGCAAACACGCAGCCCGCAGGAGCAGGCGCGCTGCCGCGCCGAACGCCCGCCGCTGGCAGACGGCGTGCGCTGCTTCTTCCCGCTGGCGCCGTCCGCGAAAACGGCGGTGGCGCATGGCTGACACCGTGCTGCGCGTGCAAGACCTGACACGCCACTACCGCGTCAGCCGGGGCTTGTTGGGCAACATCTCGCGCGGCCCCGCCGTCGTCAAGGCGCTCAATGGTGTGACGTTCGAGCTGCAAGCCGGTCGCACGCTGGC
>JANMZP010000192.1:0-4633 GCA_031383435.1 Betaproteobacteria bacterium | reverse complement strand
GCGCTGGAAGGCCTGTCGGACCTGGTCAACACCATCAAGCAGGTGCACGCCAACCTCAACCCCGACCTGCAGATCAGTGGCCTGCTGCGGGTGATGTTCGACACCCGTGTCACGCTGCAGCAGCAGGTCAGCGAACAACTGAAGGCGCACTTCGGTGCCAAGGTTTTCGACACGGTCATCCCGCGCAATGTGCGCCTGGCCGAAGCGCCCAGCTACGGCCAGGCCGGTGTGAACTTCGATCCGTCGTCCAAGGGTGCCCAGGCTTTCGTTGAATTCGCCAAAGAGGTGGTTGCGCGTCATGGCTGAGCGGTAAAAGTGAGCGGCACAGGTGAGCGGCATGAATGAGGCGCTGCTGTCGCGCATCGAAGATGCCAGCCTGAACGCCAGTGCGCCAGCCCAGCAGCGTTGGCTGGACGGCTGGCTGCTGCGCTACTCACCGGGCAAGGCACGGCGGGCGCGCTGCATCAACGCCGTGGCGGCAGGTCGCTTGCCACTGGACCAGAAACTGGTTTACGCCACCGCCATCTTCGCCGAGGCGAAGCTGCCGATGGTGGCGCGCATCACCCGTTTCACGCAGCCACCTGAACTGGACAGCCAACTGGCCGCGCTGGGATGGCCGGCCGTGGACACCACACGCGTCCTGGTGCTGACGGACCTGAAGCGCCCCGCGCCGGCACCTTTGCCGGCCGGCACCGAGTGGGTCTTGCAGTCCCCTGTCGAGTACGCGCTGGCCGTCGGCGAATTGCGCGGCTCGCCACCCCTCCAGCGCCAGGCCCACGTGGAACGCTTGCTGACGTCGCCGGTGCCCTACCAGGGTTATGTGGTTCGGCGCCTCGACGATGGCTGCGTGCTGGCCTGCGGACAGTCGGCCCGCGAAGGCGATCTGGTCGGTTTGTACGATGTCTTCACGCGCGAAACCCAGCGCGGTCAGGGATTGGCGATTGCGCTGTGTGAGCGCCTGCTAGCGCAAGCCGCCACTGAAGGCGCAGTCGTGGCCTATCTGCAGGTTGAAGGCACCAACAGCAGCGCCCTGCGCGTCTACCAGCGCCTGGGCTTTGTCGACGGCTACAGCTACCACTACCGCGAAGCGCCCGCCGCGGGGTGATCCGGCTGAACTGGCAGCGGCTGGTTAGAGGCCCAGCGCTTCGTCCACGCCCAGGTGCACGTTCATGGACTGCACTGCCGCGCCGCTGGCACCCTTGCCCAGGTTGTCCAGGCGGGCCATCAGAACAGCCTGCGTGTCGTTGGCGAACACGAAGAGGTCCACGCGGTTGCTGTCGTTGCAGGCCTGCACATCGAAGAAGCCCGCGTCCAGCGTGGCCGGGTCGCGCAGCGGCATCACGCGGATGAAGCGCTCGCCGGCGTAGCGCGCCTCGAAAGCCTGCTGCACGGCTTCGGCGGTCGTGCCCAGCGCTTGCAGGTGCAGCGGCACCGAGACCGACAAGCCCTTGTAGAAGTTGCCGACGATGGGCATGAAGAGGGGGCGCGCTGTCAGACCCGTGTGCGTCATCATTTCCGGCACGTGCTTGTGAGCAAGGCCCAGTGCGTACGGTCTCGGAGAAGTGAGCGCAGGCTGACATCCGGCTTCGTATGCCTCGATCATTTGCTTGCCCCCGCCCGAATAACCGGTGATGGAGCCGGCCGACAGCGCGTGCGCGGCCGGCACCAGGCCGGCATCGACCAGCGGCCGCAGCAGCAGGATGAATGCGCTGGCGTGGCAGCCGGGATTGGAAATGCGCTTGCTGGCGCGGATCGCGTCGCGCTGGCCCGGTGCCAGTTCGGGCATGCCGAAAGCCCAGCCCGGTGCGGTGCGGTGGGCGGTGCTGGCGTCGATCAGGCAGGTCTTGGGGTTGGTGACCAGTGCGGCAGCTTCCCGGGCTGCGCCGTCGGGCAGGCACAGGAAAGCCACGTCGGCGGCGTTCAGCAGGCGGGCGCGCTCGGCGGCGTTCTTGCGCTGGTCGGGTGCGATGCGCAACACCTCGATGTCGGGTCGCTGCGCCAGGTATTCATGGATGCGCAGCCCGGTTGTGCCTTCCTGGCCATCGACAAAAACGGTGCTGGTCATTTCGCGCCTCATCCACAATTCCGCCGCAGGGACACCAAGGATACGGGAAGGCTCATGCATGTTCGGTGACCATGTGGGATGACAAGCGGGTGCTGCTCCTGCCGGGCTGGCAGAACTCGGGCCCCCAACATTGGCAAAGCCGCTGGGAAGCGCAGCACGGCTTCAGGCGCGTGGACCAGGCCGACTGGGACTGGCCGCGCCGGGGCGACTGGATGGCGCGCCTGGACGGGGTGCTGCTGGACGGCAGCCAACCGGCGCTGCTGGTGGCGCACAGCCTGGGCTGCCACCTGGTGGCGGCCTGGGCCGCGCACTCGCGGCACACGCACCGCGTGCGGGCCGCGCTGCTGGTGGCACCGCCCGACCTGGAGCGCGACGACATGCCGCCACAGGTGTGCACCTGGCGGCCCATCGTGCGGCAGCGCCTGCCCTTCCCGGCCACGCTGCTGTTCAGCGACGACGACCCTTGCTGCGCGCCGGCACGCACCCAGCGGCTGGCCGCCGACTGGGGTGCCGAGCCTTTCAGCGTGGGCGCTGTCGGCCACGTCAACGGCGACAGCGCGCTGGGCGACTGGCCGGCCGGGCTGGCGCACCTGACGCGGCTGGCCGAACGCGTCGGCTCCGTCGGCTGAAGCGATGAAAGGCGCCGCCACACGCGCGCTGTTCGTGGCGCTGGTCATCGCGGGCTTCCTGGGCGGGCTGCACGCCCTGGGCGTTGGCTTGCGCCTGCTGCTGGCGCTGGCCCTGGTGTTCTGCCTGGTCGCCCTGGTGGCGCCGCGGCTGGGCGTGCGCTGGATCGACGACCTCATCGGGGCCCTGCGCGGGCTGTACTGGCGGCGCGAGCAGGGCCGCTTCCACACCTTTGCTGGCGTGCCGCTGGACATCGAGGACGATGGCCGGACGGTCTGGGTGGCGGGCGAAGGCCTGCAGCGCGCACTGGGCACCGACGACAGTGATGCCACGCTGGCCGCTCGCCACGCCGGCCATTGGCGACGCAACGCCGACGACGTGCTGCAACTGCGGGTGGACGCCGTGGTGGCCTGCCTGAACACCATGCCCGGCCGCCACGACCCGCGCGTGCAACGCCTGCGTCGCTACTTCGAACGCGAGGTGCTGTTCCCGGCCCAGCTGCGTCGCCAACGGGCACCCAAAAATCCATAACCCGCTGCCCGAGCAAGCAGATTCGGTGGCGATAGCGGGTGCCAACATACCCGATGGGCGTTGGCTGCCAGGTCATACACAATCGACCGATGGTCACCAAGAAACCCAAAGGACTGGGCCTCGGCCTGGAGGCGCTGCTCGGCCCCAAGGTCGCGGAAGCGCCACCGCCCGACAGCACGCCGCACGAGTTGACGCTGGACCGCCTGCAGGCCGGCAAGTACCAGCCGCGCACGCGCATGGACGAGGGCTCGCTGTACGAACTGGCCGAAAGCATCAAGAGCCAGGGCGTGATGCAGCCCATCCTGGTTCGGCCGCTGGCCGATGGCCAGTACGAAATCATCGCCGGCGAACGCCGCTACCGCGCGGCCAAACTGGCCGGCCTGCAGGCCGTGCCGGTGCTGGTGAAGGTGGTGGCCGACGAAGCCGCTGCCGTGATGGCGCTCATCGAGAACATCCAGCGCGAAGACCTGAACCCGCTGGAAGAGGCCCACGGCCTGCAACGCCTGGTCGTCGAATTCCACCTGACGCACGAACAGGCGGCGCAGGCCGTGGGCCGCTCGCGCAGCGCCGCCAGCAACCTGCTGCGCCTGCTGCAACTGTCGGAACCGGTGCAGCAGATGCTGATGGCCGGCGACCTGGACATGGGCCACGCCCGTGCGCTGCTGGCCCTGCCGGCGGCCGAGCAGGTGATGGCGGCGCAGGCAATCAGCGCCAAGAAACTCAGCGTGCGCGAAGCCGAACGGCTGGTGGCACGCAGCGCCAACCAGCGCGGCGCTGACAACGGCCCGGGCCGCGGCACTTCCGCCAAGCCAGCCAAGCCGCGCGACCTGGCGCGTCTGGAAGAGCGCCTGGCCGATTTGCTGACCGCCGAGGTGGAAATCCGCATGCACCGCCGCACCCAGCGCGGCGACCAGGGCGAGATCGCCATCCGCTTCGACACGCTGGACGGGCTGAGCGCCTTGCTCGACAAGCTGGGCGCGCACGACCGCTGAACGCCCGTCTGGCGCACCCGCGTTGGAACCTTGGCCGGGGGCACCGCGCCGTTCCGGTGCGCTGACCCTGACAACCGTTGCGATCCGACTTGCGTTGGGTCGAGGTGGGTCCACATGCCCGAGGGGTCGCCAGGGCATGCCTCTTGCGATACACCGACAGGTGTTCCTTGTAGATGCAAGGTGGAATAAGGCCGGCGAAATGCCGATTCTTCCGGCCTTGCGGCGGTGCCTGATCAACCATGCTGATCACACGCCGCTGCCATTGATGCATGGTGGTTAGCCGGAAAGCTCTGATGGCGCCTGGGTCCGTACAGCCGGGACTCCATCAGAACTTCCCAGACGCGGTCAGGGTGAGGGTGGTCCTCCCCGCTGCACGCTGGACACCGGAGGCCGCATGGACGTCATTGGTCACTTTGCC
>JANMZP010000141.1:0-23650 GCA_031383435.1 Betaproteobacteria bacterium | reverse complement strand
CCGCTGTCCAACGTCAAGCTCTGCGTCTACAAGACCATGGCCGACCACCAATTGCCCGCGCTGCTGGCCGCCGGCCTGTGCGCGACGGTCAACAGCGATGACCCGGCTTATTTCGGCGGCTACCTGAACGACAACTTCATCGCCACCTTCGACGCGTTGCCGCAACTGGGCGCGGCCCAGGCCTACACGCTGGCGGCCAACAGTTTCGAAGCGGCCTTCGCGCCGGCGGCTGACAAGGCGCGCTGGATGGCGGCGCTGGACGCACGTTTCGCCGCCGCAGGGGCCTGATCGTCAGCGCCGCAGTCGGCCGGTGGCCGATCAGGCCGCTTGTCGATCAGACCGCAGCCAGCTGCGCCGTCCCGGCACCGAAGGCATAGCTGTCCATCCCCAGGTCGCCGAATTCCAGACTGGCGTGGATGCGCCCGGCCGGCCCGGCACCCGGGTGGGTGCCCACGTCCTTGCCAAGCCCCGCACCGGCGGCCACGAAGAAGGGCAGCAGGTGTTCATCGCTGGGGTGCATCAGCGCGGCGTGCGGGGCTTGTGCGCGGTACGCCAGCAGGGCCGGCCAGTCGGCGGCGGCCACGCGGGTGGCGAACCACTCGCGGAAGGCTGTGCTTTCCGGCGTGGCGGCGCGGTCCACCGGGTGCATGCCGCCACCGGCAAAGACGCGGCCCAGGTTGTGCGTGATGGCCCCGCTGCCCACGATCAGCACGCCTTCGTCGGCCAGTGGGGCCAGCGCGGCACCCAGCGCGTAGAGCTGCGCCGGCGTCCAGTGGGGCGGCCAGCCCAGCGGCAGCACCGGCACGTTGGCGTCGGGGTAGACGTAGCGCAGCGGCGTCCAGATGCCGTGGTCCAGCCCGCCTTCATCGACGCGGTGCACAGCGATGCCGGCGGCCTGCAGCAGCGCGGCCACGCGCCGGGCCAGTGCCGGCGCGCCGGGGGCGTCGTAGCGCATCCGGTTCAGGCGCGGGTCGAAGCCGCCGAAGTCGTAAAGGGCCGCGTGCTGGCTGGCCGCCAGCAGCACCGGCTCACGGGTCAGGGTGTGCGCTGAAGCCACCACGATGGCCTTGGGGCGGCCGAAGGCGGCGTCGATGGCCGGGCCCAGACGCTGCATGAAAGCGCCGGCCGCGCGGGGCTCCAGGGCAATCATCGGCGAGCCGTGGGACAGGAAGAGCGACGGCAGGCGCGTGTGCGCCGGGTTCGGGTGGTGCGGGGTGTTCATGCGCCATTGAAGCACCGGCGGCGGGCCGCTGGCTTCAGGCGGCTTGCACGCAGTGTTCAAGCGACATGTTCAAGCGCACGGTTCAAGCGCACGGTTCAAGCGAACGGTAGGGCCACGGGTTTTCCGCTACCGTCATCGGCATGAACACCCCATTGCCGTCTGCGCCGCTGCCCGTTCCGCCGTCCATCTTCACCCTGGCCTGGCGTCAGACGCGCCGTGATTTCCGCGCCGGCGAACTGCGCCTGCTGGTGGTGGCCGTGTTGCTGGCGGTGGCCGCGCTCACTGCCGTGGGCTTTTTTGCCGACCGCCTGAACGGCGGCCTGCAGCGTGACGCGCGGCAGATGCTGGGCGGCGACGCGGTGGTCAGCAGCGACCAGCCGGCACCTGCCGAACTGCTGGCCCAGGCCGAGAAGATGGGCCTGCTGACCTCGCAAAGCGCCGGCTTCCCCAGCATGGGCCGGGCCGCCGAAGCGCAAGGCGGGGCCACGCGCCTGGTGGCCGTGAAGGCGGTGGGCACGGCCTACCCGCTGCGCGGCCAGATCCAGCTGCAAGACGCCCCCGGCGGGCCGGTGAGCAAGCTGGTGGCCGCGCCGCAGCCCGGCACGGTGTGGGTCGACGCGGCGCTGCTCGACGGGCTGCAACTGAAGGTGGGCGACCCGCTGCTGCTGGGTGATGCCAGCTTGAAGATCGCCAAGATCATCAGCATCGAACCCGACCGCGGCACCGGCTTTTCAACCTTCGCGCCGCGCGTGATGCTGGCCGTGGCCGACCTGGAAGACACCGGCCTGATCCAGCCGGCCAGCCGCGTCAGCTACCGTTTGGCGGTGGCCGCGCCGGCGCGGCTCAGCGCCAGCCAGGGCGACGCGCTGGTGCGCGAATTCGTCAGCTGGACGGAAGCCCGCATCAAGGCTGGCACCTTGCGTGGCCTGCGCGTGGAAAGCGTCGAAAGCGGCCGGCCCGAGATGAAGCAGACGCTGGACCGCGCCGAGAAATTCCTCAACCTGGTGGCGCTGTTGTCGGCTTTGCTGGCGGCCGTGGCGGTGGGCATCGCGGCGCGTGAATTCGCGTCGCGCCACCTCGACGACTGCGCCATGCTGCGCGTGCTGGGCCTGAGCCAGCGGCGCATTGCCGGTGCCTATGCGCTGGAGTTCGGTTTCGTTGGCGTTCTCGCCAGCGGCCTGGGCGTGTTGATCGGCCTGGCGGTGCACTTTGTTTTCGTCAGCCTGCTGGCCGGTCTGGTCTCGGCCAGCCTGCCGGCCCCGGGACCCTGGCCGGCCGTCTTCGGCATGGGCGTGGGCCTGACCCTGCTGATGGGCTTCGGCCTGCCGCCGGTGTTGCAACTGGCCGCCGTGCCGCCGCTGCGCGTGATCCGCCGCGACGTGGGCGGGCTGAAGGCGGCCTCCTTCGGCGTGCTGGCCGCCGGCATGCTGGGCTTTGCCGCGCTGCTGCTGGCGGTCTCGTCCGACATCAAATTGGGGGCCATTGCGGTGGGCGGTTTCGCTGCTGCTGCGGCGGTCTTTGCGGGGCTGTCGTGGGTGGCGGTGCGGGTGCTGAAACGCGCGGTGCCGGAAAGCAGCGCCCCGCGCTGGCTGGTGCTGGCCACGCGGCAGATTGCCGCGCGGCCGGCCTTCGCGGTGCTGCAGGTGTCGGCGCTGGCCGTCGGCCTGCTGGCGCTGATGCTGCTGGTGCTGCTGCGCACCGACCTGATCAGCAGCTGGCGGCAGTCCACGCCGCCCGACGCGCCGAACCGTTTCGTCATCAACGTGCAGCCCGAACAGGCCGACGATTTCCGTGCCGCACTGAAGCAGGCCGGGGTGCAGCGCTACGACTGGTACCCGATGATTCGCGGCCGCCTGGTGGCCGTCAATGGCAGGGCGGTGACGCCGGCCGATTTCCCGAGCGACGAGCGCGCCGCCCGCCTGGTGGAGCGCGAATTCAACCTCAGCCACAGCGCCACGCTGCCCGAACACAACGCGGTGGTCGGCGGGCGGTGGGTCAACGACGAAGCCGGCGGCCTGAGCGTGGAAGAGGGCATCGCCAAGCAACTGCGTTTGAAGCTGGGTGACACGCTGCGTTTCGACATCGGCGGGCAATTGAAGGAAGGCCGCGTCAGCACCCTGCGCAAGGTCGACTGGGGTTCGATGCGGGCCAACTTCTTCGTGATGTTTCCGCAGGCCGTGATGGCCGACCTGCCGGCAACCTACATCAGCGCGTTCCGCGCCCCCGATGCGGTGCCGGGCACGAACGGTGAAAAGGGCCGCAGCTTCGACAACCGCCTGAGCCGCGACTTCCCGAACATCACCAACGTCGACGTGTCGGCCAGCATCGCGCAGGTGCAGCGCGTGCTGGACCAGGTCATCCGCGCAGTGGAATTCCTCTTCGGCTTCACGCTGGTCGCGGGGCTGGTGGTGCTGTTCGCAGCGGTGTCGGCCACGCGCGACCAGCGTTCGCGCGAATTCGCCATCATGCGGGCGCTGGGCGCCAGCAGCCGCTTGCTGGCCCAGGTGCAGCGCGCCGAACTGCTGGGCGTGGGCGCACTGGCCGGTGGGCTGGCTTCCATCGCCGCGATGGCCGTGGGCTGGGGCCTGGCGCGCTTCGCCTTCGACTTCGCCTGGAGCCCGTCGCCCTGGGTGCCCCTGGCCGGCGCTGCCGCCGGTGCGCTGCTGGCCCTGCTGGCCGGCTGGTGGGGTCTGCGCGAGGTGCTGCGCCGGCCGGTGGTGGAAACGCTGCGCAATTCAGCGATGTCCTAGTGCCGGCGCTGTCGGCTCACGTCGCGCCCGGCGCAGCGCAGGCCGCGCCCGGCGGGCCGCCGTTCAGGAGCGCTGTGCCGGTTCCAGCGCCAGGCCGCTGCCCAGCTGAAAGCGGCTCAGCACCTCGGCCAGGCGGTTGGCCTGGGCGCGCAGGCTTTCGGCGGCGGCGGCCGACTGTTCGACCAGCGCGGCGTTCTGCTGCGTCATGCCGTCGAGGTCCGCCACGGCGTTGTTGACCTGCCCGATGCCGGCACTTTGCTCGGCGGTGGCGGCGCTGATCTCGCCGATGATGTCCGACACGCGGCGCACGCTGACGACGATCTCGTTCATCGTGGCACCGGCGGCGGCGACCTGCTGCGTGCCGGCTTCGACGCGTTCGGTGCTCATGCCGATGAGCTGCTTGATCTCACGCGCGGCGGCCGCGCTGCGCTGCGCCAGCGACCGCACTTCTGACGCCACGACCGCGAAGCCGCGACCCTGTTCGCCGGCCCGCGCCGCTTCCACCGCAGCGTTCAGCGCCAGGATGTTGGTCTGGAAGGCGATGCCGTCGATGGTGCCGATGATGTCGCCGATGCGCTTGGCGCTGCCGTGGATCTCGTTCATGGTAGCCACCACCTGCGACACGGCCACGCCACCGCGTTCGGCCACGCTGCTGGCCGAGGCGGCCAACTGGTTGGCGGTGCGGGCTGAATCGGCGGTCTGCCTGACCGTGCCGGTCAGTTGCTCCATCGAACTGGCGGTGCGCTGCAGCGCGCTGGCGGCCTGATCGGTGCGGCCGCTGAGGTCGGTGTTGCCGGTGGCGATTTCGTGGGCCGCGTTGCTGATGCTGTCGTTGGCCAGGCGCACGGTCTGCATCGACTCGCGCAGCTGGCCGACCATGTGGCTTTGTGAGCGCAACAGGTCGCCGATCTCGTCGTCGCCCCGGCTGGGTACTTCCACCGTCAATTCACCGGCCGCCACTGCGCTGCTGACGTGCACCGCGTGGGCCAGGTCCTGCACCACGCGGCGCTGCATCACCCAGGCCCCGTAAACCGCGCCAGCCGTGGCCAGCAGGCCCAGCCCGCCCAGCAAGAGCAGGGTGTTCAAGATGCGGCTGCGCGTGGCCTGCGCCTGTTCGGCGTGCAGGCTGTCGCGGCGTGACATCAGCAGTTGGATGGCCTTGGACAGATCGATGTAGGTCTTCTCGGCGCTGCGCATCGCGGCCACGCCCATGTTGGCCTCCACCTCGGTCAGCTCCAGCGCCTTGTCGACCTGCTTGCCGTAGGTCTGCGCCAGGGCTGTGGCCTGCTTGACCTGGCTGTCGAGTTCGCTGTCGCTGGTCACGCCCGACCCGTGGTCCAGATCGGCCGCCAGGGCCAGCGCGCGCTGGATGCCTTCGACCTGTTTGCGGGTGTCGGCGCGAAAGGCCAGCACCTCTTCCTTCTTCAATGAATCGAAGATGGCCTGCGTGCGGTACACGCCGGCGTGGGCCTGAGCCAGCTGGTTGCGTGCGTCGCTGACCGAGCGCAGCAACCCGGCGTCGGCGTCGGCTGCGGTGCGGGCCCGTGCGGCCTCGCGCGTCATCTGCACCGCGTTCAGGCCACCGGCGCTGAACGCGATGACGGCCACTGCAACGGGCACGATGAGCAATTTGCCGGCAAGTCTCATGCGGGATTCCGGTTGGCCGCGCCCGTGGGCGCAGCTGGGACTTACTTGTAGATGCCGCCGCAAACGGCCAGCTCGCCGGCCTTCTCGCAGTACATCAACTTGGGTTCGATCTTCTTGCTCACCGGGTTGGTGAACTTGTATTCCTGCCAGGCGCCGGCCGGCTTGGCCTTGACCATCGCGATGCGGTCCTTGACGAAGTACTTGCCGTCGATGTCGGTCAGTTCGATCAGGTCGCGACCGATCTGCTTGGCGTTGGCACCGTGGGCCAGGCATTTGCCGTCCAGGGTGTAGGCCACCAGGTACAGGTCGCGGTCGATGAAGCTGCCCTTGGGGTTGCTGATCTCGGCATAGGCCTTCTCGGCCCCGTTGGCCTTGAGGAACGCCACGCCCTTCTTGACCATCGCCACGGCCTCGTCCTTGCCGGCGCTGGCGCTGGTGTTGCTGTGGGCCGGACCGGCTGCAAAAGCCGCCGCAAGGCCCAGCGCGATGAGGGCCGGGAGTATGGTGCGCGGGGTGGTTTTCATGGCTGTGTCTCCTTGCAAAGAAGGCGGGTTGGGTGGGTCGTTGATCAGTCGCCGACGAGGCCCATGTCGGTGCTGCTCATCAGGCCTTCGATGTCCATCAGGATCAGCATGCGTTCGGCTTCGTTCTCGCCCTGACCGCTCTTGATGGTGCCGATGCCGGTGATGTAGCTGGCGTCCAAGCTGCTGTTCAGCTCGGGTGCCGGCTTGATGTTCTCGCGGCTCAGTTCGAGCACGTCCGACACCGAGTCGACCACCGCGCCCACCACCCGGCCGCGCACGTTCAACACCACCACCACGGTGAAGGTGTTGTATTCGGCGGTGTCGCAACCCAGCTTCAGGCGCAGGTCGATGATGGGCACGATGACGCCGCGCAGATTGACCACGCCCTTGATGAAGGCGGGCGAATTGGCGATGCGCGTGGGCTGTTCGTAGGACCGGATTTCCTGCACCCGCAGGATATCGATGCCGTATTCCTCGGCGCCGAGGCGGAAGGTCAGGAATTCACCGCCTTGCGAGGTGCGTCCGGTGGAACCAGCGGCGCTCGCGGCGGCGGCGGCATGGGCGCGCGCCGCTTCGTGGCGGGCGACCCGGGGGGGTTCGGCAATCATCTCCATGGCGGTTCCTTGCGGTGAGAGAGGGGTATCAACGGTCTTATCGGCAGGCAGGTGGTGCGCTGTAGCGCGGCGTTCAGAAGGTTTCCCAGTCGTCGTTGCCAGCCGACGCAGACGCTGCGGCGGGTGCCGGTGCGGGTGCGGGTGTGTGGACGGCCGTGCTGGCTTTCGGGCTGGGTGCGGCGGCCGGTTTGGGGCGCGGTGCGGCCGAGGCGGCCGTGCTGGCTGCGCGCGGCGCGGCCGGCTTGGCCTTGCTCGCACTGGCCGCGCCGGGGGTCGTTCTGGGCTTGCTGGCCGCGCTGATCACGCGCTGCGCCATCACCGCGGGCGGGCTGGCGTGCGGGCTGTGCGACGACGGGCCGGCGCCCAGCTGGAAGCCGCTGACCGCGCTGACCAAGTGGCTCGACTGGTCGCGCAGCGACGCGGCCGCGGCCGCGCCCTGTTCCACCAGCGCGGCGTTCTGCTGCGTCGCCTGGTCCAGCTGCGACATGGTGCGGTTGACCTGGTTGATGCCCTCGCTTTGCTCGGCGGCAGCGGCACTGATCTCGGCAATGATGTCGCTGACGCGCTGCACGCTGCTGACGATCTCGGTCATCGTGCTGCCGGCGTCGGCCACCAGGCGCGAGCCGCTTTCCACCTTCTCGACGCTGCTGCCGATCAGGCTCTTGATTTCGCGGGCGGCTTCGGCGCTGCGCTGGGCCAGCGAACGCACTTCAGACGCCACCACCGCGAAGCCGCGGCCCTGTTCGCCGGCCCGCGCCGCCTCCACCGCGGCGTTCAGCGCCAGGATGTTGGTCTGAAAGGCGATGCCGTCGATGACGCCGATGATGTCGGCGATCTTCTTGCTGCTGGCGTTGATCTCGTCCATGGTGCTGACCACCTGGGCCACGACATCACCACCGCGCCCGGCCACCTGGCTGGCTGAAGAAGCCAACTGGTTGGCGGTGCGCGCCGAGTCGGCGGTCTGCTTGACGGTGTTGGTCAGCTGCGTCATGGCGCTGGCGGCCTGCTGCAGGTTGCTGGCGGTCTGTTCGGTGCGCGAACTGAGGTCGTTGTTGCCCATCGCGATTTCCTGCGCCGCCACCTTGATGCCGTCGGCCCCGCCGCGGATGCCGCCCAGCGTGCTGCGCAGCGAAGTCTGCAGGGCACGCAGAGTGCCCATCAGGGCCTTGCTGTCAGGGCTGCCGGTCTCGTCGTGGATGTCGGCTGACAGGTCGGACTCCGCCATGCGCTGCGCATGGTCGACGAAGTCGCGCATGACGTCGCGCACCAGCATCGCGTTGATGACCAGCACCGCGACGGCCGCAGCGCCGAACGTCAAGCCCAGGCCGGCCGACCAGAAGGTGCTCAGGCCCAGCGCAGGGAAGGTGAGCGTCGCCGCCTGGCTGGCGACCACCAGGGTGATGGCCAGCGTCAGGCGTTGTTGTGCAGAAAAACTGGTGAGCATGATTCGGTCTTGGGGTTACGGCGGCAGCAAGGAAAAGGGTGTTGAGGGGGATTCGGGGTGGGCAGCGGGCAGCGGGCAGCGGGCAGCGGGCATCAGGCCAGCTCTCAGGCGCCCTGCAGGCGGAAGGTGCCCACCAGCGTGCCCAGGCGGCGGGCCTGGTCTTTCAATGATTCGGCGGCGGCAGCGCTTTGCTCCACCAGCGCGGCGTTCTGCTGCGTCATGCGGTCGAGGTCGCTGACCGATGCATTGACCTGACCCAGGCCGGTGCTTTGCTCGGCGGTGGCGGTGCTGATGGCATGGATGATGTGGCTGACGCGCTGCACGCTGGCGACGATCTCGGACATCGTGCTGCCGGCGTCGGCGACCTGGCGTGTGCCGGCCTCGACGCGTTCCACGCTGGCGCCGATCAGGGTCTTGATCTCGCGCGCAGCGGCGGCGCTGCGTTGTGCCAGGCTGCGCACTTCGGTGGCCACCACCGCAAAGCCGCGCCCTTGTTCACCGGCGCGGGCCGCTTCCACGGCGGCGTTCAGCGCCAGGATATTGGTCTGGAAGGCGATGCCGTCGATGGTGCCGATGATGTCGGCAATGCGCCGGCTGCTGCAGTTGATCTGGTCCATGGTGCTGACCACCTGGGCCACCACACCGCCGCCGCGCTGCGCCACGTCGGCGGCCGAAACCGCCAGGCGGTTGGCCTCGGCCGCGGCTTCGGCGTTCAGCCGCACATGGGTCGTCAGCTGTTCCATGGAACTGGCGGTGGCCTGCAGCGAGCCCGCCGCCTCTTCGGTGCGGTTGCTCAAGTCGATGTTGCCGCTGGCCACTTCGGCACTGCTGTTCTGGATGCTCATTGACGATTGGTGCACCTGGCCCACCATGTCGCGCAGGCTGTCCTGCATGCGGCCCAGTGACCGCAGCAAGGCGGCGGCCTCGTCCTGGCCGGCGCTGTGCACGCTGGACGTCAGGTCGCCGCCGGCAATGCGGTCGGCCAACTGCACCGCGTGTTCGATGGGTGCGGTGATGGAGCGCGAGTTGACCAGGGTCAGCGGCACCACGAGCAGCAGCACCGCACCCAGCGTGGCCGTGAAAGCCAGCAGCACCTGCGCCATGGTGGCGCGGAAGTCGGCCTGCGTGGCTTCAACGCGCGCCGCCACGCCGCTGGCGATCAGGTCGATGCGCTTCTCGGCTTCGGTGATGTCGGCCTTGGCGCGGCCCAGCATGCGGTCAGCGGTACGGGCGTTGTCGTAGTTGCTGCCAACGATGTTGTTGATCACCGACTGGCCGCTCTTCACATAGCCGTCGATGAAGGTGCTGGCTTCGCGTGCCAGGGCCGTGGAAGGGCCGTCCACACCGCCGGCCAGTGCGTTGAGGCTTTGCTGGGTGGCCTGGATGGCACCGACCCAGACTTCGTGGCTCTTCTTCACCTTGTCGCTGTCTTCGTGGTCGATGACCATCTGCTTTTCCAGCAGCCGCACCTGCGACAGGTGCAGCCGCACCTGGCCGACAGCTTCGATCTGTTGCACCGAAGTGGCCATGAAGGCCTCGTTCAGGGCCTTGATGCGCAGGCCGCCGACCAGGCCCACCAGGCCGACCACGGCGAACATGCCGAGCACGGCGGCGATGGCGCCGACCATGCGGGTGCGGATCGAGAAACCACGCATCAGATTCATGACTTTGGACATGGTGTGCAGGGTGCTTGGTGCGATCAATGCCGCGAACGGCGAACAAGGGAACCGATGTCGAGAATCAGCGCCACACGGCCGTCACCCATGATGGTGGCGCCCGACACGTCGTCCACCTTGCGGTAGTTCGATTCCAGGTTCTTCACCACCACCTGCTGCTGGCCGAGCAATTCGTCCACCAGCATGGCCACGCGGCCGCCTTCGGCTTCCACCACGACCATGATGTTGCTGACGTGTTCGAAGTCGAAGCGCGGCACGTTGAAGACGCGTTCCAGGTCGACCACGGGCATGTATTCGTCGCGCACTTCGACCACCCGGCCGGTGCCGCCGATGGTCTTGATCAAGCCCGGCGTGACCTGGAAAGATTCGACCACGCTGGACAGCGGCAGGATGTAGACCTCTTCGCCGACACCCACGCTCATGCCGTCCATGATGGCCAGGGTCAGCGGCAGGCGCACCCGCACCGTCATGCCGTAGCCTTCGGCGGAATCGATTTCCACGCTGCCGCCCAAAGCGGTGATGTTCTTCTTCACCACGTCCATGCCAACGCCGCGGCCCGACACGTCGGGGACCTGGTCGGCGGTGGAAAAGCCCGGCGCGAAGATCAGGCCGTAGACCTCCTGGTCGCTCATCGCGTCCGACACATCCAGGCCGCGTTCCCTGGCTTTGCTGAGCAGCTTGTCGCGGTTCAGGCCCTTGCCGTCGTCGCGCACTTCAATGACGATGCTGCCGCCCGCGTGGGTGGCAATCAGCGTGATCGTGCCCTGCTCGGGCTTGCCCTTGGCGATGCGTTCGGCCGGCATTTCAATGCCGTGGTCGCAGCTGTTGCGCACCAGGTGGGTCAGCGGGTCGGTGATCTTTTCCACCAGGCCCTTGTCCAGTTCGGTGGCTTCACCGACCTGCAGCAGTTCGACCTTCTTGCCCAGCTTGGCGGCGAGGTCGCGCATCATCCGCGGGAACCTGTTGAAAACGAGTGACATCGGAATCATCCGGATCGACATCACCGCTTCTTGCAGGTCGCGGGTGTTGCGTTCCAGGTCGGCCAGGCCGCTGGCCATCTGCTGGTTCAAAGCCGCGTCCAGGTCATTGCTGTTCTGCGCCAGCATGGCCTGCGTGATGACGAGTTCGCCGACCAGGTTGATGAGTTGGTCGACCTTTTCCACCGACACCCGCAGCGTGCTGGATTCGGGCACGGCGGCGGCCTTCTCGGTGCGTGCCGGTGCGGCTTTGGCGGCGGGTGCGCGCACCTCGGCCGGTGCAGCGGCCTCGGCCGGGTTGCCGGCGGCCTGCGGCGCGCCGGGTGCGTTGTCGAAGAAGCCGTAGCCCTTGGCTTCGTCGCTGGCGTCGTGGCTCGCGGCGGCCGGCACGGCGGTGGGGGCACCCGGTGCGCCTTCGTGGAAGCCGTAGCCATCACCCAAGGGTGCGAGCTTGATGTGTTCGCGGGCGACGTGGAAAGTGAAGAGATCGATCAGGTCGCTGTCGCTTGAACTGGTCAAGACCTTGAAGCGGCGCATGCCGTCGCTGGCGCGGCCGGCGTCCAGCGGTTCGATGGTGCCCAGGTCGGTGATTTCCTTGAACAGTTCGACCAGGTTCTCGGCATCGGCGGGGTCGGGCAGCGGGCCCACCGTCAGCTCCAGCTGGCGCACGCCGGGGCGGGCCGGTGCGGCGGCCACAACCGGTGCCAGCGGCGCAAGCGGCGCGGCCGCCACGGCAGCGCGTGGTGCGGCCACCGGAGCCCCGCCACCGGCCGACATGCTGCGGATCGAGACCAGCAGTTCGGCCGTGTCCAGCGGTTCGGCCCCATTGCCCTGGTGGCGCGCCAGTTGGGCCTTCAGCGCGTCGCCCGAGGCCAGCAGCACGTCCACCATCGCGGCGGTGGGCTGCAGTTCGTGGCGGCGCAGCTTGTCCAGCAGCGTCTCCATCTGGTGCGTCAGTTCGGCCACGTCGCTGAAGCCGAAGGTGGCGGCACCGCCCTTGACCGAGTGCGCGCAGCGGAAGATGGCGTTCAGTTCTTCGTCGTCGGCGTGGTGGATGTCCAGGTTGAGCAGCATCTGCTCCATGGTTTCCAGGTTCTCGCCGGCTTCTTCGAAGAAGACCTGGAAGAACTGGCTCAGGTCGATGCCTGCGGCCGAACTGGCGTCGTTGTTTACGTGGTGCATGGTGTGGCGGCTCCCCGACTCAGCGGATCACCTTGCCGATGACCTCGACCAGCTTGGCCGGGTCAAAGGGCTTGACCAGCCAGCCGGTGGCACCCGCAGCGCGGCCGGCCTGCTTCATCTGGTCGCTGCTTTCGGTGGTCAGCATCAAGATGGGCGTGGTCTTGAACTTGGGGTTCTCGCGCAGCTTCTTGGTCAGGCTGATGCCGTCCATGCGGGGCATGTTCTGGTCGGTCAGCACGAGGTTGAAGTCGCGGCTGTTGGCCTTCTCCAGCGCGTCCTGGCCGTCCACGGCCTCGACGACATGGAAGCCGGCGTTCTTCAGCGTGAAGCTGACCATCTGGCGCATGGAGGCGCTGTCGTCAACGGCAAGGATGGAGTGCATGTTGGGTCTTCCTTCGGGAAACTGAATGCGTGGCGGTCGGGATGGGCTGGCGGCGGTGGTGGGCTGGGGGGCGGGGTGACGGCGTCAGAACAGCTCGATCGAGCCCGCGTCCACTTCGTCCTGCGTCACCGGGTTGGGCTGCAAGGGTGTGTCGTCAACCACGCCGATGCCGGCCTCGTCGTCGCCCATGCTGTCGCGGGCGATGCGGTCCACGCAGTGGCGCAGCCGCCGTGAGGTGTGCGCGATCAGCTGCGTGGCCAAGTCCTGGAACTGCATCGCGGTGATCGCGCCGGCCATGTGGTCCATGGCCTGTTTCAGGCCGGCTTCGACCCGCTGCGGGTGCTCGTTTTCGCCCTGGATCACCCGCCTGAGGTGACCCGAGGCGCTGTAAAAATGCACCATCAGCGACTGCCCCGCATCGTCCAGCAGGCGCTGCAGGCGTTCCAGGTCATTGCCGGCCACCATCAAGTGGTCTTGCAGGTCGGCCGCCAGCATCAGCGGCATGCTGTTGCCGCCCTCCGGCAGGTCAGCAGGCGAGGGGTCGTGCAGGCGCATTTCTTCCTGGGCGACCATCCGGGCTCCAAAAACGGGGCGTGATGCGGTTGTCGTCGGGTGCCGGCCTGGCGACGGGGTCGCTGACAGGCACCGAACGGGCGGGGGTACAGGCCTTTTTCGGCAGGCCGCCCGCCAACATTGAGCGAAAGTTGCTTGCCTGAACCCCTTATTTCTGCGCCGGCCAGGTCATGCGTCGGGTGTTGCAGCCTGCTTTGCGATACTGCTGCCCATGAACAGCGCCGCGAACACCTTTCGCCTGCTGCATCTGGAGGACTCCGAGCCCGACCACGCGCTGGCCCTGGCCCACCTGCGGCGCAGCGGCATCCGCGTCGACGCCATCCGCGTCGACACCCGGGCCGAGTTCGAGGCCGCCCTGGGCCAGCCCTGGGACCTGGTGCTGTCGGACTACCACTTGCCGGGCTTCACCGGGCTGGATGCGCTGCAGATCCTGCGTGAAAAATGCGCAGCCGACGGCCGTAACCTGCCCTTCATCCTGGTCTCGGGCCAGATCGGCGAAGACACCGCCGTGCAGGCCATGCGCAACGGTGCCAGCGACTACCTGCTGAAGAACAACCTGTCGCGGCTGGCACCGGCGGTGGAACATGCCATCGAAGCCGCCCGCACGCAGCGCGCGCGGCAGGCGGCTGACCGCGACCTGGAAGCCTCGCGAAAGCGCTTGTCCGAGCTCGCACAGCACCTGCAAACCAGCGTCGAGGCCGAACGCCAGGCCATCGCCCGTGAAATCCACGACGACGTCGGCGGTTCGCTGACGGCGCTGAAGTTCGAGCTGGACTGGATGCGCCGCCACGCGCCCACGCCCGAGGTACCCGAGTTCAATGCCCGCGTCCTGTCGGCTCTGGAGACGGTGACCCACGCCATCGAAGCCAGCCAACGCATCATGCAGAACCTGCGCCCGGCCATCCTGGAACAGGGCCTGGTGGCGGCGCTGCAGTGGACGACCAGCCGCTTCGAAAAGCGCACCGGCATCCCCTGCGAATTCCGCACCTCGGACGAAAAAGTGGTGCTGCCACCGGGCGTGCCGCTGGTCGCCTACCGCGCGGCGCAAGAAGCGCTCACGAACGTCAGCAAGCACGCCCACGCCGGGCGCGTGGTGGTCGACTTGTCGTTGTCGGGCGGCGTGCTGTCGCTGGAAGTCAGCGACAACGGGCGCGGCCTGGGCCAGGCTGACCTGGCCAAGGCGCGCAGCTTCGGCATCCGCGGCCTGCACGAGCGCGCGTCCACGGTTGGCGGCTGGGTCGACCTGAGCAGCAGCGCGGGCGGCACCACGCTGATCCTGTCGGTGCCGCTGCACGGGTCTGACGCGGTGACGGGCCAGAATAGGGCGCTGCCGCCTGCCCGCGACCCCCACAACGCCAACGACGCCGAAGACACCGCCTGGAACCCCACCTGATGCACAGCGCGCCATGATCGACGTCATCCTTTGCGACGACCACGCGCTGATCCGGCGCGGCATCCGCGACACGCTGTCTGACGCCAGCGACATCCGGGTGGTCGGCGAGGCCGGCGATTACGGCGAATTGCGCGTGCTGATGCGCACCTTGTCGGCGGCTTGCCTGGCCGCTGGCGACGCCAAGGCGGCCTGCTGCGACGTGCTGTTGCTGGACATCAACCTGCCCGGGCGCAGCGGCCTGGACGCGCTCCACGCGCTGAAGGACGAGGGTTCGCCGATCAAGGTGCTGGTGGTCAGCATGTACCCGGAAGACCAGTACGCCATCCGCGCGTTGCGCGCGGGCGCTTACGGCTACGTCAACAAGGGTGGCGACCCGCAGCTGCTGGTGCAGGCCGTGCGCACCGTGTCGCAGGGCCGCAAGTACGTGACGCCTGAAATCGCGCAGATGCTGGTTGAAAGCCTGACCGCGCCGGAAAGCGTCAGCCCGCACAGCAAGCTGAGCGACCGCGAACTGCAGACCCTGGTGATGATTGCCAGCGGCAAGCGCCTGGCCGACATCGCCGAAGACCTGACGCTGAGCCCCAAGACGGTGTCGGTCTACCGCGCCCGGGTGCTGGAAAAGCTGGGGCTGGCGAACAATTCCGAGATGACGGTGTATGCCATCCGGAACGGGTTGGTCGGCGAGTGATGGTGGGCCGGGCGGCAGCCCTGCAGGCTCGGTGACGGGCCTGCAGGCGGCCGGCCTGGACGACCCGCAGGCCATCCAGCACGCCGGACCCGAACTGCTGTCGCTGGCCTTGATCGACGCGCGCAATCTGCTGCTGCAGCGGCTGGCCGAAGATGAATCGGCGCCGGCGCTGCGCCTGGCCTTGAGCGCCGGCTGGTACGCCGACCGCTGGATCTGCCGCCACGTGCAACGCCAGCGCGGCGAAGCCTGCGACGCCAGTGCGCCGCGCCTGGCGGGTATCGAGCCGCGCGCCGATGCCTGGGCCGCGAACGTCGGCGAGCCGCCGACGCCCGAGGCCCTGCGCGGCTACCTGGCCGAGACGCTGGACATCACGCTGGACCTGCTGGCCGCGATACCGGGACACGCCAGGAACGACGCGAAGAACGACGCCGAGAACGACGCCGAGAACGACGCCACGCTCTACTTCTACCGCCAGGCCCTGTTGCACGAAGACCGCCTGGGCGAAGCCCTGGCCGAACGCCTGCACGCCGCCGCGCCGCCGGCCCGCGCTGAACGCCCGCCGCTGTGGCTGCCGGCGCAACGCTGGCTGTTGGGTAGCGCCAAAGGGGGCAGCCCGGCCGCCGGCGGCCTGGTGCCGCACAACCAGCGTTGGGCGCATGAAGTCAGCGTGCCCGAATTCGAGATCGACGCGCAGGCCGTGAACTGGGCGCGCTATGTGGAATTTGTCGAAGACGGGGGCTACGACCGGCGTGAACTCTGGTCGGATGCCGGCTGGCACGGGGTGCAGGCGCAGGGCCGTCGCGCGCCGGGCCAGGTCGAACAATTCCAGGGCGCGGTGCTGGTCCAGCGCGGCCGGGGCGCGAAGGCCGTGCTGGCCCGTGCGGCCAGCGGCCAGGCGGCCCTGCATGTCAGCCGCTTCGAGGCCGAAGCCTGGTGCCGCTGGGCCGGCCGCCGCCTGCCCACCGAACCCGAGTGGGAACTGGCCGCCACGGCCGGCGCGCGGCGCGGCTTTTTGTGGGGCGATGTCTTCGAGTGGGTGGCCGGCAGCGCGCGGGCCTGGCCCGGGGCCGGGGCTTCACCACCGGGCTGCCTGGACGCGCCGCCGCCAGCAGGCCTGACGCTGGGTGTGCTGCGCGGCGCCTCGTACGCCACCCGCCGGCGCCGGGCCTATCCGCAGGCGCGCCGTTTCGCGCTGCCGGCTCAAGATGCGATGTTTTGCGGCTTTCGAAGCTGCGCTGTTTGATGTGTTCTGTCCTGCGTTGTTCGATGCGTCGTTTGATGCGTCGTTTGATCTGCTCTCTGACCGAGGTTGTCGCCCATGTCTCCCATTGATTTCACGCTCAACGGCCGCACCACCGCGAGCGCTGCCGAGCCCAACACCTTGCTGCTGGATTTGCTGCGCGGCACGCTGGGCCTGACCGGCACCCACCAGGGCTGCGACACCGCGCAATGCGGTGCCTGCACCGTTTTGCTGGACGGCCTGGCCGTGAAGAGTTGCAGCGTGCTGGCCCTGCAGGCGCAGGGCCGCCGCGTGACCACCGTCGAGGGCCTGGCCCAGGCTGACGGCACGCTGCACCCGGTGCAGGAAGCCTTCATCGCCTGCCACGGCCTGCAGTGCGGTTTCTGCACGTCCGGGATGATGATGGCGGCCACCGGCCTGCTGCAGCACAACCCGCGCCCGACCGAGGCCGAAGTGCTCGACGCGCTGGAAGGCAATCTGTGCCGCTGCACCGGTTACGTCAACATCGTCGCGGCCGTGCAGCAAGCGGCCACGTGCATGGCCCAGACGGCCAAGGAGCCCGCATGAACGCCCCCATTGATCTGGCCAAGCTGGGTGTGGCCGCGCGCTTCGGCAGCGGCCAGGCGGTGCGCCGCATCGAAGACCCAGGCCTGGTGCAGGGCCAGGGCCGTTACACCGACGACGTGGCACCCGAGGGCGCGGTCTTCATGCGCTTTGTGCGGTCGACCAGCGCGCACGGCCGCATCGTCAGCATCGACACCGCCGCCGCCAAAGCGATGCCTGGCGTGCTGGGTGTCTACACCGGCGCTGACCTGGAAGCGGCTGGCGTCAAGCCCCTGCCGGCCGCTGCCGGCTTCAAGCGGGCCGATGGCCAGCCCATGAGCCCGCCGATCAAGCGTGCGCTGGCGGTGGACTTTGTGCGCTTCGTCGGCGAGGCCATCGTGGCCGTGGTCGCCACCACGCGCGACGGTGCCCGTTCGGCCGCCGATGCGGTGGTGGTCGAGATCGACGCGCTGCCGGCCGTCAGCAACGCCACCGACGCGGTCGCGCCGGGTGCGCCGCAGGTCTGGCCCGAGGCCCCCGGCAACGTGCTGGCCGAGATGCGCCACGGCAAGCCCGATACCGTCGCGGCTGCCTTCGCGCAGGCCGCGCACCGCGTGACGCTGGACCTGGTCAACCAGCGGCTGGCCCCCAGCACCATCGAACCGCGGTCGGTGCTGGCCTATCTGGAAGGCGACCGTCTGGCGATGCGCCTGTCCACCCAGATGCCCACCGGCCAACGCTCCGCGCTGGCGCATTGCCTGGGCCTGAGCCTGGAGCAGGTGCGCGTGGTGGTGGGCGACGTGGGCGGCGGGTTCGGCATGAAGACCGGTGCCTACCCGGAAGATATCGCGGTCGCGTTCGCGGCGCAGCAGCTGAGGTTGCCGGTGAAGTGGCAGGCCGACCGGCTGGAAGATTTCCTCACCGCCGTGCACGGTCGCGACCTGCTCAGCCACGCCGAGATGGCGTTGGACGCCGACGGCCGGGTGCTGGGCGTGCGGGTGCGGTCGCTGGCCAACGTGGGCTGCTATGTCACCGGCGCGGGGGTGGCCATTCAACTGATGATCGGCCCGTGGGTGCTGACCAGCATCTACGACATCCCGGCCATCGACCTGCAGATCAGCGCGGTGCTGACCCACACCGCCGCCACCGGTGCCTACCGCGGTGCCGGCCGGCCCGAGGCCATCTACACCATCGAACGCCTGTTCGACGCCGCTGCGCGCGAGATGCAGATCGACGCGGCCGAACTGCGCCGCCGCAACATGATCCGACCGGATCAAATGCCGTACCGCAACCCGATGGGCCAGACCTACGACTGCGGGCAGTTCGCCAGCCTGCTGGCGCAATGCCAGACCCTGGCCGACTACGGCGGTTTCGAGGCCCGTCGCGCCGAGTCGACAGCGCGCGGCAAGCTGCGCGGGCGCGGCCTGGCCACCTTCCTGGAATGGACCGGCGGCAACGCGCTGGAAGAGCAGGTGCAGGTGCGCGTGACGGCCGACGGCTTCATCGAACTGACGTCGGCGACGATGCCGATGGGGCAAGGCATCGCGACCAGTTACGCGCAACTGGCGGTGGATGTGTTCGGCCTGCCGCTGGAGCGCATCCGCGTGCTGCAGGGCGACACCGACCGCGCGAATGGCTTCGGCAGCGCCGGCAGCCGTTCGCTGTTCACCGGTGGCGCGGCGGTGGCGGTGGCTTCGACCAACACGATCGCCAAGGCGCACGACCTGGCCGCCGAGGCGTTGGAGGCGCCTGCCGCTGACATCGAATACCGCGAGGGCCGTTTCACCGTGGCCGGCACCGACCTGGGCATCGGCCTGTTCGAACTGGCGCAGCGCCAGGCCGGTGCTGCCATCGTCGGCGACGGCGGCTCGAAAGCCAGCGCACCCAGCTGGCCCAATGCGGCGCACTGTTGCGAGGTGGAGGTGGACCCGGCGACGGGTGTGGTCGAGATCGTGGCCTACGCCAGCGTCAGCGACATCGGCCGCGTGGTCAGCCCGGTCATCGTCAAAGGCCAGGTCGAAGGCGGGGCGGTGCAGGGCATCGGCCAGGCCTTGTGCGAGCAAGTGGCCTACGACAAGCAGGGCCAGTTGCTGAGCGCCAGTTACATGGACTACGCCCTGCCGCGCGTGGATGGCTTTCGCGGCTTCAAGACGGCCTTCGACACCCGCATCCCGTGTCTGACCAACAGCCTGGGCGTGAAAGGCGTGGGCGAGCTGGGCACCATCGGCGCGACCCCGGCCACCGTCAACGCGGTGGTCGATGCGCTGAGCCATGGCTTGGACGGGGCGGGCTTGGGTCGCGACGCCGAGAAGATCCAGATGCCGCTGACCGCCGAAGTGGTCTGGCGTGCGCTGAACCGCCTGCCGGCCGCATGAACGCGAAGGTCGCGCTGGTCATCGGTGCCGGCGACGCCACCGGCGGTGCCATCGCGCGGCGTTTTGCGCGCGGCGGCTACACGGCCTGCGTGACCCGGCGCACGGCGGACAAGCTGACCCCGTTGGTCGAACGCATCCAGGCCGAGGGTGGACAGGCCCGCGGCTACGCTTCCGATGCGCGCAGCGAGGCCGAGGTGCTGGCCCTGTTCGCGCAGATCGAAGCCGACATCGGGCCGATCGAGGTGCTGGTCTTCAACATCGGCGCCAACGTGCGCTTCAGCATCACCGAAACCACCGAGCGCGTGTACCGCAAGGTCTGGGAAATGGCCGCGCTGGCCGGCTTTCTGGTCGGCCGCGAAGCCGCCCGCGTGATGCAGCCGCGCGGCCGAGGCACCATCCTGTTCACCGGGGCCACCGCCAGTTTGCGCGGCAGTTCGGGCTTCAGTGCTTTCGCCGGTGCCAAGTTCGCGCTGCGCGCGCTGGCGCAAAGCATGGCGCGCGAACTGGGGCCGCAGGGCATCCACGTCGCGCACACGGTGATCGACGGTGCCATCGACACGGCATTCATCGCCGGCAATTTCCCCGAGCGCTATGCGCTGAAAGACCAGGACGGCATCCTCGACCCCGAGGCCATCGCCGAAGCGTATTGGCAGTTGCACCAGCAGCCGCGCAGCGCCTGGACCCACGAGCTGGACCTGCGGCCGTGGATGGAAAACTGGTGAACGGAGACGCACGATGAGCAAGATCCCCAAGACGCTGGAATTCTTTTTCGACTTCGGCAGCCCGGCCAGTTATCTGGCCTACACGCAACTGCCGAAGACCGTGGCCGAGACCGGCTGCACGCTGCTGCTGCGCCCGATGCTGCTGGGCGGGGTGTTCAAGGCCACCGGCAACAGCAGCCCGGTAAGCGTGCCGGCCAAGGGCCGCTGGATGCTGAGCGACCTGCCGCGCTGGGCGCAACGCTATGGTGTGATGTTTGCGTTCAACCCGGCTTTCCCCATCAACACGCTGACGTTGATGCGTGGCGCAGCCGGCTTGCAGCTGCGCCAACCCGAACGCTTGACGGCCTATTGCGACGCCGTCTTCAACGCGCTGTGGCAGCAGCAGCAGAACCTGGGCGACCCGGCCGTGCTGGCCACGGTGCTGGCCGCTGCCGGTTTCGAGGCGGATGCTTTTGCGGTCCTGACCGCCGACCCTGAGGTGAAGGCCGCGCTGGTGTCCGGCACCGAAGAGGCCGTGGCGCGCGGCGTGTTCGGTGCGCCGACCTGCTTCGTCGGCGACGCGATGTTCTTCGGCCAGGACCGGCTGGACTTCGTGCGCGAGGCGTTGGCATGAGCGTGCTGTGTCCGCGCTAGCATGGCCATGCCGTGTCTGCCCAAAAAGCGCTTCGGCACACCAGCCTGATCTGTGAATTGTTGTGCATCGGGCGCGTCTGACTCTTTGACTTGAGAGGTTCCGATGAATGCTTCGACCCGACAGGCGCTGAGCGCGCTGAGCGTGCTGACCGTGGCCGTGCTTGCCGCCCTGGGCTTGGGCGGTGCAGCCACCGACGTGCAGGCAGCCGCCCCGGAAGCCAACAAGACCCAGTACTGGTCGGTTTCACGCGGCACCGTCAGCGTGCGCTGGAACCGCGAACTGGCGGCCGATCTGGGCCTGGCGCTGGGCAAGGTCACCGGTGCCACCGTGCAGGCCGTGCGGCCCGACTACGAAACCTTCGACCTGGGCACCACCGGCAGCCTGAACTTCGACGTGCGCAACGGCAACCTGCAAGCCTTCGTGGGCGGATCACTCCAGGCCCGCGGTGGCTACCTGATCGGCGCGCCGGGCGGTGCCATCGACCTGCGCAACTTCACGTTGCGCCCGCGCGCTGGCGAGTCGGTCATCCTGGACGTGATCGGTGGCGACGGGCAGACCTGGTTCTACGTCGACCGCCTGATGTACGAACTGATCGACAGCCAGCAGCGCCTGGCGGTGCGCACCATGGACCTGCGCGTGACCCCGGCGCTGGCCCAGCGCATCGGCAAACCCGAGGTCGCGGGCTGGACGGTGGCCGAACTGGAGATGACCACCGACGTGCTGCGCCAGGGTGCCAACCCGCAGCCCACGGCGGTGGCCAAGTGGCACGGCACCGCGGTGCCGGGCGTGCCCGGCGCGCTGTACGAGGCCGATCTGTTCATGTCGGCGCTGAGCTTCCAGTACAGCCGCTGCGACACCTGCACCGGTGTGGGAGGCAGCGGGCGTGCCGTGTTCACGCCGGCTTCCACGCTGCGCAACAACGTCAACAACGGCACGGCGGCCGCCACGGTGGCCGGCGACCCGCTGGGCACCAGCAGCGCGCTGTACACCGCCGACGTGCCCTGGTATTCGAAGTTCACCGGCAACTTCGCGCCCTACAACAACGACCAGCATCCCTACCTGATCTGGAACCTGTACCGCTTCAACGCCGACGGCAGCATCGACCAGATCGGACGTTCGGGCGTCAAGCACGCCTTCCTGACGCTGAACACCAGTTGCCTGGACAACCCGGGCGACAGCCACATCCTGGGCCGCGGTTGTTCCGACGTCTACAGCGTCAGCAACAACGACAGCAACACCAGCCTGGGGCCGCGTTCTGAAATCGTGCCGGCCAGCAACATCTGGGGCCGTTGCGGCTCGATCTACGACACCAACTGCGACGGCATCGCCAACACCAGCCCCAACGGCAGCTTCGACCAGCGCCTGGTGGTGCGTGAATCGCAGTTCAGCGGTGCCGCGCAGACCGGGGCCACCTACCGCTTCGAGTCGTGGTACCTGGCGCGCGGCGACATCAACGTGCTGAATTCGATGGCCAGCACCCGCAACACCTTCACGCGCAGCGGCACGGTGTGGGTGGTCGGCGGCAACGACGAGTACAAGCTGGGCCCGGTCATCGACCGCTGGGTGGAACCCACCTCACGCGGCAACAACGTCAGCACCGCCGACCTCAACACCGCCGAAGGCCGCGTCAAGCTGGCGGCCAAGGCCACCGACCTGGGCGGCGGTCGCTGGCGCTATGACTACGCGGTGATGAACCTGGACTTCTCGCGTTCGCTCACCAGCGGTGCCGAACCCAATCTGCGCGTGCTCAGCAACAACGGCTTCAATGCCTTCAGCGTCCCGGTGGGTTCGGCCACCCTGAGCGACCTGGTCTTCAGCGACGGCGACCTGGACGCCACCAACGACTGGACGCCGGCCATCAGCAACGGCACCATCACCTGGACGTCGGGCAACAACGCCAACCCACTGAACTGGGGCACGATGTTCCGCTTCTCCTTCGTCACCGACAAAGGCCCGGGTGCCGCGCAGGTTGCGGTCAGCCTGAACGTGGCCGCCAGCGGTTCACCGCAGGCGCTGGAAGTCACGGGCATGCTGTCGCCGATCACCGCGCGAACGCGCCCCGCGAACTGAGTGCTGCTGGCGCGCTGTGCCCACCCAGCACCCGCGCCAGTTCCTCCAGGCTCTGCAGGTTGTGCGCCGGTAGAAACAGATCGGTGTTCGGCAGCATGGCCTTGATGCCGGCGGCGCGCGGTTGAAACCCGTCGAAGCGCAAGAGCGGGTTCAGCCAGACCAGCTTGCGGCAGCTCTTGTGCAGGCGCTCCATCTCGAAGGCCAGGCCCTCGCAGCGCGGGTCGTCGGGGGTGCCGTGTTCCAGGCCGTCGCTGATCAGCAGCACGGTGGCGCGGCCACTCAGCACGCGGCGCGCCCAGAGTTGATTGAAGTCGCGCAGGCAGGCGGTGATGCGCGTGCCGCCCGACCAGTCGGCCACAGCGCGCACCACCTGGGCGATGGCGCTGTCGGGGTCGCGCTGTTTCAGGGCCCACGTGCAGCGCGTCAGGCGCGTGCCGAAGACGAAGGTTTCGACGCGCGCGTCCGCATGGCCCAGGGCGTGCGTGAAGTGAAGCAGCATGCGGCTGGAGAGAAAGCAGGGTCAGGTCTCTCATTTGCCGTCAATACCTTCCTGCCTGGCTATCAATCGACTGACGTGCGACACCGACAACCCACATTGCTGCGCCAGCCCGGTCATCGTCATACCGTGTTCGCGATAGGCCCAAGCCAGCGCCCGGTTGCGGTCGTCGCCGCAGGCTCGCAGGCAGTCTTGCCAGTCGAGTGCTTGCAGGCGTTGCGGCTTGGGTATCTCTTTGGCAGCGCTTCTGCTGGGTGCCGCCTGCGCCTGCATGCTGGATTCGAATTCCGCATTGCCCAGGTAGATCTGACCGCGCAGCGCGACCTGCCAGAACACCGCATCGCCCGGGTCGGTCGTGTCAACCAGCGCTGCGTAGCGCTGCCTGGCCTGCTTGCGCTCAGTTGGGCTGGCAACCGAATGGCCCAGCAGGTAGCCGTGCAGACCGTCGCTGTCCAGCCAAGCGGGCGTTGCCGCCTGCCCAACATGCGCCCGATAACT
>JANMZP010000116.1:0-2945 GCA_031383435.1 Betaproteobacteria bacterium | reverse complement strand
AGCTTGTCGGCCAGCGGTGTCAGCACGTCGTTGAACTGGTCGCTGCTGCCCAGCGCGCGGCCACCGCTGACGATGATCTTGGCGGCGGTCAATTCCGGGCGGTCGCTCTTGGCGATTTCGCTGCTGACGAAGCTGGACGTGGCGCTGGCCGCCACCGCCGTCAGGCTTTCCACTGCCGCGCTGCCGCCAGCGGCGGCAGCCGGGTCGAAGCCCGTGGTTCGCACGGTGATGACCTTGGTGGCGTCCAGGCTCTGCACGGTGGCGATGGCGTTGCCGGCGTAGATGGGGCGCTCGAAGGTGTCGGCGCTGATGACCTGGGTGGCGTCGCTGATCTGCGCCACATCCAGCAAAGCCGCCACGCGCGGGGCCACGTTCTTGCCGCTGGCCGTGGCCGGGAACAGGATGTGGCTGTAGCCGGCCGCGATGGCGACGACCTGCGCCGCGACGCTCTCGGCCAGGCCGTGGTCGAGGCCGGGTGCGTCGGCGTGCAGCACGTGGGCCACGCCCGCAATCTGCGCCGCCGCAGCGGCGGCGCCTGCAGCGCCCGCGCCGGCGATCAGCACGTGCACCGCACCGCCACATTGCAACGCCGCCGTGACGGTGTTCAGGGTCGCGCCCTTGACGGACGCGTTGTCGTGTTCAGCAATCACCAGTGCGGCCATCTCAGATCACCTTCGCTTCGTTCTTCAACTTGGCCACGAGCGTGGCGACATCGGGCACCTTGATGCCGGCGCTGCGCTTGGGCGGTTCGGTGACCTTCAAGGTCTTGATCCGCGACGCCACGTCGACACCCAGGTCGGCGGGCTTGAAGACCTCGAGCGGCTTCTTCTTGGCCTTCATGATGTTGGGCAGCGTGACGTAGCGCGGCTCGTTCAGCCGCAGGTCGGTGGTGATGATGGCCGGCAACGTGAGCTTCAGCGTTTCAGAACCGCCGTCGACTTCGCGGGTCACGCTGACATGGCCGTCAGCCACTTCAACCTTGGACGCAAAGGTGCCCTGCGGCAAGCCCGCCAAAGCCGCCAGCATCTGGCCGGTCTGGTTGCAGTCGTCGTCGATGGCCTGCTTGCCCAGGATCACCAGGCCGGGCTGTTCCTTGTCGACCAGCGCCTTGAGCAGCTTGGCCACTGCCAATGGCTGCAGTTCGTCCGCGCACTCGACGAGGATGGCGCGGTCGGCGCCGATCGCCATCGCGGTGCGCAGCGTCTCCTGGCACTGCGCCACGCCGCAGGACACGACGACGATCTCGGTGACGATGCCCTTTTCCTTGAGCCGCACCGCTTCTTCGACAGCGATCTCGTCGAAGGGGTTCATGCTCATCTTGACGTTGGCGATGTCGACGCCCGTGCCGTCGCTCTTGACGCGCACCTTGACGTTGTAGTCGACCACCCGCTTGACCGGGACCAGTGCTTTCATGGTGTGCCTTTCAGTTCGTCCGGCCGAGCGCGATGAAGCGGGCCAGGTGGTGGTCTTCGTCGCCCAGCTGGTGGTCGATCATCACCAGGCGCTTGGCGTAGTGCGGCAGCGGCAGCTCCCAGGTCATGCCGATGCCGCCGTGCAACTGGATGAATTCCTCGGCCGCCCGCGTGCCGACGCGGCCGATGGTGACCTTGGCCGCCGACAAGGCGCGCTCGCGCGTCACGCGATCGGCATCGAGCGCGGCGGCGGCGTTGATCACGGCCGAGCGGGCCTGCTCAATCTCCACCAGCAGGTCGGCCATGCGGTGCTGCAAGGCCTGGAAGCTGCCGATCGGCACCCCGAACTGCTTGCGCGTGCGCAGGTAGTCCAGCGTGGCGTCCTTGGCGACGTCCATTGCACCCAGCGCTTCGGCGCACAGCGCGAGCACGCCCTTGCCGACACTGTGTTCGATCGTCGCGCTGCCCGCGCCCTCGGTGCCCAGCAGTGCGTCGGCGGCGATGGTGACGCCGGCCAGCGTGAGTTCCGCCGCGCGGCCGCCATCGACATTCGGATAGCCGCGCAGCGTCATCCCGGCCGTGCTGGCGGGCACGAGGAAGAGCGAGATGCCGGCCTCGTCGTCCACCGCGCCAGCAGTGCGTGCCGAGACGACGAACACATCGGCCTGCTCGCCGTGCTGGACCACGGCCTTGGCACCGTCGAGCACCCATTGCCCGCCAACGCGCCGGGCGCTTGTCTGCACCTGCGTCAGCGCGTGGTGCGCCTCGGGCTCGCCGTGTGCGAAGGCGGCGATGCGCGTGCCGCCGACGATCTCGGCCAGCAGCGCCTTCTGCGCCGGGCTGCCGGCCTGCGCGATGGCGCTGCCGGCGAGCACGGTGCCCAGGAAGGGCTCGACGACCAGGCCGCGGCCCAGGGCCTCGAAGACCACAGTGATGTCGAAGCCGCCACCTGCGTAGCCGCTGTCGGCCTCGTTGAACAGCGCGCCGATCACGCCAAGGTCGGCGAACTGGCGCCACAGATCGGGGCTGAAACCTGCGGCCGATTTGGCGATCCGGTCGCGCGTCTCGAAGGCGTACTGCTCGGCAACGAAGCGGTTCAGGCTGTCGGCCAACATGCGCCGGTCGTCGGTGTGCTGGAAGTTCATGGTCTGTTTCCCTTCACAGCCCGAGCATCATCTTGGCGATGATGTTCCGCTGGACCTCGTTGGAGCCGCCGAAGATCGACAGCTTGCGGTTGTTGAAATACTGCACCGCGGCGCTGGCTGCCGCGGCTGGGCCGACCGGCACGCCGTCGAAGCCCTCTTCCAGCGCCTCGGCGACGAAGGGCTGGGCATACGGTCCCATCGCGCGGCGCAGCAGCGACGAGATCTCCTGGCGGATCTCGGTGCCGCGGATCTTCAGCATCGAGCTCTCGGCCCCGGGCACGCCGCCGCCAGCCACCGCGGCGATGACGCGCAGGTTGGTCGTCTTCATGTTCTCGAGCTCGATCTCCACCCGCGCCAGCCGCGCCGCGAAGCTCGGGTCCTCGGCCAG
>JANMZP010000102.1:0-23083 GCA_031383435.1 Betaproteobacteria bacterium | reverse complement strand
GAGCGCGGCGACATCAAGTCCACGTCGCTGTTGGGCAACGTGCTGGCGCGCCAGATGTCGGCCGACCACGCGGCGGTAGAAACCGTGATGTTCCGCGACGGTTTTTTGACCGAAGCCTCGACCTGCAACGTGTGGGTGGTGCACGAAGGCGCGCTGCTCGGCCCGCCCAAGAGCGAGCATGTGCTCGAAGGCATCCGCTACGAGTTGCTGCGCGAGCTGTGCGAGGAATGCGGCATCGCCTACAACCTGCGGCCCATCGCCGAAGCCGATGTGCGCGCCGCCGACGAGGTGATGCTCAGTTCGGCGACCAAGGAAATCATCGCCGTCACGCAGATCGACGGCGAAGCGGTGGGCCACGGCGCGCTGCGCGGCAAGCCCGGCCCGGTCTACGCGCGGCTGTTCGAGGCCTACCAGCGGGCCAAGGCCGCGATGGCGATCTGAGGGCCTCCACCATGTCCACCTTGCCCACCGATCAAACCAGCCTGATCGAATACCCCAGCGCCTTCCCGATCAAGGTGATGGGCGTGCGGGCCGAAGGTTTCGAAGCCGCGATGGTGGCCATCGCGCTGCAGTTCGACCCGACCTTTGACGTCGCGCTGATCGAGCGCCGGCCCAGCAAGGCCGGCAACTACCTGGGCCTGACGCTGACCGTGCTGGCGACCAGCCGCGAACAGCTCGACGAGCTGTACCGCACCTTGTCCACGCACCCGATGGTGAAGGTCGTTCTCTGAGCCTGCTGTCGGGCCTGGCATGGTCCAATCCGGCATGGCCGACCGTCCCAAACTCAGCATCAAACCGCTCGCCCCCGAGCGTGACCCCTACCGCGCCCGCGTGCGCGGCGTGACCGCCCCGCGCCCGGCACCCAAACCGCGTGAGCCCGCGCGTGAAGCAACACCCGGCGAACCGCCGCGTGGCCCGGCAAGCCCGAGCATCGAGCGACCGCGCCGCGATCCGCGTGGCGAGCAGCGGCCCGACGCACGCGGCCCGCAGCGGCCGCAGCGGCCACAGCAGCCGCAGCGGCCACAGCCACCGCAACGCCCACAGCGCCCCACTGCCGCCCCACCGCCGGCCGAGCCCCGCCCTGCCCCGCGCAAGAACACCGGCCGCGCCGAGCCGCATGCCGACGGCCTGCGCGTGGCCAAGCTGATGACCGACCGCGGCCTGTCGTCGCGTCGCGAGGCCGACGAATGGATCGAAGCCGGCTGGGTGCGCGTCAACGGCCGCCTGGCCATCCTGGGCCAGCGCGCGGCCGGTGACGCGCTGATCGAGATCGACCCGAAAGCCGCCACCGAACAGGCGCAGCGCGTGACCGTGCTGCTGCACAAGCCCATCGGCTACGTCAGCGGCCAGGCCGAAGACGGCTACGAGCCGGCTTCGGTGCTGGTGACCCGCGCCAACCACTGGAACGGCGACGAATCGGGCATCGACCTGCACGCCGGCCATTTGCGCCACCTGGCACCGGCCGGCCGGCTGGACATCGACAGCACCGGCCTGCTGGTGCTGACACAGGACGGCCGCGTGGCCAAGCGCCTGATCGGTGACGAAACGCGGGTCGAAAAGGAATACCTGGTGCGCGTCAGCTACACCGGTGAAGGGCCCTTCCCCGAAGCCGGGATGGAACGCCTGCGCCATGGCCTGGTGCTCGATGGCGTCGAACTGCGCCCGGCCCGCGTCAGTTGGCAGAACGAAGAGCAGTTGCGCTTCGTGCTGCGCGAAGGCCGCAAGCGGCAGATCCGCCGCATGTGCGAACAGGTTGGCCTGGCCGTGCTGGGCCTGAAGCGCGTGCGCATCGGCAGCGTGTCGCTGGGGCCGCTGCCCGCCGGGCAGTGGCGCTTCCTGCGCGACGACGAGCGCTTCTAGCCCAGGCCAGCCGGCTCGCCGCCGGGCTGGCCCGGCGCGCGGTCAGCCGCCCAGTTCTTCCAGCCGCTTCTTGGCGTCAGACAGCAAGCTGGCCGGGCCCTTGCCCAGTGAGACGTACTTCTTGAACGACGCCTTCGCTTCGTCCTTGCGGCCGAGTTGCTGCTGGCTCATGCCGATGCGGTACAGCAGCGGCCATTGCGCCGCGCCTTTCAGCTTTTGCGCCTGTTCGTAGAGCTTCAGTGCGTCTTCGTGCGCGCCCTGTTCGCCGCGCGCCCGGGCCAGGCCATAGAACGGGCCAGCGGTGTCCGCCTGCTCGCGGGTCAGGCGTTCCAGGTGCGGCTGGGCCTTGGCGGCCTGGCCGCTGTTGACCAGGCCCATGCCGGCCTGCACGGCCCAGCCGCGGGCGTCGCCCAGCACCGCCGCTTCGGTGCCCGCAGGCAGCGACTGCAAGCCCTGCAGCGCCACGTCGAACTTCTTTTCCTGCAGCGCCACGCGGGCTTCCAAGGCCTTCACCTGCACTGGACGCGGCGCGCTGTGCGCCAGCTCGGCGGCCTTGCTGGCACTGCCGCCCATCATGCCGGGTGCCACCAGATAGAACTCGATCAAGGCGCTGCGCGCCAGGTACCACTCGGGCTCCAGCGTGTGGGCCGTCGTCAACGACTCTTTCACCGTGCCCAGGCTGCGCGCCATCTTGAGCATGCCTTCGGACAGGGCCTGCACGCCCATCGTGGCACCCAATGCGTAGTGGCAGGGCGCGGCCTTGGGTTGCTTGGCGATGCAGACCTCGGCCCGCTGGATGGCGGCCAGGCGCGCCGGTGCGTCGTCGCGTTCCAGCGCGGCCAGGGCCACGCCCAGCACCGCCTGTGCGTCATCGGGCTGGGCGGTGGCGCGGGCAGCCGAGACGCGCTGCAGTTCGTCGGTCTTGTCGGCGGCATACAGCGCTTCCAGCGCCGGGTCCTTGAAGGTCTGGGCCTGTGCGCCGAGCGCCGCCGTCAGACCCAGCACGGCCAGCAGCAGGCGGGGTCGGTGAAAGGTGAAGCGGCGGGACGGGTGCGGTCGGGTCTGCGTCATGGCGGGTGTCGAAGTGGGCGTGCGCCAGATGATGCCGTGCGCAGGCGTCGGCGCGGCGCGGCGTGCGACCAACTGCGTTCTGCGCCCGATGAACGGCGCGGTGGTGCCTGATAACCTCGGCGCGGATGCCAGCCTCCCCGACGTCCGCCCCCGCCCTGAATACGGCACCCGCCACAGCGCCCTTGCCCCGCGTTTCGCTCGGCCTGGCGGCTTTCGCGCTGGCGCTGTTGCTCGGCCTGCAGCCGGTCAGCACCGATGTCTACCTGCCGGCCCTGCCCATGCTGACCCAGGCGCTGGGCGCGCCCATGGACGCGGCCCAGTTGACGATGTCGGCGCTGATCCTGGCCTTCGGTCTGGCGCAGATGGTCTGGGGCCCGGTCGCAGACCGCGTGGGCCGCCGGCCGGTGCTGCTGCTGGGTCTGGCGCTGTACAGCGTGGCCAGCGTGGGTGCGGTGCTGGCGGGCAGCATCGACACCTTGATTGTCTGGCGCGCGCTGCAAGGCACGGCGCTGGCCGCCGCCATCGTCTGCGCCCGCGCCATCGTGCGCGACCTGTATGAACCCGAGCAGGGCGCGCAGGTGATGGCGCTGGCGCTGTCGGGGCTGGGCGTCATCGCGCTGACCGGCCCGCTGGCCGGCGGCCTGGCCGCCGCTACATGGGGCTGGCGCGGGCCGCTGGTGCTGGTGGCGCTGGCCGGCGCGGCCACGCTGGCGTTCGTGGCCTGGCGCCTGCCGGAAACGCTGGCCACGCGCAACCCGCAGGCCACCCAGCTCGCGCCCTTGCTGCGGCTGTGGGTCGGCATCGCCCGCCATCCGGTGTTCGGGGCCTGGGCGCTGCTGGTGGCCTGCACCTACGGCGGGCTGTTCACGATCCTGGCGGCCTCGTCCTTCATCTACATCGGCGTGCTGGGCCTGTCGCCGGCTGGCTATGGCGCGGCGATGGCGTTGGGCTCGCTCAGCTACATCGCCGGCACCTTCGTCTGCCGGCGCTGGATACGCCAGCACGGCATGGCCGGCGCGGTCAGCCGCGGCGGCTGGGCCACGCTGGCGGGCGGTGCCGGGATGGCGCTGCTGGCTGCGGCCGGCGTGCACAGCGTCTGGGCAGTGCTGCTGCCGCAATGCCTGTTCGTCTTCGGGCACGGCATCCACCAGCCCTGCGGCCAGGCCGGCGTGGTCGGGCCGTTTGCGCACAACGCAGGTGCCGCATCGGCCTTGGCCGGCCTGGTGCTGGCGCTGGTGGCTTTCGGCATCGGCCGCTGGCTGGGCGTGGCGCTGGACGGCAGCGTGCAGCCGCTGGCCTACGGCCTGGCCTTCTGGGCGGCGCTGACCTGCGGCTGCGCCTGGAGCCTGGTGCAGCGGGCCACGCGATGAGTGCCGCCCCCGCGCCGGCCACTTTGCAAGCGGTCTGTCTGGCCGGCCCCACGGCCAGCGGCAAGTCGGCCGTTGCCATGGCACTGGCCGCCTACCTGCCGATTGAAATCATCAGCGTCGATTCGGCACTGGTCTACCGCGGCATGGACATCGGCACGGCCAAACCCAGCGCGGCCGACCAGGCTGCGGTGCCGCACCACCTGATCGACGTCCTCGAGCCCACCCAGGTCTACTCGGCCGCCCGCTTCGCAGCCGATGCGCGGCGCCTGGTCGGCGAGATCCGGGCGCGCGGCAGGCTGCCGCTGCTGGTCGGCGGCACCATGCTGTACTTCAAGGCCCTGCGCGAGGGTCTGGACGCCATGCCGCAAGCCGACCCCGCGGTGCGCGCCGCGCTGGAAGCCGAGGCGGCAGCACAAGGCTGGCCCGCGATGCACGCCGAACTGGCGCGTGTCGACCCCGTCACGGCGGCCCGCCTGGCCCCGGCCGACGCCCAGCGCATCCAGCGCGCGCTGGAGGTCTACCGCATCAGCGGCCAGCCACTGTCGGCCTGGCACAGCGGTCAGGCCGGCGCCGGTGGCCCGGCCGTGGCCGACCCGGCTGCCACCAGCGGCCCCGCCGCCTGGCCCCTGCTGTCGCTGGAACCCGCATCCCGACCTTGGCTGCATGCGCGCATCGCCGAGCGTTTCGACGCCATGCTCGCCGCCGGGCTGCTGGACGAGGTCAGGGCCCTGCGCGCCCTGCCCGACCTGCACGCCGACCTGCCGGCCATGCGTTGCGTCGGCTATCGCCAGGCCTGGACCGCACTCGATGCGGGCCACACCAGCGCGCTGCGCGCCGCCGGCATCGCGGCAACCCGCCAACTGGCCAAAAGACAGCTGACCTGGTTACGCGCGATGACGGACCGCACGGTGGTGGACTGCGACCAGACCGACGGGCCGGCGCGGGCTTTGCAAGGCCTGCAGCGCTGGCTGCAGGCGTGAACGAAGGGCTGCTGCAGGTCGGTGCGGTCGGCGGCCAAGCGCCGGGCTCGACTCGGGGCATGCACGCCCCAGACTGGGTCGGCTGGCGCACAGATGGGGGCCGCAAGGGGCGCTATGGTGACCGGTCATCGGTCGACGAAGCAGCCGCAGTCGAACGCAAGGAAAGACCCTCTGGCCTCGTTCTTGCAATCCTTGTTTTGCCACTGGAAAGCCTCACCTTTTGACCCCCGTGTCTAGGGTGCGGCCCGGGGCAGGAAACGAGAGCTTCGGGATATAGTCGCGCCCCTCGGCCGCATCGGATTGGGGCTGTTTTTTGAATTCGCGGTAAGAAGAAATTGGGGTGCTCTGCAACATTCTCGTGCAGGGCCAGCTGGAGGATCGATTGGATTACGCCCAACAACAACGTCAACCTGGCAAGCATGCCGTCGGGATCGGTATCGTGCTGGTGCTGCACCTGGTGCTCGGTTGGGCCTTGGTCAATGGCTTGGCCCAACGGCTGGTCGAGGTCATCAAGTCACCGCTCGAGACCAAGATCATCGAAGAGGTGAAACCGCCGCCGCCGCCGCCACCCGAAAACCTGCCGCCGCCGCCGAAGTTCGCGCCGCCGCCGCCGTCCTTCGTGCCGCCGCCCGAAGTCAACGTCAACCCGCCGCCGATGGTGCAGCCGACGATCACGACGACCCAGGTGGCCCCGCCGCCGGCACCCGTCACCGTGGTGGCAACGCCCACCGCACCGGTTGCCGCGCCGCCCGCACCGCCGCCCCGTGTGGCCGCCCGACCGGCCATCGCGAACGCCGGTGCCTGCGCGCCCAAGCCCGAGGACTACCCCGCCGCCGCCGTGCGTGCCGAAGCCACGGGCACCACCAAGATCCGCTTCACGATCGGTGCCGATGGCCGCATCACGGGGTCGGAAATCGCCCGGTCGGCCGGCGCTTCCCGTGAACACAAGATGCTGGACCGTTTGGCGTTGAGCAAGCTCAGCGATTGCCAGTTCAAGGCCGGCACCGACGACAATGGCCGCCCTGTCGGCGCGTCGTTCGACGTCGAGTACGTGTGGAAGCTGGACTGATCCTTTCCCCCCACTGTTCCTTTGATGGCACGTTCCCCGCAACGTGTCTGCCTGTTCCTTTGGAGTCAACATGTCACTGAACCACACCCTGCAAGCCCGCTCGTGGGCCACCCGCTCGCTGGCCTCGCTGCTGGCAGGCTTTGTCCTGGCCGCCAGCGTGCCGACGATGGCCTTCGCCCAAGCCGCTTCGGCACCGGCTGCCGAAGCGCCGAAGGCTGCTGAAGCGCCCAAGGCCGAGGCCCCCAAGGCCGCTGCAGGTGTCGTCACCGAAGAAGCCATGGAGAACCCCTTCGGCCTGAAGGCCACGTGGGCTCAGGGTGACGTCGTCGCCAAGGGCACGCTGGTCATCATGGTCATCATGTCGATGGGCAGTTGGTACGTGATCTTCACCAAGCTGATCGAGCAGCGCGCCATGATGAAGAGCGCGCAGTCGTCGGCCGAAACATTCTGGAAGGCCAGCTCGATCAAGTCGGGTCTGGGTGCGCTGGAAGAAGGTTCGGCCTTCCGCTTCATCGCCGAGCAGGGCATCAAGGCCAGCGAGCACCACGAAGGCACGATGGTCGAATCCATCGACAAGCACACCTGGATCAGCATGTCGGTGGACCGCGCCGTCAGCAGCATCCAGAGTCGAACCCAAGACGGTCTGGCCGTGCTGGCCACCGTCGGTTCCACGGCACCGTTCGTGGGTCTGTTCGGTACCGTCTGGGGCATCTACAACGCCCTGGTCAAGATCGGCATGACCGGTCAGGCCTCCATCGACAAGGTGGCCGGCCCGGTGGGCGAATCGTTGATCATGACGGCCATCGGCCTGGCCGTGGCCGTGCCGGCGGTGATGGGCTACAACTGGATCGTCCGCCGCAACAAGGCCGTGATGGACCAGACCCGCGCCTTCGCCGGCGACCTGCACAACGTGCTGCTGGCCGGAAAGCGCTAGGCCCATCATGGGCATGAACGTAGGTGCCGGTGACGACAGCGGCGAAGACCAGCTGAACAACAGCATCAACACCACGCCGCTGGTGGACGTGATGCTGGTGTTGCTGATCATTTTCCTGATCACCATCCCGGTGGTCACCAACACGATCAAGCTCGAGTTGCCGAAGGAACGCAATCTGCCGACGCAGACCAAGCCCGAGAACATCGTCATCGCGGTCAACCGCGACGGCGAGGTCTACTGGGGTCTGGAGCGCATGGCCGACAACGAAGCCCTGGTGGCCCGGCTGAAGCTGGAATCCATCAAGGAACCGCAGCCCGAGGTGCACATCCGGGGCGATTCCGAAGTGCGCTATGAAGCGGTGGGCCGCGTGGTGGTCGGTTGCCAGCGCGCCGGCATCTTCAAGGTCGGTTTCATCACCGAACCACCCGCCGCTGGCGGCTCGCGCTGAGTCAGGAGAGACGTATGAGCATGAATGTAGGCGGGGGCAGCGAAGACGGTGAAGTGATGGTCGACATCAACACCACGCCGTTGATCGACGTGATGCTGGTGTTGTTGATCATGTTCATCATCACCATCCCGATCCAGACGCACGCAGTGAAGATGAACATGCCGGTGCCGAGCAACGCGGCGCCACCCCCCACGCCGCCGGCCATCGTGCGCATCGACGTCGACTTCGACGGCACCATCGGTTGGTCGACCGGCGGCGGCAGCGAAATCATCCAGTCGGGCGACCGTGCGTCCATCGAATCGCATCTGGCAGGTATTGCGGCCATGGCCGACCAGCCTGAGGTGCACCTGCGTCCGAACAAGCTCGTGACCTACAAGCATGTCGCCCTGATCATGGCCACGGCACAGCGCCTGGGCGTGACCAAGATCGGCATCGTGGGCAACGAACAGTTCCTTTGAGCTTCATCTGAGCGTTGAATCCTGTGCGAAACATGAAGACATTGCGCGCCCTGACCTTGGCCCTGGTGGCCGCTGGTGCCATCGGCGCGACGCAAGCCCAGGGCGTGCGCGCCGAGATCGGCAAGCCGCTGCAGCAAGCCGGTGAATTCCTGAAGGCCGGCAAGGCGAAGGAAGCCTTGGCCAAGGTGCGCGAAGCCGAGGCTGTCGGTGGCAAGAGCGCCGCCGAGCAGATGACCATCGACCGCATGAAGGCCGCCGCCGCCCAGCGTGCCGGCGACACGGCCACGACGATTGCGGCGCTGGAAAGCATCCACGGCAAGGCCGGCGGCGCCGAAGCCGGACAAGTCGCCGAGCAACTGGCTTCGGCCTATGCCCAGCAACGCAACAACGCCAAGGCCAGCGAATGGCTGAACAAGGCCATCGCGGCTGGCAACAACGGCTCGTCGGTCAGGCAGTTGCAGAGCTACCTGCAGTCGACCAGCGGCGACTTCGGTGCCATCGCGCGTGAAGCCGGCGCGGCGGTGGCCGGTGCCGAGCAAGCCGGCCGCCGCCCGGATGAAGGCGATCTGCTGCGCCTGGCCGATGCCCAGCAGCGCACGGGCAACATGAACGGCTACATCGTCAGCCTGGAAAAGCTGCTGCTGAACTATCCGAAGAAGGACTACTGGAACGCCTACCTCAGCCGCCTGCCGCGCAAGCCAGGTTTCGGGGACCGCTTCGCCCTGGATGTGCTGCGACTGAAGCTGGCCAGCGGCACGCTGACCAAGACCGAAGACTTCATGGAAATGGCCCAGCTGTCGATGCAGGCCGGCTTGCCCTCCGAAGCGCTGCGGGTGGCCGAACAGGGCTACAAGGCCGGCGTGATGGGCACCGGCGCGGAATCCGGCCGCCACCAGCGCCTGCGCGACCTGGCGACCAAGGAACAGGGCGAGGCCAAGGCCAAGCTGACAGGCCAGGCCACCGAGGCCGAAGGCTTCAAGGAAGGCGACGGCCTGGTCAAGATCGGCGCGGCCTATGTGGCGCTCGGCGAAGCCGACAAGGGCATCGAGCTGATCCAGAAGGGCATCGCCAAGGGCAACCTGAAGCGGCCTGAAGACGCCAAGCTGCGTTTGGGCCTGGCGCAGTTGCAGTCGCCCAAGACCAAGGCGGCCGGCGTGCAAACGCTGCGCACCGTGAAGGGTGCCGACGGCTCTTCAGAAATCGCCCGGTTGTGGCTGATCCTGAGTGCAGGCTGACACCAACCGGATCGCTTTTCCCGCACACGAACAGCGCCCTGCCGGGCGCTTTTTTGTTTCGGACTTGCGCCATGTCGCCAGCAAAGGCGACCGCTAAACTGCCGGGCCGCATCAGCCTGCGGCACCCAGGAGCAGCCCATGCAAGTCCGTCAAAAACGCGTCGGCGTTGATTTCGCTCTACACGGCCGGGTGGTGGTGATCACCGGCGCGGCCCAGGGCATCGGCGCGGCCTGCGCGCGGCGCCTGGCCCAGGACGGCGCGGCCGTTGCCCTGTGGGATCTGGCCGACGCCGCCGGGCAGGCTCTGGCGGCCGAGCTGCAAATGCAGGGCGCACAGGCGCTGTACTGCCACTGCGATGTGGCCGACAAGACGCAGGTCGAGGCCGCGCTGGCCGCCACGCTGGCCCACTTCGGGCCTGTCGATGGGCTGGTCAACAACGCCGGCATCTTCAAGGCCGCGGCCTTTCTCGACATCACCGAAGCCGACTGGGACGCGGTCATCGCGGTCAACCTGAAGGGCTCGTTCCTGGTCGGCCAGGCCGTGGCGCGCGAGATGGTCAAGGCCTCGGGCGAGATCAAGGGCGCCATCGTCAACATGAGTTCGGTCAACGGCACGCTGACCATACCCAGCATCGCCAGCTACAACGCCAGCAAGGGTGCGATCAACCAGCTGACGCGGGTGATGGCGCTGTCGCTGGCCGACCAGGGCGTGCGCGTCAACGCGGTGGCGCCCGGCACCATCGCCACCGACCTGGCGCTGAAGGCCGTGCTGACCAGCGACGAGGCCAAGGCCCGCATCCTGAGCCGCACACCGATGAAACGCCTGGGCGAGCCCGGCGAGATTGCCGATGCCGTGGCCTATTTGCTGAGTGACGCGGCCAGCTACGTGACCGGTGAAATCGTCGTGGTCGATGGCGGCCGCATGACCTTGAACTACACGGTTCCGGTTTGACCGTCGAAGCCTTCCTCGTCTCGACCGGCGTGGTGGCGCTTGGCGAGATGGGCGACAAGACGCAGTTGCTGGCCCTGCTCCTGGCGGCGCGCTTTCGCAAGCCCGTGCCGATCATCGCGGGCATCTTCGTGGCCACGATCCTGAACCATGCCGGGGCCAGCGCACTGGGGGCCTGGCTGACCCACTGGCTGGACCCGACCTGGCTGCGTTACGGCCTGGGTGTCTCGTTCCTCGCCGTGGCGTTGTGGCTGCTGGTGCCCGACAAGGTCGACGATCTGCAAGTTCAGCCGCGCGGCAGGCTGGGCGTGTTCGGCGTCACCGTGGTGGCTTTCTTCCTCGCCGAGATGGGCGACAAGACGCAGATCGCCACCGTCATGCTGGCTGCGCGCTACAACGACCTGTTCACCGTCACCGCCGGCACCACACTGGGCATGATGGCCGCCAACGTGCCGGCCGTGCTGCTGGGCGACAAGGTGGTGAAGTGGCTGCCCATCGCCTGGGTGCACCGCGTGGCCGCGCTGATCTTCGCGGGCATCGGCGTGGCCCTGCTGCTGGGCGCCGGCCGCTGAACCGGGGCGCTTCTTCTATACTTGCATATGCAAGCTTATGAGGACCACTGCCATGCCGAACGCTGACCCTACCGAACACACCCTGGCCACCTGGCTGGCCGAAGAAGCCGCGCAACGCGCCGTGCTGGAAGGCGGCGTTGGCCCGGGCCTGTCGCGCATCGACCAGATCATCGGCCTCACTGGCGCGCAGCAATTCGAAGCCATGCTGGCCGGCCGGCTGCCTTACCCGCACATCGCCAGGACGCTGGACTTCCTGCTGATCTCGGCCGGCGTTGGCAGCGCCGTGTTCCAGGGCACGCCGGCCGTTGCCCACCTGAACCCACTGGGCAGCGTGCACGGTGGCTGGTTCGCCACGCTGCTGGATTCGGCCCTGGGCTGCTGCATCCACGCCAGCCTGCCGGCCGGCAAGAGCTACACCACGCTGGAGTTGAAGGTGAACATGATCCGCGCCATCACGCCGAAAGTGCCGCGTGTGCGGGCCATCGGCCAGGTCATCCACCTGGGCGGGCAGACGGCCACCGCCGAGGCACGCCTGGTCGGCCCCGACGGCAAGCTGTACGCCCACGCCAGCACAACATGCCTGGTGTTCGACATCCGCTTGCCGAAGTCCGCCTGAAGGCATCGGCTCGCGCGCGACGCCACAATCGCGGCCATGAAATACCTGCACACCATGGTCCGCGTGACCGACATCGAAGCGTCGCTGACGTTCTACCGCGACGCCCTGGGGCTTGAAGTCCTCTCGCGCCGCGACAACGAAGGCGGCCAGTTCACGCTGGTCTTCCTGGCCGCTGCGGGCGACAGCACGGCCCAGGTCGAGCTGACCTACAACTGGCCCAAGGCCGACGGCAGCACCGAGACCTACACCGGCGGCCGCAATTTCGGCCACCTGGCCTACGCGGTGGACGACATCTACGCCACCTGCCAGCGCCTGCTGGACCACGGCGTGACCATCAGCCGCCCGCCGCGCGACGGCAAGATGGCCTTCGTGCGCTCGCCCGACAACATTTCCATCGAACTGCTGCAGGCCGGCCCCGCCCTGGCCCCGGCCGCGCCCTGGACGACGATGGCCAACGTCGGCGCCTGGTAGGCCGCCGCCGCCCTCATCCCGCACCTCGCAAGCGCCACGATGTACCTGCCCAGCCACTTCGAGCAGCACGACGCCGCTGCGCTGCACGCGCTGATGCGCGAACACCCGCTGGCCACGCTGGTGACGCAACAGGCCGGTGGCCTGACCGCCGACGCCATCCCGCTGGAATACGTGGCTGCCAGCCACACGCTGCGCGGCCATGTGGCGCGCGCCAATCCCATCTGGCGCGAGGCCGCCGGCCAGCCGGTGCTGGCCGTGTTCAACGGCCCGCAGGCTTACATCACGCCCAGCTGGTATCCCAGCAAGGCCAGCACGCACAAGGTGGTGCCGACCTGGAACTACACCCTGGTCCACGCCCACGGCGTGCTGCGTGCGGTGGAAGACGCGCCCTGGCTGCACGCGCTGGTGACGGGCCTGACGGCCCACCACGAAGCGGCGCGCGCCACGCCCTGGGCGGTGGCCGACGCACCCGAAGACTACGTGCAGCAGATGCTGCGCGCCATCGTCGGCATCGAGATCCCGGTGGACCGCTTGATCGGCAAATGGAAGGTCAGCCAGAACCGCAGTGACGCGGATCGGCTGGGTGTGGCAGCCGGCCTGGCCGAGGGCCCGGCCACGGCGCAGGCGATGGCCGAACTGGTGGCCAGCATGGGCCTGCGCAAGCCGACGGACTGAGCCCGAACAGCCGGGTCAGGCCAATCAAGCCGGTCAAGCCGGTCAAGCCGGTCGCGAGATTGCCGAAGCTTCGCGCGCCAACTGCGTGATGCGCGCCCAGTCGCCGGCATCCACCGCGTCTTGCGGCGTCAACCACGAACCGCCGCAAACCTTCACGTTGGGCAGCGCCAGGAACTGCGGCGCGGTCTGCACGGTGATGCCGCCAGTGGGACAGAACACCACGTCGGGGAAAGGCCCGGCCAGCGCCTTCAGCAACGGGATGCCACCGGCTGCCGTCGCCGGGAAGAACTTCAGAAAATCGATGCCATCGACTTGCGCCGCCATCACCTCGCCGGCCGTGGCCACGCCGGGCAGCAGCGGCAGACCGACCTCGCGGCAAGCCGCGCCCACCGCCGCCGTGTAGCCCGGGCTGACGCCGAACACGCTGCCAGCGGCCTTGGCGGCGCGCGCGTCGGCCGCGCTGCGGATGGTGCCCGCGCCAACGATGGCACCCGGCACATGGCGGGCAATGGCCTCGATGCAGGCCAGGCCCACAGTCGTGCGCAGCGTCACCTCCAGCACGCGCACGCCACCGTCTACCAGCGCCTGAGCCAAGGGCACGGCATCGGCCAGACGGTGGATGACGATGACCGGTATGACCGGGCCGTGCTTGATGAGTTCAAGGGTGTTTTGCATGGACGGTTTTCAGCTTGTCTAGACAGGTCTGCTCAAGTTCGGCAAAGGCGGACATCAAAGCCAACTGATGGCTCCCTCTTCCGCGCTGCGGACATTGCGGCGCAGGCCGGCGAAGAGTTCGCGTCCCAGGTCGTGACCATTGATGTCGGCCTGCTCGGGCGTGATGACAGCCTGCTCGCGGGCGGCCCATTCGGCCACGGGCACCAGGGCCTGCAAGGTGCCGGCGTCAGCGTCCAAGCGGATCAGGTCGCCGTTGCGCACCTTGCCCAGCGGCCCGCCGGCCAGCGCTTCCGGGCTGACGTGGATGGCGGCCGGCACCTTGCCGCTGGCCCCGCTCATGCGGCCGTCGGTGACCAGCGCCACCTGGTAGCCCTTGCCTTGCAGCACGGCCAGCGGCGGCGTCAGCTTGTGCAGTTCGGGCATGCCGCACGCATGCGGGCCCTGGAAGCGCACCACGGCGACGAAGTCGCGCTCCAGTTCACCGGCCTTGAAGGCGGCCAGCAATTCTTCCTGGTTGGTGAAGACCAGCGCCGGCGCTTCGATGATGTGGCGGTCGTCGGGCACCGACGAGGTCTTGATGACGGCGCGACCCAGGTTGCCCGTCAGCAACGTCAGGCCGCCGTGGTCGCTGAATGGCGCGCTGGCGGTGCGCACGATGCTGTCGTCGCGGCTGACCGCGGGGAGGCTGTGCCATTCGATGCCATTCGTGGATGGCGAATCGGCCGCCGCCACCGCCGGCACCTGGCCGTAACGCTGCAAGCCACCCTCGGCCACCGTGGCCACGTCGGGGTGCATCAGCCCGGCATCGAGCAGCTCTCGGATGATCCAGCCCGGCCCGCCAGCGGCCTGGAACTGGTTCACATCGGCACTGCCGTTGGGGTACACGCGGCACAGTAGCGGCGTGGCGTGCGACAGGTCGGAGAAGTCGCTCCAGTCGATCAGGATGCCCGCCGAGCGGGCCACCGCCACCCAGTGGATCAGGTGGTTGGTGCTGCCGCCGGTGGCCAGCAGGGCCAGCATGGCGTTGACGATGACGCGCTCGTCAACCAGCCGGCCGATGGGCAGGTGGCGCTGCGGCTGCGCGATGTCCAGCACGGTGTCGACGGCCGCACGCGTGAGCGCTGCACGCAGGCCGTCGGCGGGGTGGATGAAGGCCGTGCCGGGCACATGCAGGCCCATCGCTTCCAGCAGCATCTGGTTGCTGTTGGCAGTGCCGTAGAAGGTGCAGGTGCCGGCGCTGTGGTAGGCCGACTGCTCGGCCTGCAGCAGCTCGTCGCGGCCCACCAGGCCCTGCGCGTACTGCTCGCGCACCTTGCCCTTGGCGTTGTTCGACAAGCCCGTGCCCATCGGCCCGGCGGGCACGAAGACGCAGGGCAGGTGGCCGAAATGCAGCGCACCGATCAAGAGCCCCGGCACGATCTTGTCGCACACGCCCAGCAACAGGGCAGCGTCGAAGACATCGTGGCTGAGCGCGATGGCCGTGGCCATGGCGATGGTGTCGCGCGAGAACAGGCTCAGTTCCATGCCCGGCAGGCCTTGCGTCACGCCGTCGCACATGGCCGGCACGCCGCCGGCCACCTGCACTGTGGCACCGCGCGTGCGGGCGTGTTCGCGGATCAGCGCCGGGTAGCCTTCATACGGCTGATGGGCCGACAGCATGTCGTTGTAGGCCGTGACGATGCCCACGTTGAGTGCCTTCTGCGCCACCACGCGCAGCTTGTCGTTGGTCGGCAGCGCGGCGAAGGCGTGGGCCACGTTGGCGCAGCCGATGCGGTCGGGGCCGCGCGGGCGCTGCAGCAGCCGCGTGATGCGCGCCAGGTAGGCCGCGCGCGTGGCGGCGCTGCGTTCGGTGATGCGCTGGGTGACTTCGAGGACGGCGGATTTCATGGGGCAGCCTTGTAACCTGTCTGACGATTGTTAGGTAATCGAGTTACACCGTCAAATCATCTGCGGGCCTCCTGCAGGCGACAAGCGTGGCCCATGCCGCTGCCGCTGTGCGATGCTGAGGCCCCCCTGACGACCGGCGCGGCCCTTGACCGCCCTGCAGACCGTGCATAGCCAAGCCCACCCGCCGATAGCTCCCGAACTGATCGTGCGCGACCCGCAAGCCGCACTGCAGCGCCTGCGCGAGCAGTGGCCCGGTGGCGGCGAGCGCTGGGTCTTCGGCTACGCCTCGCTGATCTGGCGGCCCGAGTTCGACGCCGCCGAGCACCGCAGCGCGCGGGTGCACGGCTGGCATCGCAGCCTGCGCATGCGGTCGCGGGTCAACCGGGGCACGCCGGAGCAACCCGGGCTGGTCTTCGCGATGTTGCCCGGCGGGGCCTGCCGGGGCGTGGTCTACCGGCTGCGCCCTGAGACGGCCGAAGTCGAACTGGACCGCCTGTGGGCACGCGAACAGCCCACGGGTGTGTACGACGCGCGCCTGCTGCCCGCCCACACGCCACAAGGGCCGGTGGTGGCGCTGGCCTTCACGCTCAGCCGGCGCAGCGCATCGTGCCTGCCCCGTTTGGATGACGCCGAGGTGCTGCACATCCTGCGCCACGCGCGCGGCCGCTACGGCAGCACGATGGCCTACCTGGCCGAGACGGCGCTGGCGCTGCGCGAACGTGGCGTGCACGACCGCGAGATCGAACGCCTGATGGCGCTCGCCCGCCGCCACGGACTGGCCTGACACCAGCGCGCTGCAGCCCCGCAGCGCTCAGCTGCCAGCGGCCTTGTTGTCGGCGTTCAACTTGGCCACTTGCGCGTGGGCCTTGCGCAGCGCTTCCAGATCGGCCGGGGTGTCGATGTCGAGCAGCACGCCCGGGTCTTCGACTTCTTGACCGTGTGCCGGGTAGCGCAGCATCACGCGGCGCGCGCCGTCGTCGCCGCTGAGCTGTATCAGTTCGGAATACAGCTCGGCGGCAAAGGCCACCGGGTGACCGCGCCGGCCCCGGTACTGCGCATAGGCCACCGGGTGCTGTTCCAGTGCGCCGGCCACGGCCAGCAGGGTGGCGGGCTGCACCAGCGGCATGTCGCCGGGCAAAACCAGCCAGCCCGGCGCACCCGAACGCTCAACCACGCCCATCGCGATGGACGCGCCCATGCCACGCGCCGCATGGGCGTCACTGAGCACGACGATGTCGCGCTGGGCCAGCACGCCGGCCAGCGCAGGGGCCCGGCCGGCTGTCGTCACCACCACCACCGGCAATTGCGTCTGCACCGCATGGCGCACCGTGGCGAGCAGCACCGTGGTGCTGTCGAAAGGCTGGTCCAGCTTGTGGACCGCGCCACCAAAGCGCCGGCCCAGGCCGGCGGCCGTGACGATGATGGCGGGACGGGAACGCATGGGCATGAAGAAGAAGGCGGGGCACACCGTTGAAACGTTAGCCAGCGGCACACCGCTCACTGTGGCTTGAGAATGGGCGCGCCAGGCCCTGAACGAAAGTGGGGCCATCACTTACGGCCATTCACTTACGGCCATTCACTTACGGCGTTCCACCTAAGGGATCGACCCTGCCCCGTCCTACACTGGCTCGCATGGACCCTATCGCCCACCTGCGCAAGAGTTACGAGCGCGACGAACTCGACGAGACCGCCTCGGCGGCCGACCCCCTGCAACAGTTCCAGCACTGGCTGGCCCAGGCCCTGGCGGCGCAACTGCCCGAACCGAACGCCATGACGCTGGCCACCGTGGGTGCCAACGGCAGGCCCAGCACGCGCATCGTGCTGATCAAGGGGCTCGATGCGCGCGGCATCGTCTGGTACACCAACTACGACAGCCGCAAAGGCCAGGAACTGACGCTGCACCCGTGGGCCGCGCTGCAGTTCCACTGGGTTGAACTGGAGCGCGTGGTGCGCATCGAAGGCCGCGTCGAGAAGGTCAGCGGCGAAGAGTCCGATGCCTATTACGCCACCCGCCCGCTCGATTCGCGGCTGGGCGCCTGGGCTTCGCCACAAAGCCAGGTGATACCGGGGCGCGGCATGCTGGTGGCTGCCGCCGCAAAAGCCGCCGCGCAGCACCTGCTGAACCCGCCGCGCCCGCCACACTGGGGCGGCTTCCGGCTGGTGCCCGACACCTACGAATTCTGGCAAGGCCGCATGAGCCGCCTGCACGACCGGCTGCGCTACCGCCAGGTTGACGGCGGCTGGCTGCGCGAGCGGCTGGCACCCTGAGCCCTGAGCCCTAAGCCCTGAGTTCTTGACGCCGGGCTAGAACCGGCTGCGCAAGCCCACCGCCAAGGCCCGCCCCGGCAGCGGTGCCAGGCCGCGCATGGTGGCGATGGTGGACGCGTTGAAGGCCAGTTTGTCGGTGGCGTTGTTCAAGCGCGCGAACCAGCTGCTGTCTTCACCCAGCGCGATGCGGCCGCTGGCCCACAGGTCGAGCAAGGTGTAGCCGGCGGTGGCCTGGTCGCTGACGGGCACCCTGCCTTGCCGTGCCACTTCGCGCAGGGTGACGCCACCGCGCAGACCGTTCCAGGTGGCGTCCAGCCCGACCCGCAAGCGGCGCGGCGCCAGGCGCGGCAAGGGTTCGCGGCTGTCCAGGTTGTCGCCGCGCACGCTGTCCAGACCGGCGCTCAGGTCCAGCGTCAGCGGGCCTTGCAGCAAGCGCGTGCGGCCTTCGATCTCGAAACCGCGCATCTGCGCCCGCACCGCGCGGAAGGCGTAGATCGGCACACTGCTGTCGGCCGCACCGTCTTCACCCCCGATGGTTTGCACAGCGCCAGTCGCGTCCAGCGAGATGAAGCGCGAGAACCGCGTGTCGAAGACGTTGGCCTTGAAGGACTGCGCGCCCTGCGTCCAGGCCAGCCCGACTTCGGCGTGGTGGCTGCGTTCGCTACCCAGTTGCGGGTCGCCACGCTCGTAGGCGGCGGTGGCCACGTGCACGCCGTCGGCGAAGAGTTCGTAGTAGGCCGGTGCGCGTTCGGTGCGGCCCAGCGAAGCGCTGAGCTGCCAGCCCGGCATCAGGTTAATGCGCCCGCCCAGTGACAGGCTGGTGGGCGTGTAGCGGCGTTCGCTGGCACTGCCGAAGCGCAGTTCAGTGCTGCCGGGGGCATCGCCCGCCGACGTCACGCTGACCCGTTCGATGCGCGCCCCGGCGTTCAACGTCAGCGGCCCGAACACCCGCTCTTCAACGGCGAACAGCGCACCGCTGCGGGTTTTCGTTGCCGGCACAAAAGCCTCGGCACCCAGCGCCTGGAAGGCCAGGCTTTCAGCCTGCAAGCCGAACACCCCTTGCCAGCCGGCAAGGGGTGCATGGTGGGCCTGCACCCGCACCTCATCACCCCGGCTGGTGAAGGTGGTGCCCACTGCCCCGCTGCCTTCGACTTCCTGGTGCTGGTACTGGCTGTGACTGGCCTGCGCCGACAGTTGCGTCAGCGCACCCGGCAAGCCGCGCCATTCGCCAGCCAGCGCCGCGCGTTCGCGCTGCATGCGGATGGTCACATCGGGCTCCACCGTCACGCCATAACGGCTGCGCGTGCTTTCGGCTGATGCGCCCAGGAAGGCGCGCTCGGAAACCCAGGACGCGCCCACCGCGCCGCCCTCGGCCCGCGCTGCCGAATTGCGCACCCGCGTGCTGGGGTCCAGCGCCACGCCCTTGCCGTCCACGGGCGTGAAGCGGGGCACGCGCTGGTCACCGGCCTGACGGCCATAGGCATCGGCATGCCAGGCCAGGCCGCCGGCCGGGCGGCCGTCGCCGCCTTCCAGCACCAGCGCGCCCGAACGCTCGCCGGCCGCGCCGCCACCGCGCACTTCAGCGCGCCCGGACAGGCCGGCCACCGCCGGTGCACGCGGGATGCGGTTGTCGATGCTGTTGACCACGCCGCCGGTGGCGTTGCCGCCGTAAAGCAGCGCCGCCGGGCCGCGCAGCACTTCGATGCGTTCGGTGACCAACGGGTCGCTGGCGCTGGCGTGGTCGAAGCTGAGGCTGGACGCATCGACCGACGCGCCGCCGTTGTCCAGCAGGCGCACGCGGTCGCCGTCCAGCCCGCGGATGACGGGCCGGCTGCTGTTCGGGCCGAAGGCGCTGGCGCTGACGCCGGGCAGGCCGTCCAGCGTTTCGCCCAGCGTGCCGGCGCGGCGCTGCAGCAGGCTGTCGCCCGACAGCACCGAAGCGGCCTGCGTGGCCACGTCGCGGCCCAGCGGGTTGCCGGTGATGACGACGATTTGCGGTGCGCCGGCAGGCGCCGGCGCAGCTTGGGCCTGAGCGGACGCGGACCAGGGTGCGGCGCTGGCGGCGCATGCGGCGCATGTGGCCAGCATCAAAGAATGGAATCGGAAAGGGATGTTCACGGGATGGAAACTCGCAAGCGGTGCGCCGTTGATCTGCGGCGGCGCGGGGCTGTCAGGACCTGCGCAAGACCGGCTTGGGGCCTGCGCGCGTCGGAATCAGCAGGGCCAGGGTCTGGGCTCGAAGCCAGACCCGGCGCGATGCGATCAGGCGTTGGGCGGCCCGCGTGCGAGGTGCTGCGGCCCCGGCCGCGCGCGCACCGCTTCGGCCAGCAAGGCCACGGCGGTATCGGCCGGCGGCAGCGGCGGCGCGGCAGCTGGCGTGCCGCTGCACAAGGCATCGGCATGGGTCAGCTGATCGATGAGCCGGCAGTCGCCGCTGCCCGCCTTGTGGTCGGCCTTCCAGACCGCCTGCGCCGTCGTGCCGCCGGCCGGCGTGGCGTGCGCGATGCGGTGCGCCAGGCCAGCGGCCTGCGACAGCAGCAGCAGCACGGCCAGCAACCAGGCGCGCAGCGGCGTCAGCTGAGGGGTGGCGGCTCGCATCGACTTCACGGCCGAAGGGTATCAGGCCGGATTGACCGGATTGACCGGCGTGATCGAAGTGGCCGAAACGGCGGGCGTGTCCAGAGCGGGAAGACCGGCACCCGGCAGCGCGCGCACCACCCGCTGCGGAAACGGGATCTCCACACCGGCCGCGTTCAGCGCGGCAAGGATGGCCAGGTTGACGTCTGAACGGACATTGCCCTGGCCGTTCTCGGGGTCGGCGATCCAGAAGGTGATCGTCAGCTCCAGCCCGTCGGCGGCGAAGGCCGAGAGCATCACGGCCGGCGCTGTTTGCGCCACCACGCGCGGCACCGCACCCACCGTGGCAGCCAGCTGCGGCAGCAACGCGTCCAGGTCGGTGCCGTATGCCACCTGCACCGTGGTGCTGAGCAGCACGCGCGGGTCGGCCAGCGACGAATTTTCGACCCGCTGGGTGATCATCATTTCATTCGGCACGATGGCCTCGCGGCCGTTCAACGCGCGGATCACCGTGTAGCGGGTGCTGATGTCGGTGATGCGGCCTTCGAAGCCGTCCACCTTCACCAGGTCGCCGATGCGCATGCTGCGTTCGGCCAGGATGACGAAGCCGCTGACGTAGTTGGCCGCCAGTTTTTGCAGGCCCAGGCCGATGCCCACGCCCAGGGCACCGCCCAGCACACCCAGGGCGGTGAGGTCGATGCCGGCCGCCTTCAGCGCGAAGATCAGGCCGACCAGCAGCAGCACCGCACGCAGCGCGTTGGCGGCGATCTTGCGGCTGCTGATGTTGTCGGTGGCACCCTTCAGCAAACGCTCTTCCAGCGCCGACGAAATCGACAGCGCGGCCATCAGCACGACGACGGCAGTGAAGGCCCCTTCGATCATGTTGCGCACACTGACTTCGCTGCTGCCCACCTTCCAGCTGATGGTGTCGAGTTCTTGCAGGATCAGCGGCAGCACGCCGGTGATCCACAGCGCCACGCCGACCCAGGCGAACCACGACAGGCTGCGCTCGAAATTGCGCATCAGCGCCGATTCGGGGAAGGCCCGGCGCAGCACGCGGCCGGCCAGGCGGATGGCCGCCAGCGAGACCAGGATGGGGATGACCAGCTTGAACACGGCGATCGGCACCGCCGGCGTGTGGCCGTGCCAGAAGGTGGTCAGCCCCCAGCGCGCCAGCAGGGCAAACAGCAGGGCCAGCAGCGGGAACAGCACGCCGTCGACCACGCCCCGGCCGAACCAGATCGAACCGCGCAGCGGGGTCGGCCCGCGCACCAGGCGCAGCAGGCCCCAGGCCGCCACCAGACAGCTGGCGATGAGGGCCACCTCGATCAACGCGGTGGGCTTGAGCAGCGCCTGACCGAGTGCGATCAGCTCGTCGGCGCTGAGCGCCGCGGTCACCGGCTGGGCCATGGCATCAACCGGTCACGGCCGGCCGCAACAACACGCGGCGCGGTCAAGACAGACCAGCCAGAACCTTCACGTGGGCGGCCACGCTGCGCGCCAGCGCGCTGAGGTTGTAGCCGCCTTCCAGGCACGACACGATGCGGCCCTGGCTGTGCTGGGCGGCCACGGCCACCAGCTTGCGGGTGATCCATTCGTAGTCGGCTTCGACCATGCCCAACTGACCCAGGTCGTCTTCGCGGTGGGCGTCGAAGCCGGCACTGATGAACAACATCTGCGGCTTGAATTCGTCCAGCGCGGGCATCCACAGCGTGTCGATGGCGTCGCGGATGGCCGGGCCGCGCGTGTAGGGTGCCAGCGGCACGTTGACCATGTTGGTGCCCTTGGGCACGCCGCCGCTGTAGGGGTAGAGCGGGTGCTGGAAGAAGCTGCACATCAGCACGCGCTCGTCGCCGGCAATGATGTCTTCGGTGCCGTTGCCGTGGTGCACGTCGAAGTCGATGATGGCCACGCGGCTCAATCCGTGCACGTCCAGCGCGTGCCGCGCGGCGATGGCCACGTTGTTGAAGAAGCAAAAACCCATCGCCTCGTCGCGCGTGGCGTGGTGGCCGGGTGGGCGCACGCAGCAGAAGGCGTTCTCGGCGCGGCCGGCCATGACGTCGTCGGTGGCCGCCACGGCCGCGCCGGCGGCGCGCAGCACGGCGGCCAGCGTGCCCGGGCAGGCGATGGTGTCGGGGTCGAGCGCGCGGGTTTCACCCTCGTCCCGCATGTGTTCCAGCACGTCGCTGATTTCCGTGGCGTAGCCCGAGCTGTGGGCGCGGCCGATCTGCGCCAGCGTGGCCAAAGGGGCGTCGCGGAAGTCCAGCGCGATGTCCAGCCCGGTGGCCAGCAGGTGGTCAGCGATGGCGTCCATGCGCGCCGGGCATTCGGGGTGGCCCGGGCCCATGTCGTGCAAACGGCAATCCGGGTGGCTGTAGAACACGGTGCTCATCGGGGGATTGCGTCTCGAAGTGTTGGGTTATGGTGCTGCGCATGGAAGCAAACCTTGCGCGCCAGCTCTCGCTGCTGGTCGATCAGATTAGCACGATCGTCGTGGGCAAACGCCCGCAGATCGAGGACTGCATCGCCTGCCTGCTGGCCGGCGGCCACCTGCTGATCGAGGACGTGCCGGGGGTCGGCAAAACCACGCTGGCCCACGCGCTGGCCGTCAGCCTGGGGCTGGATTTCCGGCGTGTCCAATTCACCGCCGATTTGATGCCGAGTGATCTCATCGGTGTCAGTGTGTTCGAACGCGCGAAGGACGCCTTTGTCTTTCACCCGGGCCCGGTGTTCGCGCAGGTGCTGCTGGCCGACGAGATCAACCGCGCAGGCCCGAAGACGCAGAGCGCGCTGCTCGAAGCGATGGAAGAGCAGCAGGTCTCGGTCGAGAACGAAACGCGCCCGCTGCCCCAACCCTTCTTCGTCATCGGCACGCAGAACCCGAGCGACCAGCTGGGCACCTACCCGCTGCCGGAAAGCCAGCTCGACCGCTTCCTGCTGCGCATCACGCTGGGCTACCCCGACCGCGC
>JANMZP010000095.1:0-3991 GCA_031383435.1 Betaproteobacteria bacterium | reverse complement strand
GCGGCGGCGGCGAAGAGGGTCACAGCGGCGATCAGTTGCTTGTTCATGGTGGGGTCCGTTTCAGCTTGCAGGGGAGATGCTGCTTTCATTGCACGGCCTGTGCCAGCTCTGGAAAAGTGAATGGAAACAGGCACTTGCGTTGCAATTCGAATTGTTGAAAAAGCGCGCTGGAAAGCGCTTCCCCATTGCCGCCGTGCTTAAGTCACGGGTCGTGGCATTCGGCACCCATTTGAGAAATGCGGTGTCGGAATTGGCCTTGGGGCATTGCACCCAATGCAGGGCTGGGGCATACGACCCAGGCCCGGAAAGCGGCCCGGAAAGCGGCCGGAAAGCGGCCCGGCAAGCAGCCCCGCAGCGGCCGCTGGGGGGCGCGTGTTGAAATCGCCTGAACAGCCAGACCAACCGGCCGGGGAGGCCTTTGATGCAAGCCCAGGATTTCGTCCGCAAATGGCAGGCCGGCGGCCCGGCCAATGATCTGAACGAACGCGCTGGCGCGCAGGCCCATTTCATCGACCTGTGCCGCGTGCTGGGCGTGCCCGCACCGGCCGACCCCGGCGCCTACTGTTTTGAGCGCGGCGTGGCCAAGACCGGCAGCGCCGTCGTGCTGGGCAAGCAACGTACCGACGGCTTTGCCGACGTCTGGCTGCGCGGCCACTTCGCCTGGGAATACAAGGCACCGGGCAAAAGCCTGGAAGGCGCCCTGCGGCAGTTGATGATGTACGCGCTGCCGCTGGAAAATCCGCCGCTGCTGGTGGTCAGCGACCGGCTGCGCATCGAGGTGCACACCCATTTCACCGGCACGCCGAGCGAAAAGCACAGCTTCGCGCTGGCCGATATCACCCGGCCCGAGGTGCAGCAGCAGCTGCGCGCGCTGTGGCAGAACCCGGACCAGTACAAGCCGCGCAAGACCAACCGCGACATCACCGAAGAAGCCGCGCGCACTTTCGCCGGCATGGCCGAACGCTTGCGCGCTGCCGGTGTGCCGCCGCAGGAAGCCAGCCACTTCCTGACGCAATGCGTGTTCTGCTTTTTCGCTGAGGACGTGGGGCTCTTGCCCCAGCGTTTGTTCGAACGCCTGGTGGGCGTGCAAACCGCGCCCGAAAAATTGCGCAAGCAATTGACGCTGCTGTTTCAAACCATGCGCGAAGGCGGCCTGTTCGGTGTGGACGACCTGCCGTGGTTCAACGGCGGCCTGTTTCAGACCGTGGCGGTACCCGAATTGGCGGCGCAAGACGTGTTGGTGTTGAAGGCCGTCAGCGCGCTGAACTGGAGCGCCATTGACGCCACCATTTGCCGCCCGAAACCCGTCCCCACGCGGAAGCGATTGCACAAGCCGCCCACCGCCTGGTCGCCCTGCGCGACGCCTGGCTGAACCCGCCGGAGTGGACAGACCGCGTGCCCGAAGTCACGCCGCTGGGCATGACGACTTCGCCTTACCCGGACCGCATCGTCGCCAAGCCCGGCTTCGAACAAGAGCTGGCCCTACGCACCCTCACCAAGCTGTACAACCAGCGCCCCGCCTGGCTGGCGCAAGTCCACGACAAGCTGGACGCCGCCGTGGCTGCGGCCTATGGCTGGGGTGACTACACGGCAGCCATGGCCGATGAAGACATCTTGCGGCGGCTGCTGGCTTTGAACGGGGTGCGGGCTGGGGATGCGGCATGACGAATTGCACTTCTTTGTGGCACATTTGTGCTACTTTCACTGGCAACCACACCCCAACATCATGACCACCACCACCTTGCGCTTGACCGACGAACTGAAAATCCGTGTGACAGCGGCGGCTGATGCCGCGGGCCTGACTGCACACGGCTTCATGTTGCGCGCCATCGAATCACAGACCGCCGAAGCCGAGGCACAGGCCGCGTTCGAGCAATTGGCTGCGCAGCGCTGGCGCAAGCTGCAGCGAACGGGCGGGTACCTGACGCACGACAGCGTGCGGGACTACGCCATGGCGCTGGCGCGGGGTGACAGCGCAACGCCGCCCAAGCCAGTCAAACCTGTTGTCAAGACTGCACGGGCGCGCAGCGCATGACCGAACTGCGCTACGCACCCGAACTGGCGCTGGACGTGGCGCGCATCACGGCGCATCTGCATGCGCATCAGGTGGATGCCGTTGAAGAGCGCTGGGCAGCCCTGTTCGATGCCTTCGACATCCTGACGCGGCATCCTCTGATAGGCCGGCTGGTTGCCAACGGCCACCGCGAATTGGTCATCGGCAAAGGCGCTCGGGGCTATCTGGCGCTTTACGCCTACGACCCGCTCGATGACGTGGCCTACGTGCTGGCGCTGCGCGCGCAGCGTGAAGCGCAATTCGTCTCGCGGTGAAGCGAAAACGGGCGACTCGCGTCGCCCGTTCGGCAGCACCAGAGTGCCGCGAGACTTCAGCCAGGTCAGAGACCGGCAGCCGCCTTCAGTGCCTCAACCTTGTCGGTGCGCTCCCATGTGAATTCCGGCTCTTCGCGACCGAAGTGGCCGTAGGCAGCGGTCTTCTCGTAGATCGGGCGCAGAAGGTCCAGCATCAGGATGATGCCCTTGGGGCGCAGGTCGAAGACCTCGGCCACGATGGCTGACAGCTTCTCGTCGCTGATCTTGCCGGTGCCCTCGGTGTAGACCGTGATGTTCATCGGCTTGGCCACGCCGATGGCGTAGGCCACCTGCACCTGGCACTGCTTGGCCAGGCCGGCCGCGACGATGTTCTTGGCCACATAGCGGGCCGCGTAGGCGGCGCTGCGGTCGACCTTGGAAGGGTCCTTGCCGCTGAAGGCGCCACCGCCGTGCGGGCAGGCACCGCCGTAGGTGTCGACGATGATCTTGCGGCCGGTCAAGCCGCAATCACCCTGCGGGCCGCCGACGACGAAACGGCCGGTCGGGTTGATCAAATACTTGGTGTCGGCGGTCAGGAATTCCTTGGGCAGCACCGGCTTGATGATCTCTTCGCGGATGGCTTCGTAGAACGCCTCGGTCATCTTGTGACCCAGCGAATACTCGGGCGCGTGCTGGGTGCTGAGCACCACGGTGTCGATGCTGTGCGGCTTGCCGTCCACATAGCGCATCGTGACCTGGCTCTTGGCGTCGGGGCGCAGGAAAGGCAGGCGGCCGTCCTTGCGCAATTGCGCCTGGCGTTCGACCAGGCGGTGCGCGTAATAGATGGGCGCGGGCATCAGCACCGGCGTTTCGTCGCAGGCGTAGCCGAACATCAGGCCCTGGTCGCCGGCACCGGTGTTCAGGTGGTCGTCGCTGGCGTGGTCCACGCCCTGGGCGATGTCGTTGGACTGCTTGTCGTAGCAGACCATCACCGCGCAACCCTTGTAGTCGATGCCGTATTCGGTGTTGTCGTAGCCGATGCGCTTGATGGTGTCGCGCGCGACCTGGATGTAGTCGACGTTGGCCTGGGTGGTGATCTCACCGGCCAGCACCACCAGGCCGGTGTTGCACAAGGTTTCGGCGGCCACCCGGCTGCGCGGGTCTTGCTTGAAGATCGCGTCGAGGATGGCGTCGGAGATCTGGTCGGCCACCTTGTCGGGATGGCCCTCTGAGACGGATTCGGACGTGAAGAGATAGTCATTGGCCACTTGATGAACTCCAGGTAGGTTGAAAGCTGCGTCGCCGTTTCAACCGCCCATGAAGTCTGGAATGGCGGCGAACGCTTTAGCGGCATTTCTCGCGCCCGGGTGCTGTTGCACCGCTGGCACGGCGTGGCATTCATGCCACGAATCGCCCCGCAAGTAGTTCTTTAACTCGGCGATGCAGCGATTATACGAAGCATGCTCACGCTGATCCGCTGGCTCTCTCGATGGTCTTTGTCCACTTTGCACGCCTGGGGTGCGGGGCTGGGCTGGCTGGCTTACGCTGCGTCGCCGGCCTACCGCCGGCGCCTGGATGCCCATGCCGCACTGGCCGGGCTGAGCACCGCGCAGCGCCGCCAGGCGGTGGCTGAAGCCGGCCGTTTGGTGGCCGAATTGCCCTGGCTGTGGCTGCGGCCCGCCGG
>JANMZP010000054.1:0-12126 GCA_031383435.1 Betaproteobacteria bacterium | reverse complement strand
CTGATCGGGTCGGCCGACGGCAGGAAGTTCCGCAAGTTCGCCCAGAGCATGACAATGGAAATGTTGCTCGCGCATGCCAACGCCGAACTAACCAGCCTCGCACCGCGATATGCGTTGCAACGTGTGAAGGCCCAGGACCTGGAAATTCAGGTCGTCGATCGCGACATGGGTGACGAGATTCGCTCGACCTCATCGCTTTCCGGCGGCGAGGCCTTCCTTGTCTCGCTGGCTCTAGCACTTGGACTGTCGTCGCTTGCCTCGGAGAAGGTGAAGATCGAATCGCTCTTCATCGACGAGGGCTTCGGGTCACTTGACCCGAAGACACTGGAAACAGCGCTGTCAACGCTCGACTCGCTCCAGTCCGCCGGACGCAAAGTCGGGCTGATCTCACATGTTCCCGGTCTGGCCGAGCGCATCGGCGTTCAGGTGCTGGTCGAACGGCAGGGCCAGGGTGCGAGCACGGTGCGTGTCGTTGCCGGCGGGGTGTAGCTGCGAGAGATCAGTGCAACACCTTGGAGAACCATCGCTCCAACCTGCGCCAGTCGCACGATCTGCCCATCTCGAACTGGCCGCTAGCGTGCGTACACAGCGCTGCCGACCACTTGCTATTGATGCTGGCCCTGCGGGCGAGCTTCACGACGTGGGACGGTGGCATGAGGAGGGTGCGCTCGGCCAAATTCCCTGAGATCAGTGCAGCGACCGAAAGAACGTCTCTTGATCCGACAGTACCCCCCGCTTCGGCTAGCAGAGCGGCGGCAACCAGCGCGAGATGGCAGTGCTGGCTCGCCTGGTGAGCCACTTGCGGCGCAACATTCCGCCTTGAGTTGCTGCGTGCGTCGCGGGACGCGCGTGCCACGACCCCTTCTCTGATGGTGGCCAGGACCCAGGGAGCTGATAACGTATATCCATTGGCCATACTTGGCAGCCAAAAATTGACCCGCCAGGGACCAGCAAATCGATGCCGCGCCCCAAATCCAAGACTTCTGCGACAACTCTAAAAATGACTCCTGAAGTGCGGACACTTTGGGAGCGCTGTGCCGCCGAGGAACATCGCACCCTGACCAACATGTTCGAGGTCATGGTCCGCACCTACGCCAAGAAGCTGCGCATCCCGCCCGAAGGCAGCTCGAGCTCGAGGGCGGTGGGCGAATGAGTGCGAGCGTGTTCTTTGAAGGTGACCGCAGTCGTTTCTTTCGGCCATTGAACAGCACTCGTCGTGAGCTGGTGGTCGCGTGCCTGCGCGCGCTCTATGAGCGACTGCATGGGCCGACCGCCGATTACTCGCACAACATGACCCGCGATGCGTTGCGGGAACTTCTGTTCCCGGTCGTGCGCGACTACCTCGACCGCGCTGCGCCGGAGGCCGAACAGGACGAGTTCAACGAGCCTGAAGCCAACGACCCGCAGCAACTGACGTCGCTACTCATGCGTACGCTGCTGCTCGATGGCTGGCTTGAGCAGTTCGCCGACCGCCACGGCCTTGTCACCGCGTTCCGGTTCTCCCGTGCGGGGAAGCTGTTCTCAGAAGCTCTGTGGGCCCTGGACCGTCCCAGCCGGAGCCGTCAGCGGAACATGCGCGGCTGCCGCAATGCCCTGGATGCGGCGCTCTCGGCACGTGGCGACGCGCACGACCTGATGGACGCCTACGAGTACGCCGAAAAGGTCATCGAGGACCTGACGGAAGGCATCGACTACTTCCAGCAGTTGGTGCGCCACCTCATGCAGAACGCGTCAGTGCACACGCAGTGGAGCGAGTTCGTCGAGTTCCTGGACCGCTTTCAACGCGAGTATTCCAAGCAGCTCACAGCGGACGACGCTAACCTGAACCGGCAGGCCATCCGGCAGAACCTCGAGAAGTTGCGCGCCGTCACCGAGCAGAAGTTCAAGCGGATCGACGAGCAGCTTCACGATGTCGCTCATTGGGCCGTCAAGGAGTTCACCGGTCCGTCGGTCTATGACTGGCTGCTGGGGCGCATCGAAGACATCGTCGACGCGGCATGCGAGTCCAAGCAGCCCGGCTTCTTGAAGGCGATGGAGAGCTACCTTAAGCGCCTTACAGGCCTCGCGCTGCAATCGATGATGCTGCGTTCCGGCCAGACGCGGCACTCGTACCTCGCGGCCATCCAAAAGCTGGCCGAGTCGTCCGAGGCTGACCAGGACGCGCTGCTGGCGCGAATCGGGCAACAGCTGGCCACTGCCGAGGTTCGTGTCCTCGATCCGTCGAGTTTCAAGCTGCGCTCCGCCACACAACGTCGCAAGGCGGTGACGGTGACCATTCGGCCACGGGCAACCCGTGAAGAGCGACTGGCAGCGGCGATGGCGCGCGCCGAGTCCGAAGTGTTCTCTATTCCAAACGAGATGGTCGCTGAGAAGCTGCGATCCGACCTGCGCCTGTTCCGTCATCCCATCCGCCTTTCAGCGCTGCCCGCTGAAAGTGCGCGGGACGTCCTGCGTGCTATGCAAGCCGTCGAAGCCGCGCGCGGCGCCGCCGGCAGCGATCTCACGGTCCGCAAGCTGACCACCCGCATGGACAACACGGTCTACAGCGGAAACGACTACGAAATCGACCTCAAAGAATGAGCATATCTGCTGCTGTGCGCGACCAGCTTGCCGTCGCCAACATCAAGACCGACCGCTTCCGAGAAGTCGTCGTCAGGCTGCTTTCATACGGGGTCATCGTGCGCGACGAAGACCGCACGGAACAGCTTCTCTACGACGATGCCCGGCGTGTCGAAGCCCTCCTGGAGGACTACTTCGAAGTCGCAGGCTTTCTGCTGCACCACGACTCGACGAACCAGTTCTACCGGCTCTACGCCCCGGGCGCGGTGGTCGACGGTCTTCCGCAAGACACCCTGGAACCCGTGCCGTCCCTGCGCGCTCGTGTCTCGCCCGACTTCGTGGCGACCGCGCTGGCGCTGCGATTTCTGTACCAGAACAAGCTCAACAATGGCGACATCCAGTCGCAGGGCGAGGCGCTCATCAGCTTCGAGGAACTTGCAGTGACCATGCAGACCCAGCTCAAGCGCTCGTTGCCCGTCGGCTCCACCGACAAGATGGCACTCCTGGCTGAGCTCAAGCGCCACCGTCTGCTGCGCTACGCCGCAGGCTTCACGATCGCCGATGAGGATGCCCTGCTCGCCATCCGGCCCACCATCTTGGGCATCGTGAGCAACGATGCGCTGGCTGCTGCGCTCGACGCGGACGGTGTCATCGAGCAAGAAGCCACGGTCGGAGACGTCGACCAATGAAGCTGGACAAGCTTGTGCTGGCGAACTGGGGGCAGTTGCCCCCAGGGGACTACGAATTCAGCAACATGACCGTGCTGACCGGCCCGACGGGTGCCGGTAAGTCCACGATGCTTGATGGTCTTCAGACGATCATGACTGCGGCCTACCAGGGCATCGTTGCCTACAACCCTGGCCAGGAAGAAGTGCAGGCCGGCCAGCGGCGCGGCAAGTCCAAGCGAACACTCGAGTCGTTTGTCTGCGGCGCCGAGTACGCCATGTTCTCGCGCCCTGACGGTGCTCATGGCTACGTGGCCGCCGTGTTCCGACCCGGTCCCAATGAGGGCCCGGCAAAGCCATTCACTGCTGTGGTCGCCGCCGCTGCCCGCGTGGACGGCTCCGGCGAACGGCGCATGGCCAAGCTGGAACGTCTGGAGCTCATCATCGTCGACGAGGATGCTTTGACTCTCGGTGACTTCCTCAAGGACGCGGCTAACAGCGAGTGGGTCGCCGTCGAGGACATTGTCAAACGCCTGAAGGCGAAGTACCGAAAGGTCACCAGCTATGAGAGCCACAAGAAGGACTACCTGTGCGCCCTGTACGGTCGGTTTCGTGGCCGAACGAGTGTGAATTGGGATGAGACCCAGAACGCCGCCAAGGCGTGGAGCCAGTCGATCGCCTACAAGCCCATCGGCTCCGTTCACGACCTGGTGCGCGACGACATTCTGGAGTTTGACGGCAAGCAACTGCAAGAGAGCATCACGCGCATCAGCGACCTGATGCGGCAAGTGACCAATCTGCGCGAGGAAGGTGCCCGAATCGCCGCCACCGTGGAGCGGCTGCGCACCTTGAAGTCGGCGATCACGGACACGACCACGGCATTCGAGGAACAGGTGCAGTACGACTTGCTGGCAGCGCGAATGCACCTGCGCGACGACGCTGCCAGGATTGCCGGCGAGCGTCAGAAGATTGCCGACGACACCGACATCGTCGAGCGCAACACCGCGCTGCGCAACACCGAGAAGGCCCTGCGGGAGGGGGTTGACCGCAGCCGAATTGAGCTGGCCGCCAAGCTGAGTGGCATCGAAGCCCACGGCGTGAAGGAGCGTCTGGAGGACAAGCTCAGGTCGGCGACTTCCATTGCCAAAGGCACTTTGGAAGCGCTCCTCCTCGGGCTGCTGGCTGCAGGCCGGCTGGAGAACGCTGCGCGGACTTTCATCGGGAAGCCGGTTCCTGAGCAGTTTCCGCGTCTGAAGAAGTCGGTGCAGATGCTTGCTCAGGCTCTCGCAGCCACCGAGCTTGAGCGACTTGGACGGCTTCACACCGCAGTGGTTGACGCCTCAAGCAGCGACGATTTGGTACCTAACAAGCTGTTGCAGCTGGTGCCGGCGTTCGAGGGCGCCCATATTGGGCTGGCCGAGCTGCATGCCGCACTCATCGGCCCCACAGACAGCGTCTCGATGGCCATCGCCGCTGAGCAATCTACGCTGGATGACCGACTACTGGCCGAGCAGCGAGCAGTCAGCGAGCTGGCCGAACGGAAGCGACGCTTGGCAGCTGGCGGTGGCAACTACAGCCGCGACACGACCCTTGCCGTTGATCGCATCCGTGAGGAACTGCCCGAAGCCAACGTCCAGGTCTTGTGTGACCTGGTCGAACCTCGCTCGGAGGAATGGCAGCAGGCCATTGAGGGCTACCTCGACAACGCCCGCTTCAATCTCATCGTGAAGCCGGAGTGGGAGGCCGCCACCATCGATCTTCTTCACCGCGCGAGCTCGCGGGCCAAGGTCATCCAGGGGAAGCAGTGCCTGGATCGAGCCGACGCGAGTCGTGTGCCGCGTGAATCCATCATTCATGAACTGCATACCGACCAACCGATTGCCAAAGCCTACCTCATCGAGCAGTACGGCACCGTGATCAAGGTGGAGAACTCGCAGCAGCTCCGAACGACCGCCCGGGGACTGACCAAGGATGGCAAGGGCAGTGGCTCGCGGACGATGTTCGTCGGCGAGAAGCGTGAGCTCGTGTTCGGTCGCGCAGCCCGAGAAAGGGCGCTCAGGGAGGTGACGGTACAGCTCGAAGCTGCGGAAGCTTCGTTCGGCCGCTTGCGCGAGCTGAAGAAGGCGCTGGAGACCCTGCGTGGCGGCTTGACGCAATTGCACGAACCGAGCTTCAACGCTCAGCCGCTGCAAGCCGCGGCGACTGACATTGACCATGCGCGTCGTTCCTTGGACCAACTTGACCTGACAGAGGTCCGTGCGCTCGAGGCGCGGCTCGAGGAGCTCAAGAAGCAGCTGGTCGAGCATGACGGCAACATCGAGTCTGCCGCCAAGGCCATCGCGCTTGCGGACAAACGCACAGAGGAATCCGAGAAGGTCATCAAGGGCGTCGATGCCAAGCGCGGAGACCGTCTACTTGACCTTGAGTCGCAGATTCAACGCCTGAAAAGGCTGTGCGAGGTGAACGCTGAGCGCACGTACACGGTGATGTCCGAGCAGGTCGACGACTTGCTGGGTTCCGGCACGCTTACGGCAACCGACGTCGCGAGCCGCCGTGACAAGCTGAAGACCTTGCCGGCAAACCGCTTAGGCGCGGTGCGTGAGCTGCTGGCCGACTACAACTCAAAGGCGAAGCCCGAGGAACGCTTCCAGTCGGCGTTGCCGCACCTATACGATGACCAGGCCTTCGACGCCTGCTACGGCCCCCTGGTCTTGCTAGGCCGGTCCGTCAGTACGCTGCATACCGACTTCGAAGGCATCGGCCTCTACAACAACCGCAACGAGGTCGAGAAGGCGGAGCGTTCGTTCCATGACGTGTTCACCAAACAGTTCTGCGTCGAGATCAAGACCAAGGTCGATGACGGCGTTCGCACGCTGCGCCAGCTCAACGGCGAGCTGCAGAACCTGAAGTTCGGCACCGATCGCTTTTCCATCGACTGGTCGAAGTGGGAGCCGGAGTTTGAGGAGTACTACGGGTTCTTCAGGGCCGTCGCAGAAATGGCGGACTCCCCAGAGACTGTTGACCTGTTTGGTGAGACCGAGCTTTCGCCGAAGCACGTCCAAGTGCGCGACCGGCTGGCAGCGCTGCTGCTGGACAAGGACCAGGAGCGTGCGGGCCGCGATCTCTTGCGCATCGCCGACTATCGCAACTACCGCAGGTACGAAATCTGGAACGAATCGGACAGTGGCGGCCGCATCGCGCTGTCGACGTGGGGCACCGGCTCCGGTGGCCAGCTTGAGACACCGGCCTACATCGTCCGCGCCGCAGTCGTGACCAACCGGATGAAGTTGTTCGACAAGGGAGCGAGCCTTCGGCTACTGATGAGCGACGAGTCGTTTTCAAAGATGGACGAGACACGCGCTCGTGCCGTGCTGCGCTATTTGCGCGACAACCTGGACCTGCAGTTGGTCAGCGCGATGCCTACCCGCAACGCCGGCGCGCTTCGGCCTGAATTCGACCGCGAGTACAGCTTCAGCCGCGTGGGCGTCGACGGCAACGGCGAGCTGGACTTCATTCTCGAACCCGATGAGCGCATCTTCCGCAAGGACAAGATGCGTGACCTCTGGGAGGCCGAGCGGGCCCTGGCACGCGAGCAGGCACGCCTCGAATTCGAGGCACGCGAGCCTCCGGAAGTGCCCACCCATGTCGTTGAGGTCAAGCAGTGACTACGAGACCGCTGTGGCTGGAGTCACCTGAGGTTCTGCAGTTGCTGGGACTGCTGGTCGACCGGCTGGACGCCGCCGACCTGCGCGGCACCAGGCCTCAGTCGGTCGCACTGACCGAGAAGACCTGGCCGGCGCTCTACACGGCAGCCTTCGAGTCCAGCAAGGAAGCGCTGTGGGAGCAACTCGGCGAGATGTACCGATGGGGCTGGATTCAGATCAAGCCTGACGGAGCGGCCCAGGCACGCTCCGGCTACGATCAGTCGCCGCGGGTCACGGTTGTCGACGAGGCTGCGCTTCGGGCGGCTGCGGGCCGCCCCGAGCGGGTGAAGAGCTCGGTTGAGCGCTGGCGCGAGGCGGTGGTGCAGGGTCTGGCGGCCTCCGATGAGGTCAAAAGGGCTGTAGGTGACTACTGCATCGACACGCCGGATCACACAATGGCTGAGGTCGTCGAGCAGCTCAATTTGCTGCCTTCGCTGGCAAGCAAGCCCATGCTGCTTCGCGAGGTGTCGGCGCAGCTCTTCTGGGGCATGTCGAAGGTTTTGGACAAGCGCCAAGGACTGGTCGCGGCCATCTTGGGTCTGGACGAGTGCCCATTCCTTGAGTCGCCGATTCAGTTGCAGGTACATCTGCCGCAGGCAGGCTATCGCGACGTGCTGTTCATCGAGAACCTTATGAGCTTTGAGCGGGCGCTGCGCTCGACCCGTGGCGCATTTGACGGCTTGGCTCTCGTGTACGCGTCCGGATTCAAAGGTAGTGCTCAGCGGCTTCGCAGTCCTGCAGGGTGCTCGTTGTTCTATGGCAGCAAGGGCGCTTTGGGTGGAGGCGTCAAAGACACCTTCGAGTCCTGGTTGTTCGGACGTGGTGTCACACCTGTGTACTTCTGGGGTGATCTGGACTTCGCGGGCATGCGAATCCTTGCAGCGATGCGTTCCAGCTTCCCAGGCCTGAGCGCATGGGAGCCCGGTTACGCCCCCATGTTGTCCGCGCTCCTTGCCGGACAAGGACACTCGCCGGAAGCCGCGGAGAAGCAAGGTCAGCGCCCTCTGACGACCACGGGTTGCGTATATGCAGATGCTGAACTGATTTCGGCTCTCGCAAGGACAGGGCGCTATGTTGACCAGGAGCTGTTTTCACTTTAGACGTCTTCGCGACACCGACTATCAACAGTGGGCGTTGCTGCGTGCGGAGGTGGGCTTGCCGTGTCGACCCACGCTACCACGTCGTTCTCGCCGTCAAGGTCTGCGCGCTCGCGGGGCAAGCGCTTGCGGCCTGCGGCCGTCTTCGAACCCAGACTGCTGCGCTGCGGCGTGGTGCTCCGGTCTCGGGCAATCCCGCCCGACACAGACCGGAGTTCGCCATGTCGCTGTCTTCCACTTCTTTCGTTGTCGCTGTCGATGCGCTGCTGGTGCGCGATGTCGATGGTCAGTATCGTCCTGCGTGTGCCGAGGAGGTGCTGTCGCAGGCGCGGCGCGTGCTGTCGCAGCGGGTTCGGCGCGGTGCCGCGATGTCATCGCCGCAGGCGGTGAAAGACTACTTGCGTCTGGAGATCGGGGTGCTGGAGCACGAGGTGTTCTGCGTGCTGTTTCTGGATGCGCAGCTTCGGATCATCGCGTTGAAGCAAATGTTCCGCGGCACAGTGACGCAGACCTCGGTGTATCCACGCGAGGTGGTCAAGGAAGCTCTGGCGGTCAATGCGGCGGCTGTCGTCTTGGCCCATAACCATCCCTCGGGTTCCGTCGAGCCCAGCCGGGCCGATGAGTACCTGACGCAGACGCTGAAGACGGCGCTGGCGCTGGTGGACGTGCGGGTGCTCGATCACCTGGTGGTGGCGGGCGCCGAGGTCTGCAGCTTCGCGGAGCGCGGCCTGCTTTGAGGGCTGCGGGGGCGCTGGGCCGCCCCTTCTTCGTTCGCTGCTCCCAGGCCGACTCAGGTGAGGCAGATCCGTCGGATGTGGAGCTCGAATGCGCCGGCCTGGCGTGCCGCGATCATCAGGCCGACCTGGCGGATGCGTGCAGGCTCGAGTGGCGGCGCGTCGGTGACCTCGCGTCCGCGGAAGCTGGCGCGGAAGTCGGCCAGCGGCAAGTGCAAGGTCTGCCAGTCGGTGCCCCTGGGGGCGAAACTGGCTTGGTAGTTCAGGCTGTCGAAGCCGTCGTCGGTCAGCAGGCTGAGCTTGAACTGCTTGTTGTCACCGCGCAGTTCGATCAGGCAGGTGCCTGCGGCATCAAGGCCCCGTTCGCCAGGGCTGGACCGCACCGAGGCGAAGCCACCGTTGCGCTCCAGCGAGACGGTTCCCTCGAACACGGCGTGACCTGCTGGGTCGTGGCGCATCGTGCTGCGCGAGATGCCGCCCATCACGCGGTCGTCGATGGCGTGCCACGCATTCGTCGCACTGGGGTCGCTGAAGTCGAACAGCGTTGTGAGCATGGCCTGTGCAGCGTAAGTCCTATGGCCTGGGAAATCCGAACTGCGTCGCACGCTCTCGGATGGCCCTGACCACGTCGCCCAAGTCCATCGGCTCCAGCTTGTTCTTGTTCAGGAACGCCCGCCATTGCGTCTGCTTGGTGGCGTCGTCGGCAAATGCATCGCTCAGTCCGATGGGCATGGCGCTGGGCATGGCCGTCTGTCGTCGGGCGAAGGTCGCTTCGACGGCTTGCTGCAGTTCTGCATCGTCGAGCGTGTCGTCGCGCAGCAGCAGGGCGAGGTCGAAGAAATCCTTCATGCGGGTGTTGGTCATGCCGAGCACGGTCACGGCGTGCAGCTTCTCGGCGACGACGGTGGCCTTGGGGTAGGCGCGCAAGGTCGGTGCGGGGACGTCGGGCAGCAGGGTGGGGTAGGTGATGGACTGCGCCGCGGGCGTGACGGCATCACCGAAGCCGATGTCGATCTGCAGGGACAGGCGGGCGCCGTCGAGCGTGGCGCGCAGATCGATGCGCACGCCGCCGTAGCCGGCGTCCTTGCGGATCGGGCTGCCCGTGACCGACGTGGCATTGAAGACGACGCCGTCGTCCACTGCAATGCTGGCGAGCGATCGGAAAACGCCGACCAGCGTGGCTACGTCGTCAGGGCCGAAGCCCAGCAGATCGGCGTCGCGTGTCGGCCGGTGTGGCTGGCCGTACCAGAGTTGGAATAGCAGCGCGCCCTTCAGCAGGAAGTTCGGTGCGTGCTCGGAGATGGACAGTCGGTACAGCAGGCGTTCCAGGCCGTACCGGGTCAGGGTCAGGTTGAAGTCCTGCTTCGACGTGTCGGTGTGCTGCTTCAGCCTGGCGCGGATCGATGCGGCGCGATTGGCGGTCATGCCGTGATGGCCTCGATGTAGGGACGCATGACGTTGGCTACGCGGCCGCGCGTGGCGTGCCGCCAGAGGTCGTCCAGCGTGAACTTGCGCTGGCTCCAGCCGTCGCGCAGTGCTTCGAGCGCCACGTCCAGTCCGATCTTGTTGCGGAAGCGGAAGCAATCGACGATGGTCCGGGCCGCGTTGAAGACCGGCACGTCGACGCCGTCGATCTTCAGGCGATCGACGCCATCGGCCAGTGCCGCCTCCGATATGCGCACGACCCGGATGGCGGGCAGGTCGAGCCTGGGGCTCACCATGTGCGGCGGGATGGCGATCCAGACCTCATGGGGAGCCTGGGTGCCGATCTCGTGAACCCTCAGGGCCGACAGCAGGCAGACCACTCCCTTGGGCACGCGCGCAGAGACTTCCGCCAGCGAGCGGTGCTCGCTGATCGCGGCGCCGGGCAGGCCATAGAGGCCGCGCGCCACGCGTTCTAGCTTGCCGGCCTGCACCAGGCGCGTCAGGGCGATGGTTGGCAGGCCCTGCTGCGTCAGGTCGCGCGCGCGCAGCAGGGTTCGGGCGCGGGCGAGGCGCAGGACTTGCTGTTCGTGGGTGGCGGGGACTGACGCGACGTTGGCCTTCATGAGTCGATTGTGTTGTGTAGATACTGTGAAAGTCAATATGTACATCATAAATGCAACTCCGCTGCCTACCACTCGTTGCTCACCGACTCATTGCAATGCCTGCGGGCGAGGTGCGATTGCCTGTCCACGTCGGGCCCGATGGGGCCTTGGTTGGAGCATGTGCAGCGGCGTCTGCGTTCAGGTGTCTGTGGGCCGGGGCGTGTCCCCGCTGCGCGGGGCCGGGCTGTTGCGCTGCGCGTCGAGCCGCTGTCAAAGGCCCAGCATCTCGCCCCTGACGGGCGGCCATCCCTCACGCAACACGGTCAGGCCGGCGATGCCGGCTGAAGCACGCGGCGGCCCTTTCCCGTGCCCGGGGACCGCGGGCCCTGGTTCCTTCACGCTGCGCGTGAACGAGGCGCGCTTGGCGAACTGACCGGCTTGCAGGTCGCTGCGCTCGGTGCGGCGCCGGCCAGATCGCCACCCCGGTCACCCGCCATGCCCGTAGCCGGGCCGCTGAAGCCAGGGGGCACTGAATTGCTCGCAGCGGCTGCGCCGCTGCAAAGCCAGCGATCAGCGGCTCGACCGCCGCGCCAGTCGCTTCGCTTGGTGTCACGTCGGCCGCAGAGGCGCCGCCGCTCGTGATCGTTCGGTTGGCTGCGCTGCAACCGCTGCGCCAGGCGAGCTGGCACATCGGCCGCGACGCTGCGCCGCCCGCAGGAGGTGGCAGCCCGTGCGCCAGTCGTCCCACCGCGCTCCCCCCACGGCGCCCCCGTCAAGAGTGAGGGGGACTTGTGGGGGGATCTTCAAGCGGTGGGCCGGGAAACTGGCTCACTGCTTCGGCTGCTAATGACACCACCCATCCCCAACCCCTTCCCGTGAGGGAAGGGGCCGTGCCCACCCCCCGCCCGCCCGTGGGCGGGAGCGAGGAAGTTCGAGCGAGAGGATCAGTTTTCAGGGCAACCCGGTCCGGGGCCCGGCTGATCTCTCACGCAAGGAGATATGGCCATGGCCAACGTTCAAGTGTTCCAACGTCACGCGCACCTGGCGGGCGCCGTCAAGCTCGAATTCGTCAACGGCCGCGAAGGCAAGATTGCCAAGGGCGTGCTGACCGCCATCAGCAACACCCGGCGCGGCAGCGGCGACAGCCGCGAGGAGGAGTCCACCGCGATCCAGTGGACCCTGTGGGGCAAGCAGGCCGAGAACGCCGCCGAGTACCTGGGCAAGGGCTCGCACGTCAACATCGTCGGCCGGCTGCGCAACAACAACTACGAGAAGGACGGCGAAACCGTCTACGGCATGGCGTTCACGGCCGAGGAGATCGACTACCTCGACAGCCGCGC
>JANMZP010000051.1:0-17349 GCA_031383435.1 Betaproteobacteria bacterium | reverse complement strand
CTGGCCCTGGCCGGTGCGGTGGGCGTGGGGCTGATCGAGTCTTTCGGCTCCTTCTGGGCCAGCGCGTTCAAGGAAGTCATCGTCTTCACGGCCATCTTGCCGGTGCTGCTGTGGCGCTCTTTCGTTGATAAAGACCACGAGAGCACATGACCCCCCCCCGTAACGCCTTAGGCGTATCCCGCCCTGGGGGGCAACCCCTGCGGCCCGGCAAAGCCGGTTCCGCAACGTTTACTTGGAAAGTCGCCCTCTTTGCCGGGGTCTTCGCTTTGCCCTTCCTGCCGGTGCCTGATTTCTGGATCACCCAGCTCAATTACATCGGCATGTTCAGCCTGGTGGCGCTGGGGCTGGTGCTGCTGACGGGCGTCGGCGGCCTCACCTCTTTCGGCCAGGCGGCCTTCGCCGGCATCGGTGCCTACAGCAGCGCCTACCTGTGCACCGCCTTCGGTCTGTCGCCGTGGCTGGGCTTGGCTGCAGGCCTGCTGGCCACCGCCGGCGTGGCGCTGCTGCTCGGTTGGCTGACGCTGCGCATGTCGGGCCATTACCTGCCGCTGGCCACCATCGCGTGGAGCCTGGCGCTGTACTACACCATGGGCAATCTCGACGCCCTGGGCAAGTACGACGGCCTGCTGGGCGTGCCGGCCATCAGCCTGTTCGGCATCAGCCTGCACGACGAACGCCGGGTCTATTTGCTGATCTGGTTCTGCGCGCTGGCAGCGGCGCTGGCTATCACCCATCTGCTGGATTCACGCCCCGGCCGCGTGATGCGCGCGCTCAACGTCAACCGCGGTGGCGGCATCACCATGCCCGAGGCGATGGGCGCTTCCACCTTCCGCTACAAGGTGGTGATGTTCGTCATTGCGGCCTTGCTTGCCAGCCTGTCGGGCTGGCTGTTCGCGCACATGCAGCGCAGCGTCAACCCCAGCCCTTTCGGCATCAAGTTCGGCATCGAATACCTCTTCATGGCGGTGCTGGGCGGTGTCGGCCACGTCTGGGGCGCCTTCACCGGCGCGGCGTTGGTGAAGTTGACGGAAGACCAGTTGCAGGTCTGGCTGCCAAAGCTGATCGGCACGGCCGGCAGTTACGAGACCATCGTCTTCGGCGTGGTGCTGGTGATGGTGCTGAAGTTCGCGCCCGACGGCGTGTGGCCGATGGTGGAACGCTGGCTGCCCCAGCGCGGCCGCGCCTTCGGCAGGTGCGCCGCCACCGCCGCCACCGCCACCTCCGCCACCTCCGCCGCCTCCGCCGCCTCCGCCGCCTCCGCTGCGCCCAGCGAGCCCACCGAAGCACTCGCCGCGCGCAGCAAGCCCGCGCGTGGCGAATTGCTGCTGGAAGTGAAGGCGGTGCGCAAGGCTTTCGGCGGTCTGGTGGCGGTGAACGACATCAGCTTCACCATCCGCGCCGGCGACATCGTCGGCCTCATCGGCCCCAACGGCGCGGGCAAGTCCACCACCTTCAATCTGATCAGCGGCGTGTTGCCCATGACCAGCGGCGCGGTGCTGCTGCGCGGCCAGCGCGTCGACGGCTTGCCCGCCCGTGAAGTGGCGCGGCGCGGCATGAGCCGCACCTTCCAGCACGTGAAGCTGGTGCCCGACATGACGGTGCTGGAAAACGTCGCGCTGGGCACCTACCTGCGCACGACAACGGGTGCCGTCGCGGCCCTGCTACGGCTGGACCGCGCCGAGGAACAGCGCGCGCTCCACGAGGCGATGGCGCAGTTGCAACGCATCGGCCTGGCTGAACAGGCCGGCGAGTTGGCCGGCAACCTGGCGCTGGGCCCGCAGCGGCTGGTGGAGATTGCCCGCGCGCTGGCCAGCGACCCTTCGCTGCTGCTGCTGGACGAACCCGCCGCCGGCCTGCGCCACCAGGAAAAGCAGGCCCTGGCGGCCGTGCTGCGGCAATTGAAAAGCGAAGGCTTGAGCCTGCTGCTGGTGGAACATGACATGGACTTCGTGATGAACCTGACCGACCGCATCGTGGTGATGGAATTCGGCACGCGGCTGATCGAAGGCACGCCCGCCGAGGTGCAAGCCAGCCCGGCCGTGCGCGCCGCTTACCTCGGCACCGAGCACTGACATGGCGGCCGCCCCAACCCTGCTCGACGTCAAGGGGCTGCATGCCGGTTACGGCAAGGCCGAGGTGCTGCGCGGCCTGGACCTGTCGCTGACCGAAGGCCAGGTGGTCACTGTCATCGGGCCCAACGGTGCGGGCAAGTCCACGCTGCTCGGCGCGCTGATGGGGCTGCTGCCGGCCACCTTTGCGAACGCCGACAAATCCAGCGGCGGCCTGCGTTTCCACGGCCACGATCTGGCGCATTTGTCGCTGGAAGAACGCGTGATGCACGGCATGGCGCTGGTGCCGGAAAAGCGCGAACTCTTCGGCACCATGAGCGTGGAAGACAACCTGGTGCTGGGCGGCTGGCGGCCCTTGAAAAAGCGCCTGCCGCGGTGGCGCGATGGCATCGAAAAAGCCTATGCGCTGTTTCCGCGTTTGAAGGAACGCCGCAGCCAACTGGCTGGTACCTTGAGCGGCGGTGAACGGCAGATGCTGGCCATCGCCCGCGCGCTGATGGGCCAGCCGCGTTTGCTGATGCTGGACGAACCCAGCCTGGGCCTGGCCCCGTTGATCGTGCGCGACATCTTCAACATCATCACGCAGCTGCGCCGTGACGGCGTCAGCATCCTGCTGGTCGAACAGAACGCCCGCGCCGCGCTGGAAGTGGCCGACTACGGCTATGTGCTGGAAACCGGCGACCTGGTGTTGCAGGGGCCGGCCACTGAGCTGGCAGTGGACCCGCGGGTCATCGAAACCTACCTGGGTGCCAAGCGGGCGGCAGCGGCTTAGCGCCGGTCAAAAGCGCAGCAACGCCAGCAACAGGCCGGTCACCGCGCTGGCCGCCACCACCGTCATCACGCCGACCTTGAAGCGCATCAAGGCCAGGCCGGCGGCCAGGCCGATGACCGCTGCCACGCCATCGAACGCCCCCGCAAAACCCTGCGGCCACAGCACGTGGATGGCGAAGAACACGGCCAGGTTGACGATGACGCCGACCACCGCCGCGGTGATGGCCGTCAGCGGCGCGGTGAACTTCAACTGACCGTGCGTGGTTTCGATGAAAGGCCCGCCCAGCAGGATGAACAGGAACGAGGGCAGGAAGGTGAAGAAGGTGACGATGCAGGCCGCCACCGCGCCCGCCAGCGGCAAAGCGTCGGGGCCCAGCACGGCCTGGGTCCAGCCGCCGACATAGGCCACGAAGGCCACCACCATGATCAGTGGGCCGGGCGTGGTTTCGCCCAGGGCCAGGCCGTCGATCATCTGCGCCGCCGTCAACCAGCCGGCTTGCTCCACCGCGCCCTGGTAGACATAGGGCAGCACCGCATACGCACCGCCGAACGTCAGCAGCGCGGCCTTGGTGAAGAACCAGGCCATCTGGGTGTACACGCCTTGCCAACCCCACACGGCCACCAGCCCAGCCAACGCCACCGCCCAGAGCGCCCCGAAGACCACCAGCACGCGCGCGAAGTGCGGCCAGTTGAAGCGCGCGTGCTCGGGCGTGGGCGTGTCGTCGTCGATGACCGAACGGCCCTGCGAGGCTTTGGCCGCCCCATGCCCGCCACCCAGCGCGAAGTGTTGCGGGACCCAGCGGCCGCCCGCCATGCCGATCAAACCGGCGGCCAGCACGATCAACGGAAACGGCAATTTCAGCGCAAAGATGGCCACGAAAGCGGCCAGCGCCATGCCGCACAGCGCCGCGTTCTTCAGCGCCCGCGTGCCGATGCGCCAGGCCGCCGCGACCACGATGGCCGTGACCGCCGGCTTGACGCCGTACAGCAGCCCGGCCACCGCCGGCACCTGCCCGAAGGCCATGTAGACCCACGACAGGCCGATCAGGATCAGCAAAGAAGGCAGCACGAACAAGCCGCCGGCGATGAGACCGCCTCCCGTGCGGTGCATCAGCCAGCCGATGTAGGTGGCCAGCTGTTGCGCCTCGGGCCCGGGCAACACCATGCAGTAGTTCAGCGCGTGCAGAAAGCGGCGCTCGCTGATCCAGCGGCGGCGTTCCACCAGTTCGGCGTGCATCAGCGCAATCTGCCCGGCCGGGCCGCCGAAGCTGGTGAAGCCCAGCTTCAGCCAGAACGCAAACGCTGCACGCAGGGTGACGGGACCGGGTGCCTGATCAGGGGCAAGGTCGGCGGCTGTGGCTGGCGTGGGCAGAGCGGGCTTTTCGTTCATCGCGGCGACTATGTCACGGGCCCTCGCGGTGACCGCTGGGCAAGCCAGAATGGCGGTTTCCTTTTCAGCCCCTACGCCGACGCCCAAGCCCATGTCCACGCCAGCCGCCACGTCAGCCGCCACGTCAGCCGCCACGTCAGCCCCCACGTCAGCCCCCACGCCCACATCAACGCCCACCCTGCAGCTGATTTCATCGATGGCCACCAAGCTGCTGCTGGCCGACCTGGTGGCCCGCTACACGGCGCAAACCGGCGTGGCCGTGAACGTGGTCTCGGTGGGCGGTGTCGACGCCATCCAGCGCGTGCAGGCCGGCGAGGTTTTCGACGCGGTGATGCTGGCTTCGAACGCCATCGAACAGCTCACCGCCAGTGGCCACACGGTGGCAGGCAGCCGGGTTGACGTCGTCGATTCGGGCGTGGCCGTGGCCGTGCGCGCGGGTGCCGCGCTGCCCGACATCGGCAGTCAAGCCGCCGTCAAAGCCGCCGTGCTGGCGGCACCGCGCCTGAGTTATTCCACCGGCCCCAGCGGTGTGCAATTGGCGAAGCTGTTCGAACGCTGGGGCATCGCGGACGCGATCGCCGGCCGCATCGTCACCGCCCCGCCCGGCATGCCCGTGGGCGCTTTGGTGGCGCGCGGCGAGGTCGATCTGGGCTTCCAGCAGTTCAGTGAACTGATGCACCTGCCGGGCATCAGCGTGGTCGGTCCGCTGCCGCCGGCAATCCAGATCACCACCACCTTCTCGGCGGCCATGGCCAGTAGCAGCGCGCAGCCCGATGCCGTGCGCGCGCTGCTGCAATTTTTTGCCGCACCCGAACAGGCCGAGCTGAAGCGCCAGCACGGCATGGCACCGGCCTGACCCGGGGCGCGCTCCGGCGCGCGGCTCAGCCCAGCCTGGGCGCGCCGGCCCGCCAGGGGTCGGCGGGCCGCGTGGGCAGCGTGGGCAGGGCACGCAGGTCGGCCAGCACCACTTCACAGCGGTCCAGGGCGGCAAAGGTTTCCTGCGCCGCCTGCAGCAAGGCCAGCGCGGCGTGGGTGGGCACGCGTTGCTTGCCGTGCAAAAGGAACAAGCGCACGCCCAGGGCTTCGCTCAGCTTGCGCAAGTGCCCGGAGATGGTGGGCTGGGCGAGGCACAGCGCTTCGGCCGCGCGCGCTGCACTGCCCAGCCGCACCACCGCGTCGAGCGCCAGCAGTTGGATCAACAGGCCATGGCGTCGGTAGCGCCGGGCGGGTGTCAGGGCTTCGCAGGGTTTGGGGAGCATGGCCATTCCTCTGGGTCGAGACCAAGGAAGGCAAAGGTCTGGTTCTTGCCTGAAGGCATCCGTGCCGCCGGGGCCCGCAGGCCCGTGCTGACGATGACACGACACACCCGACACCCCGGGGCGCTACCAAGCGCTACCGGGCAACACCGGGTGCGGAACTACTCCCGCTTTGCGATTCGCCTGCTTGCTTCGCGCAACACAAGCGATTTCATTCTGGCAGTCCGGCAGGCCGCTGTCCTGGCCCCACTTCCTGTGGGCACATCGCGCCGGTTGGCCGGTTCGCGGCTTCATCGCGGCATTGCGAATCGCGATGCATTGCGATTCGCGAAGCACGCGACGGCGATGACGCGAAGAATGCGGCCGATGGACAGCAGCACGTTCCTCACGGCCTTGCTGGCGATCATCGTCATCGACATCGTGCTGGCCGGCGACAACGCCATCGTCATCGCACTGGCCGCGCGCAGCCTGCCCGAACACTTGCGCCGGCGCGCCATCTTGTGGGGTGCGGTGGGTGCCATCGCCGTGCGCAGCCTGATGACGGTGCTCGTCGTCTGGTTGCTGCGCATACCCGGGCTGCAACTGGCAGGCGGGGCCATGCTGGTGTGGATCGCCTACCGGCTGCTGCTGCCCGAATCGGCCGAGAGCGGCGGCCACGGCAGCGCGGCCACCACCCTCTGGGGTGCCCTGCGCACCATCGTCGTGGCCGACACGGTGATGGGCCTGGACAACGTGCTGGCCGTGGCCGGTGCCGCCCACGGCAGCTACGGCCTGGTGGTGGCGGGCTTGGCCATCAGCGTGCCCATCGTCGTGTGGGGCAGCACGCTGGTGCTGAAGCTGGTGGACCGCCACCCCGGGGTGGTCTACCTGGGGGCTGCCGTGCTGGTCTGGACGGCCGTCAAGATGGTCACCGGCGAGCCGCTGCTCAAGCCGTGGCTGGCCGGACACCCGCTGGCCACGCTGCTGGCCCATGCCGCGATACCGGCGGTGCTGTGGGCCGGCTTCGTGGGCAACCACCGCCGCTTCGAGTCGCGCATCCACGCCCGGCTGGCCGATTTCGCGCTGCAGCGCCCGCCCGGCCACCGATCCGCACCCGCAACGGTGGGCGAACCACCGATCCACGCTGCACAAGGAGACAAGAAAATGCTCAAGGTCCTGGTCCCCGTCGACGGTTCACCCAATGCCTTGCTGGCCCTGCGCCACGCGGTGGCGGAGTACCAGCGCCACCACGAACTGGAACTGCACCTGCTGAACGTGCAGGCGCCGCTGTATGCGCACGTGGCCCGATTCATCAGCCGGGGCGACCGCGAGGCCTGGCACCGCGACCGAGCCGAGGCCGCCCTGGCCGGCGCGCGCGCCCTGCTGGTGGCGGCCGGCGTGCCGCACCAGACGCACTGGGTGGTGGGCCGGCGCGCCGATGAAATCTGCCGTGCCGCGCAAGACCTGGGTGCCCACCATGTGGTGATGGGCACGGCGCGCAAGAACACCATCACGCGGATGGTCGAAGACTCGGTCACCAACGGCGTGCTGCAGGCCACGCCGGTGCCGGTGGAGGTGGTTGCCGGCGGCGGCATCTCGGCCTGGGAACGCTGGGGCGTACCGGCTGGCGTGGCCATGCTGGCCTGCACCGTGCTGTGGACGGCCATCGACTGAGGTTGGTGGCGTGGTGCCCGCCGGCACCTGCCGGCGGCTACCACCCGGCCGCCTGCGTGCGCTGAGGTACAGACCGGCCGGCCCTGCGCCGCAACGATGGAACGGCCTCTCGAACGGGGCCAACGCGAGCCTTGTGCTCGCCCCACCGTCAACGCCTGCAGGAGCCCCCCATGAACCCATCCGCCCCCATCCCGTCGCAGCCCGAGGCAGTAGACCCGGACCTCGTCGAGCAGGCCCTTCCGGGCCACGGTGTGCCGTCGCAAGACCCCGACCCGGCGGCCCAGGTTGCGCTGCGGCCCGAGGAAGCCGAACGCGAAGCCAAGTCGGTGTTGATGGGCGGCGGCATCGTGGCCGGGGCAGCGGCGGGTGCCACCGCCGGCGTGTTGGTGGCCGGGCCGGTGGGCGTGCTGGTCGGGGCCACGCTGGGGGCGGTGGCCGGCGCGCTGGGCGGCGCGGCCGCCGGTGCCACGGCCGCACCGACCACGCCGGCCGACGCGGGCATGGCCCACGGCGCGCCGGCCGACAGCGTGCGCCTGCACATCGAAGACAGCGGCGGCACGGGCCGCCCGGTGGTGCTGATCCACGGCTGGCCGCTGTCGGCGCAAGCCTGGACGGCGCAGGTGCCGACGCTGCAGGCCGCCGGCTACCGCGTGGTGGCCTACGACCGGCGCGGCTTTGGCCATTCCGACAAGCCGGCCAGCGGCTACAGCTACGACACCTTGGCCGACGACCTGCAGCGGGTGCTGACGCAGTGCGAACTGCAGGACGTGACGCTGGTCGGCTTTTCGATGGGTGGCGGCGAGGTCGCGCGCTACGTCGCGCGGCACGGCGAATCGCGCCTGCGCAGCGTGGTCTTCGCGGCCGCCGTGACGCCCTGCCTGATGCAGTCGCCCGACAACCCCGAAGGCCCGCTGACGGCCGAAAAAGCGCAGCAGAAGCGCCAGGCCCTGGAACAGGACCGCGAGGCCTTCTTCGACGGCTTCACGCGCGAATTCTTCTCGGCCCATGGCGTGCTGCAGGTCAGTCAAGCGCAGCGCGCCGAGGCCACCGCCGTGTGCCGGCAGTCGTCGCCGGCGGCCGCGCTGGCGTGCCAAGACGCCTTCAGCACCACCGACTTCCGCGCCGACTTGAAACAGCTGACGCTGCCCACGCTGGTGCTGCACGGGGACGCCGATGCGGTCGTGCCCTTCGAGCATTCGGGCCTGCGCACCCACCGCGCGGTGCAGCACAGCCAGCTGGTGACCGTGAAGGGCGCGCCGCACGGGCTGAACGTGTCGCACGCGGGCGCGTTCAACGAGGCGCTGCTGGCGTTCTTGCGCGGCTGAACAGCAACTGAACAGCACCGGGTCCTTGCAGGCCTGCGTTGTGTAGTCCAATACAGAACGCAATCTTGCAAGGGCCCGGTGCCATGAAACGCCTGTCAACCATCTGCCTGCTGGTGCTGGTCGGCTCGGCCCACGCCGCCGACGTGCAGGTGGCGGTTGCCGCCAACTTCGCCGCGCCGCTGGCCCAGATGGCGACCGCGTTCACCGTCGCCACTGGCCACACGCTGAAGGTGTCGGTGGGGGCCACCGGCAGGTTCTACCAGCAGATCGTGGCCGGCGCGCCTTTCGAGGTGCTGATCGCGGCCGACGACGAAACCCCGGCGCGGCTGGTCCAGGCAGGTCTGGCGGTGGCCGGCAGCAACTTCACCTACGCCATCGGCAAACTGGCTTTGTGGAGCGCCCAAGCCGGCTTTGTCGACGCCCAGGGTGCGGTGCTGGCGGCGGGCTCATTCAAGCACCTGGCCATCGCCAACCCCAAGGTGGCACCCTACGGCCAGGCCGCCCTGCAGGTGCTGCAGGCGCAGGGGCTGGCCGAGGTGCTGAAGCCGCGGATCGTCACCGCCGAAACCATCGCCCAGGCCTACCAGTTTGTCTACACCGGTAACGCCGAACTGGGCTTCGTGGCGCTGTCGCAATTGCGGGTGCCGGGCAAGCCGGCCGGCGGTTCCTACTGGCTGGTGCCGCCCGCGCTGTACAGTGAAATTCGCCAGGACGCGGTGCTGTTGAAAACCGGCGCTGCCAACCCCGCCGCCGCGGCGCTGCTGGCCTGGCTGAAGACCGAGCCGGCCCAGGCCGTGATCCAGGTCTTCGGCTACGGCTCCGCCAGCCCGGCGAAGTGAAGCCACCTGGATGACCGCCGACGAATGGACCGCCGTCCGCCTGACGGCCACCCTGGCCGCCACGGCCACCGTGCTGCTGCTGCTGCTGGGCACGCCGCTGGCCTGGGCCCTGGCGCGTTCGCGTTCGCCTTTCAAGCCGCTGGCTTTGGCACTGGTGGCCATGCCGCTGGTGCTGCCGCCCACGGTGCTGGGCTTTTACCTGCTGCTGCTGATGGGGCCGCAGGGCGCGGTCGGCCAGTTCACGCAGGCGCTGGGCCTGGGGCGGCTGCCCTTCACTTTCGGCGGCTTGGTGGTGGCCTCGGTGCTGTGTTCGCTGCCTTTCGTGGTGCAACCGCTGCAACAGGCTTTCGAGGCCATACCCGAGCGCCTGCTGGAGGCCGCGGCCACGCTGCGTGCGGGGCCCTGGGACCGCTTCTTCAGCGTGGCCCTGCCGCTGGCCCGGCCCGGGCTGGTGACAGCCACCGTGCTGGGCTTTGCGCACACGGTGGGTGAATTCGGCGTGGTGCTGATGATCGGCGGCAACATCCCCGGCGCGACGCGGGTGCTGTCGGTGGCCCTGTACGACCATGTCGAGGCCTCTGAATTCGAAGCCGCCCACCGCCTGGCGGGCGGCATGGTGGTCTTCGCGCTGGTGGTGCTGGTCACGCTGTACGCGGTGAACCGGCCGGCGCGTGAAACCGTGCACCGCGGCGCGGCTGCACCATGATCGACCTGCAACTGCGCCTGCCGCGCGCCGGCTACCGGCTGGACGTGGCGCTGCAACTGCCACCGCGTGGCGTGACGGCACTGTTCGGCCCGTCGGGCTGCGGCAAGACCAGCGTGCTGCGCGCCATCGCCGGGCTGGAACGCGCGGCCGGCCGCGTGGCGCTGGACGATTCAACGAACGCCGCCGTGTGGCAGGACGACAGCCGCCAGATCTTCCTGCCCACCCACCGCCGGCCCCTGGCCTATGTGACGCAGGAAGCCGCACTGTTCCCACACCTCAGCGTGCAAGGCAATCTGGACTATGGCCTGCGCCGCACGCCCGTGGCACAGCGCCGCATCGCCATCGAGCAGGCGGTCGAACTGCTGGGCATCGCGCCGCTGCTGGGCCGCCGCAGCACCGCGCTGTCGGGCGGTGAACGCCAGCGTGTGGCGATAGCGCGGGCGCTGGCCACCAGCCCGCAACTGCTGTTGATGGACGAACCGCTGGCCGCGCTGGACACCGCACGCAAGGCGGAAATCCTGCCCTATCTGGAAGGGCTGAACGCGGCGCTGGCCATCCCCATCGTCTATGTCAGCCACGCCCTAGCCGAAGTGGTGCGGCTGGCCGACCACCTGGTGCTGCTGGACCAGGGCCGGGTGGTCGCGCAAGGCCCGCTGGCCGAGGTGCTGGCGCGCATCGACCTGCCGCAGGCCCTGGGCGACGACGCCGGTGTGGTGCTGGAAGGCGTGGTCGGCGAACGCGACGCAGGCTGGCATCTGGCGCGGCTGGACGTTGAGGGCCCGGGCTGCAGCCTGTGGGCGCGCGACGCCGGTCTGGCGGTGGGCACGCGCGTGCGCCTGCGCGTGCTGGCGCGCGACGTCAGCCTGACCCGCGCGCCGCAAACCGGCACCAGCATCGGCAACCAGTTGCCTTGCACGGTAGAGGCCATTGCCGACGACAGCCACCCCGGTCTGGCGCTGGTGCGGGTGCGCATCGGCGCGGACGGCAGCAGCAGCAGCAGCAACTGCGGCAGCCACAGCAGCAACAACACCGGTTCGGTGCCGCTGGTGGCGCGGCTGACGCGGCGTTCGGCGCACACCCTGGGGCTGCAGGTGGGCCAGGCCCTGTGGGCCCAGGTCAAGACCGTGGCCTTGATGGAATGAAGCGGCCGCAGACCGCATGAGCGGCAGCTGGATCAGCGCCGAGCTGAAGCTGGCCGGCCGGCTGGACGCGCGCTTCTTCGCGCTGCTGCAGGCCGTGGCCGACACCGGCAGCATCAACCGCGCAGCGAAGACGGCGGGCTACAGCTACAAGGGCGCGTGGATGGTGCTGGAGACCGCCTGCAACCTGGCCCATGAACCGCTGCTGGAAACGCTGACCGGCTGCGCAGGTGGCGGCGGCACCCGCCTGACCCCGGCCGCCCGCGGCCTGCTGGCCGACGCGGCGCAGGTTCGCAGCTGCCTGGCGGCCACCAGGGCTTGACGCGGGGTTCAGACCCCTTCAAACGCCCAGCAGCGCCTGCAGCTGCGCGCTGTCGCGCAGCGCCTGCGCTGGGCCCGCCAGCACGACCTGGCCCTTCTGCAAGACCAGCGCGCGGTCGCTCTGCGCCAGCACGCGGCGGAAATCGCGGTCGACGATGAGGGTGGCGATGCCGCTGGCGCGGATCTGCGCGATGACGCGCCAGATCTCGGCCACGATCAGCGGCGCCAGGCCTTCGGTGGCTTCGTCCAGGATCAGCAGATCGGGGTGGGTCATCAAGGCGCGGCCGATGGACAGCATCTGCTGTTCACCGCCCGACAGCGCCGCGCCCAGGTTGCCCAGCCGTTCCTGCAGCCGCGGGAAGGTGGTCAGCACGCGGTCCAACGTCCAGTCGGTGCGGCCATCCGGGCCGCCGTCCCTGGAAGGTCTGGCGGCCATCACCAGGTTCTCACGCACCGTCAGGTTGGGGAACACGCCCCGGCCTTCCGGCACATAGGCCACGCCCAGGCGCGCCACGCGGTGCGGCGCGGCTTTCGAGACCTCATGGCCGGCCACGAAGATGGCACCCTCACGCTGCGCCACATGGCCCAGCAGGGTGCGGATCAAGGTGCTCTTGCCCATGCCGTTGCGGCCCAGCAGGCCGACGGTTTCGCCGCGCGCGATCTGCAGGTCAACGCCGTGCAGCACATGGCTGCTGCCGTACCAGGCGTGCACGCCGCGCGCGTCCAGGATCAGCTCAGCCATGCGCGACCCCGTCCTCACCCAGATAGGCCGCCAGCACCGCCGGGCTGGCGCGCACGGCGGCCGGCGTGTCGCAAGCGATGACCGCGCCATTGACCATCACCGTGATGCGGTCGGCGATGCGGAAGACGGCGTCCATATCGTGTTCGACGAGCAGCGTGGCGTGGCCGGCGCGCAGCTGGTCCAACAAGGCCAGCATGCGGTCGGTTTCCTCGGCCCCCATGCCGGCCAGCGGTTCGTCCAGCAGCAGCACCTGCGGCGCGGTAGCCAGGCACATGGCAATTTCCAGCTGCCGCTTCTGCCCGTGTGACAGCAGGCCGGCCGTGCGGTCGAGCAGCGGGCTCAGGCCGGCGCGTTCGGCGGCGTCGCGCGCGGCGGCGCTGCTGGCCGGGCAGGTTTGCGCGCGCTGCCACCAGGCCCACGGCCGCTGGGTGGCCGCCTGTGCGGCCAAGCGGCAGTTCTCGAACACCGTGAAGGCCGGGAAGATGGTGTTGCGCTGGTAGCTGCGGCCCAGGCCGGCGCGCGCGCGCTGCGGTTGCGTCCAGGTGGTCACGTCCTGCCCCAGCAGTTCAACCCGGCCGCTGGACGCCGGCAACTCGCCCGACAGCATGTTGATCAGCGTGGACTTGCCCGCGCCGTTGGTGCCGATGACGGCGTGCACGCTGCCGCGAGCAACGGCGATGGACACGCGGTCCACGGCCAGCAGGCCGCCCCAGCGGCGCGTCAGGTCGTGGCCGCGCAGCAGCACATCGGGGCTGCTCACGCCGTCACCTCGGGCACCTCGACAGGGGCTGCACCGCGCCTGCCGTTGCGGCCTGTCAGTCGCTCCCGCCACTGCCCTGGCAGCCCCACCAGGCCGCGCGGCAGCAGCGCCACGCTGGCGATGATGGTCAGGCCCAGCCCCAGTTGCCAGTGCTTGGCGAAGGCCCCGAACACGGCTTCGGACTTGAAGAATTCCTGCAGCAGCGCGAAAGCGAAAGCGCCGATCAGCGCACCGCGCAAATGGCCCAGGCCGCCCAGGATGATCATGATCAGCACCGCGCCGCTGAAGTGCCAGCTGAACAGTTCGGGGTTGACGTACCCGTCCTTCACCGCGAAAAGAAAACCGGCCAAACCGGCGATGCCGCCCGAAATGGTGAAGGCCGCCAGCTTGTACGGATAGGTCGAAAAACCCACCGCCCGCATGCGCTGCTCATTGGCCTTGATACCGGCCAGCGCGCGGCCGAAACGCGAACGCAACAGCAGCGCCAGTTTGGCAAACACCGCCAACAGGCAAACCAGCGTGAAGTAGTACAGCGCCAGCGGCTTGTCCAGGTCCAGCAGCGGCGAACCCATCCAGCCCAGCACCGGCTTGTTGTTCAGGTAGATGCCGTCGCTTCCGCCGCCCAGCGGCGTGTCATGCACCAGGTAGAACGCCATCTGCGAAAAGGCCAGCGTGACCATGATGAAGTACACGCCCTGAGTGCGCAGCGACAGCGCGCCCACGGCCAGCGCGAAGACCGCTGCCGCCAGCGCGCAAACGGGCAGCAGCCACCACACCGAAGCCGGGCCGTCAGTCGGACCGAAAACCGGGGTCAGCAGCACCGCCGCATAGGCACCGATGCCGAAGAAAGCGGCCTGGCCGAAGCAGATCAGGCCGGTGCTGCCGACCAGCAGTTCCAGGCTCAGCGCGAAGATCGCGTAGACCATGATCTTGGTGACGAAGTCGATGCCGAAAGAGCCGGCGATCAAGGGGTACAGCGCCAAAGCCTGGAAGGCGATCAGCACGAAGACGAACTTGGATGTCTCGGGTTTCATGGCGAACTGCGTCAGGCCGCTTTGAACAAGCCGCTGGGTTTCCACAGCAGGATCAGCGCCATCAAGACATACACCAGCACGCCCGCCGCCTGCGGCAACAGCACCTTGCCGAAGGTGTCGACCAGGCCAATCAGCAAGGCCGCCAGCAAGGCACCGCGCACCGAGCCGATGCCGCCGATGACCACCACCACGAAGCAGATGATGAGCACCGAGTTGCCCATGCCGGGGTAGACCGACGAGACCGGCGCGGCCACCATGCCGGCCAGCACAGCAATGGCCATGCCGGCGGCAAACACCACGCGGTACAGGAAGCCGATGTCGATGCCCAGGCTCTGCACCATGTCCCGGTTGCTGGCACCGGCGCGGATCATCATGCCCAGACGCGTTTTCGCGAAAACCAGATACATGCCCAGCGCCAAAGCCAGGCACACGCCGCTGATGAACAGGCGGTAGACCGGGTAGGTCATGGTGTCGCCCAGCGCGATGCTGACGCCCAGCAGCGCCGGCGGCTGCACGCCGTGCACGTCGTCACCGACCAGCAGGCTGCGCAGTTCTTCGAAGACCCGGATCAGGCCGTAGGTCATCAGCACCTGCTGCAGGTGTTCGCGCTGGTAGAGGAAGCTGAAGAAGGCCCACTCCAGCCCATAGCCCAAGAGCACCGCCAGCACCACGCCGACCAGCAGCACCGAGAAGAAACCACCGCCAAAGGTGCTGGCCACGGCAGGTGCCAAGGCATAGGCCATGTAGGCACCGATCATGTAGAAGCTGCCGTGCGCCAGGTTGATGACGCCCATGATCCCGAAGATCAGCGTCAGCCCCGAGGCCACCAGAAACAGCAGCAGGCCGTACTGCAGGCTGTTCAAACATTGGATGAGGAAGGTGGCGAAGTCCATGATGCGCGCGGCTCAGTTCGGGGCGGCAACGCAGCTCACATCTTGCAGCCCTTGGCCGGGTCGTTCAGCGACTTGCTGGCCACGCTGATCAGCTTGTTTTCCTTGCCGACCACCTGGCGCAGGTAGATGTCCTGCACCGGGTTGTGGGCCTTGCTGACGTTGAAAGCGCCGCGCGGGCTGTCGATCTTGGCCTTCTCGACGGCGGCCGCGAAATCAGCCTTCTTGCTCAGGTCGCCTTTGACGGCGGCCAGGCCGGTGGCCAGGATCTGTGCGGCGTCATAGCCCTGCACGGCATACACATCGGGCTGCAACTTGTAGGTCTTGGCGTAGTTCAAGCGGAAGGCCCCGTCGCGCGGCGTGCCCAGGCTGTCGGCGTAATGCAGCGTGGTGTAGATGCCCTCGGCGTCAGCGCCCTGGGCTTCCAGCGTGCCGTCGGTGAGGAATCCCGCGCCGTACAGCGGGATGCTTTTCTTCAGACCCGCGGCAGCGTAGTCCTTGACGAATTTCACCGCGCCGCCACCGGCGAAGAAGGTGTACACGGCGTCGGGCTTGGCGGCCGCAATCTCGGTCAGCAGAGCCTGGAATTCCACGCCCGGAAACGGCAGGTTGAGTTCCTTCACGACACTGCCGCCGGCCTTCTCGAAAGCCTCTTTGAAGCCGCGCACGCTTTCGTCGCCGGCGGCGTATTTCCAGGTGATGGTGACCACCTTCTTGTGGCCCCGCTTGGCCACCACCTCACCCATGGCGTAACCCGGCTGCCAGTTGGAAAAGCTGCTGCGGAAGATGTTCGGCGCGCACATCGCGCCGGTCACCGCGTCAGCGCCGGCATTCGGCACGATCAACAGCGTGCCGGTGTCTTTGGCGACCTTGGCCATGGCCATGGCCACGCCGCTGTGCACCGTGCCCACCAGCACATCGACGTTGTCGCGCTTGATCAGCTTGTTGACGTTGTCGGTGGCCTTCGCCGGGTCGCTCTCGTCGTCGACTTTCACGTACTCGATTTCACGCCCGCCCAGCTTGCCGCCCTGCTCGGCCACATACAGCTTGAAGCCGTTTTCGATGGCCACGCCCAGGGACGCGAAGGTGCCGGTGGCCGGCAGCATCAGGCCGACCTTGATCTTGCCGGTGGGCTGGGCGTGGGCCGTGCTGGCTGTGGCCGTGACGGCGGCGACGGCAGCCGTGGCCAGCAAGGCGGCGCGGAAGAAGGTCGTCATGTCGGGTCTCCGTGTTGTGGGGTGGAACTTTGTTGTTGGATGAAGGCGCAACTGGCGGCGATCAGCGCGTCAGGCTGGTCGCGGTGCGGGCTGTGGCCGCAGTCGGCCAGTTCCAGCAATTGTGTGGCGGGCACGCGGGCCTGAATTTCGCGGATCTGCAGCAGCGTGCCGTATTCGTCGTCCAGGCCCTGCACCGCCAACAGCGGCGCGCGGATTTCGCGGATGGCTTCGGTGATCTTCCAGGCGCGGAAGGCCGGGCTCAGCCAGATGTCGTTCCAGCCCCAGAAGGCCGAATCGACGTCAGCGTGGTGGCGCGCCAGGCGCTGGCGCAGGTCACCTTGCACATAGGCCACGCGGGCGGCTTCGATGCTGCTGATGGAGATGTCTTCGACCAGGATGTGCGGTGCCACCACGATGGCCCCGCGCAGTTGGTCTGGGAACATGGCCGCATACAGCAGCGCGATGCTGCCGCCGTCGCTGTGGCCGAACAGCCAGGGCGGGTTCGCAGCCGCATCAACACCCAGCGCGGCCAGCAGCGCCGGCAACACCTCGCGCGCCTGGCGGTGCATGAAGTCGGGGCCCCAGTGCTCGTCGGCATTCCGTGGCGAACTCTGCCCGTAACCGGGCCGCGAATAGACCAGGCCGCGACAGTCGGCGGCGCGGCACAGCCGTTCCGGAAAGTCACGCCACATCGACACCGAGCCCAGGCCTTCGTGCAGGAACACGACGAGCGGTGCCGCATCGTTGCGCGCACCGACCCAGGCGTGCTCGATGCGCACATGCCGGCCGGCGCTATCGATGTCGACGAGGCGGTTCTTCACCGGCCGGCCTCCTGCTCGCGCAATTTGAAGCGCTGGATCTTGCCGGTGGCGGTCTTGGGCAAGTCGGCCAGGAACTCGATGGTGCGCGGGTACTTGTAGGGTGCCAGGCGGTCCTTGACGAACGCTTTGAGTTCGGCCTCGGTCGCTTCGGTGCCGGCCTTGAGCACGACGAAGGCCTTGGTCTTGGTCAAGCCTTCGGCATCTGGCACGCCGATCACAGCGGCTTCCAGCACCGATGGGTGCTGCACCAGCGTGGCTTCCACTTCGAAGGGCGAGACGTAGATGCCGCTGACCTTCAGCATGTCGTCGCTGCGGCCGCCGTAGGTGTAGCTGCCGTCGGCATTGCGGATGTACTTGTCGCCGCTTTTCGTCCAGCCGCCCTGGAAGGTGTCGCGCGTCTTCTCGCGGTTGCCCCA
>JANMZP010000050.1:0-4108 GCA_031383435.1 Betaproteobacteria bacterium | reverse complement strand
GCCGGCACGCTGCGGCTGGCGCATTCGGGGCGGTGGTCGGCCACGGCCTCCAGGCGCTGCACCTGGGCGTCGCCCAGGCGGGCGCGCAGGCGTTCGAGCAAACGGGTCAGGCCTTCGGCCTGGCTGCTGTGGGTGGGGAAGAGTTCGCCGTTGGGCGCCGGCGCGGCCACGGTGTGGCGGCAGTGCAGGCGCAATTCCAGCGTCGGCGCCACCAACTCGATGCGGCCCAGGCGTTCGCGCAGCAGCAGTTGCAGGTGGCCGGCGTCCAGCGCCGGTTCGGCCAGTTCGATGTGCAGTTCGCTGGCCGGCACCACCGCGTGGCGGTGGTCTTCGTGCTGCATCGCGAGCGTGAAGCTGGCGATGCGCACCTGGCGCGCCTGCGCCCAGGCCACCAGGCGGGCCAGCAGCACGGCGGCACCGGCCAGCACCTGGTCGGTGTTCTCGGCGCGGGCGTACAGCTCCAGCCGGCTTTCGAAGACGGCCGGCAGCAGCGTCCACACGCGCGGGTCGGGTTGCAGGCCCAGGGCGCGGTCGAGGTCGCCCATCAGCCCTTCGCCGAAGCGCCGCGCCAGGCCCGTGCGCGGCAGGTGGCGCAGGTCGCTCAGGGTGTGCAAGCCCATGCCCTGCAGTGCGTCCCAGTGTTCGCGACCGGGGCCCAGCAGCCACACCGGGGCGCTGTCCAGCCGGTCTTGCAGCGCACGCAGGGTGGCGGCGTGCGGGCCGGGTGGCGTCCACACAGCGGCCCCGCCTGCAGCAAGAGCTGCTGCTGCGGCGGCTGACGATGTGTCAAATGACGAGGACGAGGCAGGCGACGCAGACGAAGTGGACGACACCGGCGGCCCGCCCGGCTGCCAGCGCGCCAGCAAAGCCGCGCCCAGCGCCGTGGGTGCCGCCGCACTGTGCACGCGGTGGCCCAACGGCGTGGTGCTGGCCAGCAGGCGCTGCCACAGCGCCGGCAGGCCGTGGAACAGGCGCAGGCTGGCCTGCACGTCGAGCAGCACGGTCTGTTCGTCGTGCAGCGTGACAGCCGGCGTGTAGGCCAGCGCGGCGTGTGCCACGGCCTGCAGCGCGGCGGCGTCGCGCGCGGCGTTGGCATCGGCCAGCAGCAGGTCGCCAGCCAGCGCCAGCGCCGTGGCGCGCTTCATGCCAGGGCGTATGCCGCGTTCAGCCGCAGCGGCGTTGACGTGGCTGACGCGGTGTTCCGTCAGCAGCACCGCCGGGCGTTCGCGCTGCTCGGGCGCGAGCGTGGCGCAGAAGGCCTCCAGCGACAACAGCGGCAAATGCAGGGCCAACCAGAGCATGGCCATCCCGCATCACGGCAGCGTGCAATCGAAGTCGTAGAAGTGCTGGCCGCCTTCGATGCGGATGCCCAGCGTGCCGACCAGGCCGGCCAGTTCACCGCTGCCGGAATCGGGCACCACGGTGACGCTGAGCGTGGGCGTGCCGCGCTCCATCACGCCGCTGTGCTGCAGCGCGAAGCTGCCGGCCTTGCCCAGCAGCGTGCCGGTGACGAGCTCGATGGCCACATAGCCGGCCGAGCCCTTCACGCCGGTCATGGCGCTGAGCATCTGCCCCTGGGCGCTGGCCTGCAGGTCGCCCTGGTACTGCTTGCTGAGCAGCAAACGGCCCACGGTGATACCGGGCGCTTCGGCATCGGGCCAGGGCTGCGGCTGCAGGCTGACGCTGAAGGTGCCGGTGATCTGGTGCTGGGGCATGGGTGGCTTTCGGGCGGGTGGAAAGGGATGAGCGAGGCAGAAGGCAGAAGGCAGAAGGCAGAAGGCAGAAGGCTGGCGGAGCAGCCGCCGAACCGCAAGACCGTCACAGCGGCAAGGCGCGCCGCAGTGCGCTTGCGGCCGCCGCGCTGCCAGTGGCCAACGGCAGCCGCAGCGGCCCGGCCCGCGCCAGCGCCGTGGCCGACAGCACCGGTGCCAGCGTCAGGGTCAGCGCCTGGGCCAGCGGCGGGCCGCGCCGTTTCAGCAGCAGCACGCGCAGGCGGTCGGGCCCGGCGCTGCCCAGCAGCAGGCGCAGCGGCGCGGCGCTGGGGCGGCTGCGCTGTTCGGCGTCGCGCAGCAGGAAGACCGGGCCGTCGTGGGCCTGCGCGGCCAGTTGCAGGCGGCGCAGCGCGTCGGCCGGCAGGCGCGCCGGCAACCAGGCCAGCGCAGCGCCCAGATGGCCGCTTTTCAGCGCCTGTTCCAGCGCCCACAACACGTCGGCGGCGGGCAGCCGCACGCGGGCGCGGCCCTTGGGTACGGCGGCCTGCCCGGTCTGCCCGCCCCGGCTGTGCACCACCACCAGTTGCCGCACGTCGATGTCCAACGCGCCCAGCGCCCAGGCGCAGGGCGCGGCAGGCGGGTCGAACCACATCAGGCTGCGCTGCTGGCGCTGCAACGCAGCCAGCGCCGGGGCCAGCAGGCGCAGTTCGCCGACACCGGCGTGCGGCAGCAGCAGTTCGGTCAGCACGCGGGCGGGCCAACCGCCGCCGGGCAACTGGGCGTCGAGCTCGGCGTAGCCGCTGGCCACCACGCCCTGCTGGTCGTGGGTCGGGCGGCCCAGCTGGTGGGCGCGCCACAGTGCGGGGTGCAGGTCTTCCGGCGCGGGGCGCGCAGGATGCAGATCGTCCGGTGCAGAACGCGCAGGATGCAGATGGTCCGGCACAAGGGGCGCCGGGGACCGGTCTTCAGGTGCCGCCCGCGCAGGCTGGCGCGCGGGCACCAGCACGGGCGGTGCGGGGTCGGTCCAGTGATCGATTGAAGAGAAAAGGTCCACCAGAATACTGTATGTTCATACAGTCTTTTCGGCAAGCACCTTGTTCGTGACGGGGTCGGCAAAACCGGGCTTTCGCGCCCGCTTTCAAGCCGGTTTTCAGGCGACCAGCAAGTCCTGCACGCGTGCACGCAAGCCCTGCAATTCCACCTGCGCCGGGGCCAGCGCCTCGCCCACCACCAGGCCCACCGGGCTGAACAGCCCGCGGCGGAAAGGCTTGCGCATGGCCGTGCCGCCTTCGATGCGCGAAAAGGTGCTGCCCCACAGGTTCTGCAGCGCCATCGGCACCACCGGCGCGCGGTGGGTCTGCAGCAGCTTCATCACGCCGCCTTTGAAAGCGCCCAGCTCGCCGTCGCGCGTGATGCCGCCTTCGGGGAAGATGCACAGCAGGTCGCCCTCATCCAGCACACGGCCGGCAGCGGCAAAGGCGGCTTCGTAGGCCGCCGGGTCGTCCTTCTGCGGCGCGATGGGGATGGCCTTGCCCAGCCTGAACAGCCAGCCCAGCACCGGCTGCGCAAAGATGCGGTGGTCCATCAGGAAGCGGATGGGGCGCGGGCTGGCGGCCATCAGCAGCACCGCGTCGACATAGCTCACGTGGTTGCAGACCAGGATGGCCGCGCCGCTGACCGGGATGTGTTCGTCACCCCGGATGCGGAAGCGGTAGACGCAGCGCGTGAGCATGAAGGCCACGAAGCGCAGCAGGTATTCCGGCACGATGAGGAAGATGGTGACGGCCACCACCGCGTTCAGCAGGCCGACCACCAGGAAGACCTCGGGAATCGTCAAACCCGCGCCGAGCAGGAAGCCCACGCCGAGCGAACTGACGATCATGAGGAGGAATGCTTCTTCCACTGCGGGAAAGCGTTCATCCGCTCGCAGCTGTGGCAGCCTGCGAGCTGGCCTGCGCGCATGGTCATCTCGTTCGGTGCCATGATTGCGAAGAAACGCGCCGGCGATGCGGCCCTGCTGACGCAAACCGCTGCGCAGATCGATGCGGTTGTGGCCGCGGACTATCGCGACAACCTGTAGGCCTGCCCGCACTCACAAATCGCACATTGACCGTACCCGTTCCGGCATGTCTACTGCCGCGCCGTTCGCCTGAGCCAGTGCCCACGATGACCACGCCTTCGCATCAGAGTCCCGCTGCCATTGCTGAACCTGTAGTTGACGCAGTCGTTGTGGGTGCCGGTTTCGCCGGCCTTTATATGGTGCATCTGCTGCGCAAGCGCGGGCTCTCGATTCAGGCTTTCGAGCGCGGCGACGATGTGGGCGACAGCCGTTCCAGTATTCACCGTGGTTGGCAGCTGCGGGACTGGTGGCATTACTCACGGCGTGGTGCCTTGCC
>JANMZP010000010.1:0-6362 GCA_031383435.1 Betaproteobacteria bacterium | reverse complement strand
TTTCATGTCGGCGCGTTGGCCGGACCGGGCACCTGCGCCCAGTAGCTGGCGTCGCCAAAGCGCAGCTTGATGTAGTCGATCCACAGCCGCACGCGCAGCGGCAAATGCTTGCGTTGCGTGAACACCGCGTAGATGCCGTTGGGCGGCGCGGCGTGTTCCTGCAGCACGTCCACCAGCTTGCCGCTGGCGATGTCGCCCTCGACCTCCCAGGTGCTGCGCCAGGCGATGCCCAGGCCTTGCAGGCACCATTCGTGCAGCACCTGGCCGTCGCTGCAGTCCAGCGGGCCGCTGGGCCGCAAATGCACCAGTTCACCGTCCACCAGAAAGGCCCAGCCGCGCGTCTGGCTGGCGTCGCTGCTCAGCGTCAGACAGGCGTGGCGGGACAACTCGGCCGGCGTGAGCGGGGTGCCGGCGCGGGCCAGGTAGGCGGGCGCGGCCACGCACAGGCGGCGGTTGTCGGCCAGGCGCACGCTGACCAGGTTGCTGTCGGGCATTTCGCCCACCCGCACGGCGCAGTCGTAGCCTTCGTTGACGATGTCGACCACGCGGTCGGACAGGTTCAGGCTGAGGCTGACATCGGGGTGCGCGGCGATGAAATCCGGCACCAGCGGTGCCACGTGGCGGCGGCCGAAGCCGGCCGGCGCGGTCACGCGCAGATGGCCGCTGGCCTTCACGCCACCGGCGCTGACACTGGCTTCGGCGCTGGCCAGGTCGGCCAAAAGGCGCTGGCAGTCTTCCAGGTAGGCGCTGCCTTCATGGGTGAGCGTGATGCGCCGGGTGGTGCGCAGCAGCAGCTTCACGCCCAGGCGCTCTTCCAGCCCGTCGATGCGCCGGCCGATGACCGCCGGGGCCACGCCCTCGGCCAGCGCCGACGCCGTCAGGCTGCCTTTGGTGGCCACGGCGACGAAAGATTCGATCTGCTTGAGCCTGTCCATGGCTTTCATTATGGCCAGCCAACGCACAAATGAATCCCGTTTCGCGGGGTTAATGCCGCAGCGGGTATCGAATAAAGTCTGCAGATGCAACCACGCGCAGTGCTTTTCGACGCTTACGGCACGCTCTTCGACGTCTACAGCGTGGCCGTGCAGGCCGAGCAGTTGTTCCCGCAGCACGGCGAAGGGCTGGCCCTGCTGTGGCGTGACAAGCAGATCGAATACACCCGCCTGGTGTCGATGAGCGGCACCGAAGCGGCCGCCCGCGAACCCGGCGGTGGCAGCCCGTTTTACCGCCCGTTCTGGGACCTCACCCGCGCCGCCCTGCGCCACGCCGCCGAACGCCTGCAGCTGGCGCTGAGCGACGACGCTGAAGAGCGCTTGATGCAGGCCTACCGCCATCTCAGCGCCTTTCCCGAGAACCGCGCGGTGCTGGTCGAATTGCAGCGGCGCGGCATCCCGACCGGCATCTTGAGCAACGGCGACCCGGGCATGTTGGGCGACGCCGTGCAGAGCGCGGGCTTTGCCGACCTGCTGACCCATGTCATCAGCGTGCACCCGATACGCCGCTTCAAGACCGACCCGGCCGCCTACGCGCTGGGCACGTCCGCTTTGGGCCTGCCGGCGCGCGACATTCTTTTCGTCAGCAGCAACGGCTGGGACGCCATCGCCGCCACCTGGTTCGGCTACCGCACGCTGTGGGTCAACCGCGCCGGCGCGTCGCTGGACGCGCTGGGCACCGCGCCCACCCACACCGGCCGCAGCCTGCGCGACGTGTTGCCCCTGTTCACTGGCACCGCGCCGCCTGCGGCCACCGCCGCCACCGTCATCGCCTGAACCCGTCTTTCTTCGAGGAAACACCCGCATGTACACCGCCGTCCACAGCCTGCAAGTTGCCACCGTGCTGCACCAGTTCGTCAACGATGAAGTGCTGCCCGGCACCGGCATCGAGGCCGCCGCTTTCTGGGCCGGTTTCGACGCCATCGTGCGCGACCTGGCCCCTCGGAACGCGGCCCTGCTGGCCGAGCGCGACCGCCTGCAGTCCGAGCTGGACGCCTGGCACACCCAGCACCCCGGCCCGATCAAGAACATGGCCAAGTACAAGGCCTTCCTGCACAAGATCGGCTACCTGGTGCCGGTGCCCGAGAAGGTGAAGACGACGACGAAAAATGTCGACGCCGAACTGGCGCTGCAGGCCGGCCCGCAACTGGTGGTGCCCATCACCAACGCCCGCTACGCGCTGAACGCCGCCAACGCGCGCTGGGGCAGCCTGTACGACGCGCTGTATGGCACCGACGCCCTGGACGAGCGCGACGGCGCGACGAAGTTCGGTCCGATGGGCGAGCCCTACAACCCGCTGCGCGGTGCCAAGGTCATCGAATACGCGCGCCACGTGCTGGACCGCACCGTGCCGCTGGCCAAGGGCTCGCACGTCGACAGCACCGGCTACGCCGTGCGGGGCGGTGCCCTGGCCGTGACGCTGAAAGATGGCCGCACGGTGGGCCTGAAAACACCCAAGCAATTCGTCGGCTACCAGGGCGAGGCTGCTGCACCCAGCAGCGTGCTGCTGGGCCACAACGGCCTGCACCTGGACATCCGCATCGACCGCAGCACGGCCATTGGCGCGAGTGATGCGGCGGGTGTGGCCGACCTGGTGCTGGAAGCGGCGCTGTCCACCATCCTCGACCTGGAAGATTCGGTGACGGTGGTCGACGCCGACGACAAGGTGCTGGCCTACCGCAACTGGCTGGGCATCCTGAAGGGCACGCTGACCGAACAGGTCAGCAAGGGCGGCACCACCTTCACGCGCGGCTTGAACGCCGACCGCGTGTACACCGCGCCGAGCGCAGGCACCGAACAGGGCGCCGTCAAGCTGCACGGCCGTTCGCTGATGTTCATCCGCAATGTCGGCCACCTGATGACGAACCCGGCGGTGCTGTTCGGCGACGCGAAACAGGAGATTCCGGAAGGTATCCTGGACGCCATCGTCACCACCACGATCTCGCTGCACGACCTGCAGCGCCATGGCGTGGGCCCGGACGGTCAGGGCCTCGTGAACAGCCGCACCGGCAGCATCTACATCGTCAAGCCCAAGATGCACGGCCCGGCCGAAGTCGGCTTCGCCAGCGAACTCTTCGGCCGTGTCGAACAGCTGCTGGGCCTGAAGCAGGCCACGGTCAAGCTGGGCATCATGGACGAGGAGCGCCGCACCAGCGTCAACCTGAAGGCCTGCATCGCTGCGGCGCTGGACCGCGTGGCCTTCATCAACACCGGCTTTCTGGACCGCACCGGCGACGAGATGCACACCGCCATGCACGCCGGCCCGATGCTGCGCAAGGGCGACATGAAGAAGACGCCGTGGATTGCCGCCTACGAGCGCAGCAACGTGCTGGTGGGCCTGGAATGCGGCCTGCGCGGCAAGGCGCAAATCGGCAAGGGCATGTGGGCCATGCCCGACCTGATGGGCGCGATGCTGCAGCAGAAGATCGTGCACCCGCAGGCCGGCGCCAACACCGCCTGGGTGCCCAGCCCCACCGCCGCCACACTGCACGCGCTGCACTACCACCAGGTGGATGTGTTCAAGGTGCAGAAGGACCTGGAGAAGACCGATTTCGCCGCCGCGCGTGACGAGCTGCTGAACGACCTGCTGACCATCCCCGTGGCCAAGAAGCCGAAGTGGACCGACGAAGAGAAGCAGCAGGAAATCGACAACAACGCGCAGGGCATCCTGGGCTATGTGGTGCGCTGGGTCGATCAGGGCGTGGGTTGTTCCAAGGTGCCCGACATCCACAACGTGGGCCTGATGGAAGACCGCGCCACGCTGCGCATTTCCAGCCAGCACATCGCGAATTGGCTGCTGCACGGCGTGGTCAGCAAGAGCCAGGTCAAGAGCACTTTCAAGCGCATGGCCAAGGTGGTGGACAAGCAGAACGCCGGTGACAAGGCCTACGCCAACATGGCCGGCCGCTTCACCGAAGGCGCGGCGTTTCAGGCGGCCAGCGACCTGGTCTTCAAGGGCCTGGTCCAACCCAGCGGCTACACCGAGCCGCTGCTGCACGCCTGGCGTTTGAAGGTCAAGGCCGGCGCAGCAAACTGACCGCGGTGGCAACGTCGAGCCGCTGGAGCCCCAGCACCACCGTTGCGGCCATCATCGAACAGGGTGGCCGCTACCTGCTGATCGAAGAACACACACCCGAAGGCCTGCGGCTTAACAACCCGGCGGGGCACCTCGACCCGGGTGAATCGCCGCAGCAAGGTGTGGTGCGCGAGGCGCTGGAAGAGACGATGCGCGCCTTCACGCCCAGCGCGCTGGTGGGTGTCTACCTGTCGCGCTTCCTGCGCCCCGCGAAGTTGGGACACCCCGGCGAAGACGTGACCTACGTGCGCTACGCCTACGCCGGCACGGTGGGCGACGAGTTGCCCGGCCGCACGCTGGACACCGGCATCGTGCGCACGCTGTGGATGACGGTTGACGAGGTGCGTGCAAGCGCCGCGCGCCACCGCAGCACGCTGGTGCTGAAGTGCATCGAGGACCACATCGCCGGCCGGCGTTTCCCGCTGGACCTGGTGCGCACCGACGCCAGCGTCCACGCGCCCGAGATCAAGCGCTGAATCGGCAAGGACTGGGCTCCCGCGCGGCCGCGAATTTCATGCGGCGCGGGTATCCTGTGGCGATTCACTTCGCCGCACAGCCCTCATGCGTTCCATCGCCCCTTTCCACCTCGCCTTCCCCGTCAACGACCTGGCCAGCACGCGCGCTTTTTACGGCGGCCTGCTGGGCTGCCCCGAAGGCCGCAGCAGCAGCGAGTGGATCGACTTCGATCTGTTCGGCCACCAGCTGGTGGCCCACCTGGCGCCGCCCAAAGCCGACGTGACGGGTGCCGCCGACCACCACAACGCAGTCGATGGCCGCGACGTGCCCGTGCCCCACTTCGGCGTGGTGCTGGACTGGGACCAGTTCGACAGGTTCGCGGCCCGCCTGCGCGACGGTGGCGTGACCTTCGTCATCCAGCCCTACATCCGCTTCGCCGGTCTGGTGGGCGAACAGGCCACGATGTTCTTCTACGACCCGTCGGGCAACGCGCTGGAATTCAAGGCCTTCAAGGACCGCGGCCAGTTGTTCGCCAAGTGATGGCCGCCCGGCAGCCCGAAGGCGTTCGCTCCCCCTTGGGGGGACGGCGCGCCAGCGCCTTGGGGGCAAGATGACCGAGCTCTTGTTCATTCGCCACGGCGAAACCGACTGGAACCGCCAGCAGCGTTTTCAAGGCCAGCTCGACGTGCCGCTGAATGCGCTGGGCCTGACCCAGGCCCAGCGGCTGGCCGACCGCCTGGCCGCCGACCCGCACGACGCGCTGTTCAGCAGCGACCTGCAACGCGCCCAACAAACCGCCGCGCCATTGGCCGCGCACTGGACGCTGGCACCCAGCCTGCTGCCCGGGCTGCGCGAACAGCGCTTTGGCCTGCTGGAAGGCCTGGACGTGCCGACCATCCAGCAGCAGCACCCCGAGCTGTGGCAACGCTGGCTGGAACACCACGGCGACTACGCCCTGCCCGAAGGCGGCGAAAGCCTGCGCCAGTTCCACACCCGCGTGCTGAACAGCGTGCGCGAACTGGCCGAACAAGCCCGGGGCCTGCGCGTGGCCGTGGTCACGCACGGCGGCGTGCTGGACATGCTCTGGCGCACCTGCCACGGCCTGCCGCTTGACGGGCTGCGCGACTGCGACATCCCCAACACCGGCATCAACCGCTTGCGCTGGGTGAACGGCAGCTTGCAGATCGAGCAGTGGGCCGACGACAGCCACCTGACGGGCCTGCCCGAACAGCCCCCGACGCGCGCCAAGCGGGTGCCTTAGCCGCCCGGACGGCCGCTGCGCCCAGGGTGGCGGCGGACGGCGGCGGACGGCGGCGAGCCGCAGCGCCCTGACGGCGCATCAGGACGTGCGCGTGACCTTGTTCAGGTGGCGCGGCCGGTCGGGGTCGAGGCCGCGCGCGTGGGCCAGCGTTTCGACCAGGCGGTAGAAGCTCTGCACCATCGCGATGGGGTCGAGATCGACATGGCCCGTGGCGGCCAGTGGCAGGTCACAGCCCGGCGTGCCCGGCGGTGCGGCCAGCAGCACGCGGGCACCGCGTTCGCGCATCTGCGCGGCCAGCAGCAGCAGGCCGGCGTGTGCCGGGCCGCGCGGCGCGAACACCAGCATCGGAAAGCCGGGTTCGACCAGCGCCATCGGGCCGTGCTGCACCTCGGCGCCCGAATAGGCCTCGGCCTGGATGCCGCAGACCTCCTTGAACTTCAGCGCCGCTTCCATCGCGATCGGCAAACCGGTGCCGCGCGCGATGACGTACAGGCGCTCGGCCCTGTGCAGCACCGTCACGGCGGCGCCCCAGTCCTGCGCCCAGGCGCGCTGCAGGGCTGCGGGCAGATCGGCCAGC
>JANMZP010000256.1:0-2378 GCA_031383435.1 Betaproteobacteria bacterium | reverse complement strand
AACGGGTTCGTGGAGATGAAGTTCATCGAATTCAACATGGCCAAGCCCGCGTTCGACACGCGCGAGTGCCAGGTTCGTGGACTGACCTACGCAGCGGCCGTGCGCGCCAAGCTGCAAATGATCATCTACGACCGTGAATCGCCACAGGCGAAGACGGTCAAGGAAATCAAGGAGCAAGAGGTCTACATGGGCGAAGTGCCGCTCATGACCGACTACGGAAGCTTCATCGTCAACGGCACAGAGCGCGTGATCGTGTCGCAGCTGCATCGGTCGCCGGGCGTGTTCTTCGAGCACGACAAGGGCAAGACGCACTCCAGCGGCAAGCTGCTGTTCTCGGCGCGGATCATTCCTTACCGCGGCTCGTGGCTCGATTTCGAGTTCGACCCGAAGGACATCCTGTACTTCCGAGTCGACCGCCGCCGCAAAATGCCGGTGACGATTTTGCTCAAGGCCATCGGCCTGAACCCGGAATCGATCCTCGCGCACTTCTTCGTGTTCGACAACTTCCGCCTGATGGACTCGGGTGCGCAGATGGAGTTCGTCGCCGACCGGCTGCGCGGTGAAATCGCCCGCTTCGACATCACCGACAAGAACGGTGTGGTCGTGGTCGAAAAAGACAAGCGCATCACTGCACGTCACACCCGAACCATCGAGACCTCGGAGACCACGCACATCAGCGTGCCCGAGGACTATTTGGTCGGGCGCATGCTGGCGCGCAACGTCGTCGATGGCGACACCGGCGAAATCCTCGCCAAGGCCAACGACGAGCTGACCGAAGCGGTGCTGAAGAAGCTGCGCGTGGCCGGCGTCAAGGAAATCCCTTGCCTGTACACCAACGAGCTCGACGAGGGCGGCTACATCTCGCAGACGCTGGCGGCCGATGAAACCGCCGACCAGCTGGCCGCGCGTGTGGCCATCTACCGCATGATGCGCCCCGGCGAGCCGCCGACCGAAGACGCCGTCGAGGCGCTGTTCCACCGCCTGTTCTACAACGCCGACACCTACGACCTGTCGCGCGTCGGGCGGATGAAGTTCAACGCTCGCGTCGGCCGTGATTCGGCCGAAGGCGCGATGACGCTCTCCAACGACGACCTGCTCGACGTGGTGAAAATCCTGGTCGAGTTGCGCAACGGCCGTGGCGAAGTCGATGACATCGACCACCTGGGCAACCGCCGCGTGCGTTGCGTCGGCGAATTGGCCGAGAACCAATACCGCAGCGGTCTGGCGCGCATCGAGAAGGCCGTCAAAGAGCGCCTCGGCCAGGCCGAGACCGAAGCGCTGATGCCGCACGACCTCATCAACAGCAAGCCGATCTCGGCTGCGTTGAAGGAATTTTTCGGCGCGTCGCAGCTGTCGCAGTTCATGGACCAGACCAACCCGCTGTCGGAGATCACGCACAAGCGGCGTGTCTCAGCCTTGGGCCCGGGCGGCTTAACGCGTGAACGCGCCGGCTTCGAAGTGCGCGACGTGCACCCGACCCACTACGGCCGTGTGTGCCCGATCGAAACCCCGGAAGGCCCGAACATCGGCCTGATCAATTCACTGGCGCTGTACGCGCAGTTGAACGAATACGGCTTCCTGGAAACGCCATACCGCCGCGTCGCCGACGGCAAGGTGACGATGCAGATCGATTACCTGTCGGCGATCGAAGAAGGCAAATACGTGATCGCGCAGGCCTCGGCCACGCTCGACGCCGAAGGCAAGCTGATCGACGAGCTGGTGAGCGCACGCGACAACGGCGAATCGATCCTGACCTCAGCCGAACGCATCCAGTACATGGACGTGGCGCCGACGCAGATTGTCTCGGTGGCTGCATCGCTGGTGCCGTTCCTCGAGCACGACGATGCGAACCGCGCGCTGATGGGCGCCAACATGCAGCGCCAGGCCGTGCCGACACTGCGCCCTGAAAAAGCACTGGTCGGCACCGGAGTCGAACGCGTGGCCGCGAAAGACAGCTGCACCGTGGTCGCTGCCAAGCGTGGAGGCATCGTCGATTACGTCGACACCAACCGCATCGTGATCCGTGTCAACGACAAGGAAACGGTGGCCGGTGAGGTCGGCGTCGACATCTACAACCTCATCAAGTACCAGCGCAGCAACCAGAACACCAACATCCACCAGCGCCCGATCGTCAAGCGCGGCGACAAGGTGGAGGCCGAAGACATCATTGCCGACGGCGCTTCGACCGACATCGGCGAACTGGCGCTCGGCCAGAACATGCTGGTCGCGTTCATGCCGTGGAACGGCTACAACTTCGAGGACTCGATCCTCATCAGCGAACGCGTCGTTTCCGAAGACCGCTTCACCTCGATCCACATCGAGGAACTGGTGGTGATGGCGCGCGACACCAAGCTCGGGTCTGAAGAAATCACGCGCGA
>JANMZP010000247.1:0-10782 GCA_031383435.1 Betaproteobacteria bacterium | reverse complement strand
GGCTGGATGCCGAATTCGTGTTGCCAGCGTTTGAAGACACCTGGTACTACCTGTGGCGCGAGCGGCGCTTGCCGGTGAACGTCGACCCTTTTGATGCGCGATTGGACGACGAGCTTGAGCGCGTGCGCCTGCGCCGCGTCTTCACCCAGGGGCTCGATACAAGCGTGGGCTACCTTTTGCCCATCAAGCGCGAATGGCACACCAAGATGGCCGGCCCGGCGTGGGTCAGCGGCCCCTGGTTCTTGCGCGATGAGCGGCTGTACCTGATGCCCGGTGATTCACCGATGGGCTACCGGCTGCCGCTGGATTCGCTGCCTTGGGCGGCCAAGGCCGAGATGCCTTTTACGCAGGTGCCGGATCCTTTCGCGGCGCATGGTCAACTGCCCAGCGGCGCGGCGCTGCGTTTGCAGCAAGGCGCGCTTGGGGCGATGGAAGCGGCGGGGGTGGCTAACGACCGAAATGCTGGCACCCCGGTCGTCGCCCGTGGCCCCGGCGTGAACCTGATGGATAACGGCCGTCAGGGCGCTAGCCCGACCACCACCGCCCACAGCCCCGAAGCGCCCCACGCTCGCAACCCCCTGCTGGCGCCCGCGCGCTTCGAGTCCGCCGGTGAACTCACCCGTACCGCGCTGTGCGTGGAAGTGCGCGACCCCCAGCGTGGCAACGGCCCCAAGGCCGAGCGTGAGCACGGCGGCAAGAGCGGCGTGATGTACGTCTTCATGCCGCCGCTGCGGTTCCTTGAGGACTACCTGGCGCTGCTGGCCGCCATCGAAGCCACTGCGGCCGAGCAGGGCGTGAAGATCGTGCTCGAAGGCTACGGCCCGCCGCGCGACCCGCGCTTGAAAACGCTGGCCCTGACGCCCGACCCCGGTGTCATCGAAGTCAACATCCACCCCGCGCACAACTGGGCCGAACTGGTGGACCACACCGAATTCCTCTACGACGCGGCGCACCTCACGCGCCTGTCGGCCGAGAAGTTCATGCTCGACGGCCGCCACACCGGCACCGGTGGCGGCAACCACTTCGTGCTGGGCGGCGCGAGCACGGCCGACAGCCCCTTCCTGCGCCGGCCCGACCTGCTGGCCAGCCTGATCACCTACTGGCACAACCACCCCGCGCTGAGCTACCTGTTCAGCGGCATGTTCATCGGACCGACCAGCCAGGCACCGCGTTTCGACGAGGCCCGCAGCGACCAGGTCTACGAGGTCGAGATCGGCCTGAACGAGCTGGAACGCACGCAAGCGGCCTACGGTCAGGCGGCCGACGGCGCGCCGGTTTCCGGTGCCGTGCCACCGTGGGTCATCGACCGCGCATTGCGCAACCTGCTGGTCGACGTGACCGGCAACACCCACCGCAGCGAGTTCTGCATCGACAAGCTGTACTCGTCCGACGGCCCCACCGGCCGCCTGGGTCTGCTGGAACTGCGCGCTTTCGAAATGCCGCCGCACGCCCGCATGAGCCTGGCGCAGCAACTGCTGTTGCGCGCGCTGGTGGCCTGGTTCTGGAAGACGCCGTATCAGGGCCGTGGCGCGACGCGCCTGACGCGCTGGGGCACCGGCCTGCACGACCGCTTTCTGCTGCCCAGCTTCGTGCAGATGGACTTCAACGACGTGCTGGCCGACCTGAACCAGGCCGGGTTTGCTTTCGAACCCGAATGGTTCGCGCCGCACTTCGCCTTCCGCTTTCCGCTGATCGGCGAACTGGCCACCCAGGGCATCGAACTCACGCTGCACAGCGCGCTGGAACCCTGGCACGTGCTGGGCGAAGAAGGCTCGCCGGGCGGCACCGCGCGCTATGTCGATTCGTCGCTGGAGCGCCTGGAATTGAAGGTCACCGGGCTGAACGGCAACCGCCACGTCATCACGGTCAACGGCCGTTCGCTGCCGCTGCAGCCCACCGGTCGCGTCGGTGAATTCGTCTGCGGCGTGCGCTACCGCGCCTGGCAGCCACCGTCGGCCCTGCACCCGACGATCAAGGTCCACGTGCCGCTGACCTTCGACATCGTCGACACCTGGAACCGGCGCAGCATCGGCGGTTGCCGCTACCACGTGGCCCACCCGGGCGGGCGCGGCAGCGACAGCTTCCCGGTCAATTCCTACGAGGCCGAAAGCCGCCGCCTGTCACGCTTCTTCCGCTTCGGCCACACCCCCGGCGTGATGGACGTGAAGCCGGCTACGCCCAGTCTGGAACACCCTTTCACGATCGACCTGCGCGTGTGATCCACTTGGCGCATGCCGCAGTCGCAGTCCCAGTCACAGAGCCAACTGCCTTTCGAGGCTGAGCCGGCCGCATCGACGGCGGCCGAGCACACGCTGGTCAACCGGGCCACACCGCCCGAGCCGGGCGTGTGGGACGAACTGCGGGGCGGCGACGGCACGCTGCGCCCGGCCTGGCGCACGTTCGCGCGCAGCCTGCCGGTTCCGCCCGGTGCGGTCGGCGTGGCCGAAGTGGCCGCCGACCTTGACCGCCGGGTCGGCGAAGTGGCCCAGCGCATCCGGCTGGACGGTGTCACCCACAACGTCTTCAGCGACCAGCCCGGCACCGGTTCGGCGTCGCGCGCGTGGTCGCTGGAAGTGCTGCCGCTGCTGATCGAGCCGGCCGACTGGGCGGGCATCGAAGCCGGCGTCATCCAGCGCGCCGAACTGCTGCAGGCCATGCTGGCCGATCTGTATGGGCCGCAGCGCCTGCTGCACGAAGGCCTGCTGCCGCCGGCCCTGCTGTTGCGCCACCCGGGCTGGCTGCGGCCGATGGTGGGCGTGAAGCCGCCGCCGGGGCCGGATGGTGCTGCTGGCCTGCGCCTCTTCATCGTCGCCTTCGACCTGGCGCGCGCACCCGACGGCCGCTGGTGGCAGGTGGCCCAACGCACGCAGGGCCCGTCGGGCCTGGGCTATGTGCTGCACAACCGGCTGGTCATTGCGCGGCAGTTTCCCGACGCCTTCCGCACGCTGCGCGTGCAGCGCATCGCCACCAGCTACCGCCGCCTGCTGGACACGCTGGAGGCCAGCGCCCGCGAGGTGGCGCGCGGCATGGGCCACGCCACGCCGCGGGTGGTGCTGCTGACCCCTGGGCCTTACAGCGAAACCTATTTCGAACACGCCTACCTGGCGCGCTACCTGGGCGTGCCGCTGGTCGAAGGCGGCGACCTCACCGTGCGCGGCGAGCGCCTGTACCTGAAGACCGTGGAGGGCCTGGAGCCGGTGCACGGCGTGCTGCGCCGGCTGGACGACGACTGGTGCGACCCGCTGGAGTTGCGCCCGGACAGCACCCTGGGCGTGCCCGGCCTGTTGCAGGCGGCGCGGGCCGGCAGCGTGGTCATGGCCAACGCGCTGGGCAGTGCATTTCTGGAGTCGCCGGCGATCCAGGGCTTCATGCCCGGCATCGCCCGCCGCCTGCTGGGGCAAGACCTGCTGCTGCCGGCGCTGCCCACCTGGTGGTGCGGCGAGGGCGCGGCCTGGCGCGATGCCCGCGAGCACGTCGCCGACAAGATCGTGCGCAGCACGTTCTCGGGCGAGGGCCGGACTTCGCAAGTGCGCGAATCGGCCGACAACGCCATCGACGACGACCCCGATGCCTGGACGCTGCAAGGCCGCCTGCGTTTTGCGCGTGCACCGATCTGGGGCTCTGGTGCGGTGGCGACCCGCCCGGCCCTGGTGCGGGTGTATGCCATTGCCGACGGCGGCGGCCGCTGGCACGTGCTGCCCGGCGGCATGACCCGCGTGGCTCGGCGTGAAGACAGCAGCGTGAGCATGCAGCGCGGCGGCAGCAGCCTGGACACCTGGGTGCTGACCACCGGTGCGGTGGACGCCTTCTCGATGCTGCCGCAGCGCCTGCAGGTGGACGACCTGGCGCAACGCCACCGCCCGGTCAGCAGCCGCACCGGCGAGAACCTGTTCTGGCTGGGCCGCTACACCGAAAGGCTGGAGCAGCTGGTGCGCCTGGCGCGGGCCACGCTGATGCTGGTGGACCTGGACAAGGACGCGCCGCCGGCGGTGCTGCAGGCCCTGTCGACACTGGCCGTGCAGACCGGGCTGGCACCGCCGGGCGTGCCCACGCTGCTGCAGTCGCCGACCCTGTTCGAGCGCGCCCTGCTGGCCGGCCTGACCAACCTGAACGGTGCCAAGGGTGCCACCAGCATGGCCTACAACCTGGCCGCGCTGGAGCGCTCGGCCCTGGCGCTGCGCGAGCGGCTGTCTTCCGAGCACGGGGGCTTGATCCGCAGCATGCGCGAAGGCTTCAGCAAGGCGCTGGAAACCGCTGAAGGCGAGCTGCCCACGCTGGTCCAGGTGCTGCTCGCGCTGGACCAGCTGGCGATGCAGCTGGCCGCCGTCACCGGCGCGCAAAGCGACCGCATGACGCGCGACCACGGCTGGCGTCTGCTCACCGTCGGGCGCCTGTCCGAGCGCCTGCTGGGCGTGGCCACCCGCATGCAGGCCTTCGTCGACGCGCAGGCGCTGGGCAGCGTGGCGGGCATCGAACTGCTGCTGGAACTGTTCGACAGCGTGATCACTTTCCGCGCCCGCTACCAGCGCCATGAAGACCTGCTGGCGCTGGTGGATTTGCTGGTGCTGGACAGCGCCAACCCGCGCGCCTTTGCCGGCGTGCTGCGCCGCCTGCGCACCGAACTGGGCAAGCTGCCCGGCGACGCCGACAGCCTGCAGCGCCTGCTGGCCCTGCTGCCCGCCGAAGGCACCGGCCTGACGCTGGAGTCGCTGCGCGGTGCCGACGACGCCGCCATCGCGCAGGCCTTGCGCGCGCTGTCGGCCTCGCTGGCCCAAAGCGCCTCGGCCTTGGCCGACCGCGTCAGCCAGCGCTTCTTCACGCTGGCGCAAGGTGTGGACCAACGCGTATGAGCGTTTTGCTCGAAGTCGCCCACGAGACACGCTACGACTACACCGCGCCGGTGTCGCTGGCCCACCACCTGGCGCACCTGCAGCCCTTGCAGGATGAACACCAGCGCCTGCTGGCCTTCGACCTGCACATCGAACCGCCGCCCGCCCAGTCGCGTGACAGCGTAGATGCCTTGGGCAATGCCGCGCGCCACTTCAGTCTGGCCCAGCCGCACGAAAGCCTGTGCGTGCGCGCGGTCAGCCGACTGCACGTGGCGCCGCGTTTTGCCGACCTGCAGCCCGAAGCCGCGCCGGCCTGGGACGACCTGGCGGCCCGCGTGCGCTATGTGGCTCAGGCCCGCTTCGAGCCGGCGGTGGAATTTGCGCTGCCTTCGCCCTATGTGCCGCGGCTGGCCGCGCTGCGCAGCTATGGCGATGCCAGCTTCCCGGCGGGCCGCCCGGTGGCCGCCGCGGCCATCGAACTGATGCGGCGCATCCACGCCGACTTCCGCTACGAAAGCCACAGCACCCACATCGACACCCCCTTGGCCACCGTGATGCGCGAGGGGCGCGGTGTCTGCCAGGATTTCGCCCACCTGATGGCCGGCGTGCTGCGCATGCGCGGCGTGCCGGCGCGTTATGTCAGCGGCTACCTGCTGACCCGGGCGCCCGATGGCGATGCCGGCGCGGGGCGTGAGCTGCAGGGCGCCGATGCCTCGCACGCCTGGGTGCAGGTGTGGTGTCCGGCCACCCCTGGCGTACCCGCTGGCGGTGCGGCTGCGGGCTGGCTCGACCTGGACCCGACCAACGACCTGGTGCCCGGCAGCGGCCATGTCCGCGTGGCCGTCGGCCGTGACTTCGGCGACGTGACCCCGTTGCGCGGTGTCATCCGCGGCGGCGGGCACCACCGGCTGACGGTGGGCGTGACCACGCGGGCCTTGCCGCCCCAGGCGGCGCACTCGGAACGCGAGTTGCTAGCGTGGACACACAAGGCGTGAACAACCAAAAGCAGAGGAGCCAGAACCACCATGAGGTCGCCCTACGATGAAATGCACAGCGTGACCGCAGAGGTCCGCGAGCAGTACCGCGTGTACGAGCGCTGGCTGGAACGCCAGCCCAGCGCCAGCATGCAGGCCCGGCGCGAAGAAGCCGAGATGATCTTCCGCCGCGTGGGCATCACCTTCGCGGTCTACGGCGCGAAAGACGAAGACGGTTCGGGCACCGAACGCCTGATTCCCTTCGACCTGATCCCGCGCGTCATCCCGCAGCAGGAATGGACGGCGATGGAGGCCGGCCTGGCCCAGCGCGTGACGGCGCTGAACCGTTTCCTGCACGACGTCTACCACGGCCAGGACATCCTGAAGGCCGGCATCGTGCCCGCTGAGCAGGTGCTCAACAACGCGCAATTCAGGCCCGAGATGATGGGCGTGACGCTGCCGGGCCATGTGTACTCGCACATCAGCGGCATCGACATTGTGCGCGCCGGCCATGCCGACGGCAGCGGCGACTACTACGTGCTGGAAGACAACCTGCGCGTGCCCAGCGGCGTGAGCTACATGCTGGAAAACCGCAAGATGATGATGCGGCTGTTCCCCGACCTGTTTGCCATGCACCGCGTGGCCCCGGTGGCCCACTACCCCGACCTGTTGCTGGAAACGCTGCGCGCCGTGGCGCCGGCTGGCGTCAACGAACCCAACGTCGTCGTGCTGACCCCGGGCATGTACAACAGCGCCTACTTCGAACACGCCTTCCTGGCGCAGCAGATGGGCGTGGAACTGGTTGAAGGGCAGGATCTGGTCGTCAAGGACGGCTTCGTCTATATGCGCACCACGCAGGGCCCCAAGCGGGTGGACGTGATCTACCGCCGCGTCGACGACGACTTCCTCGACCCGAAAGCCTTCCGCCCCAACAGCACCCTGGGCTGCCCGGGCCTGCTGGAGGTCTACCGCGCCGGCAACATCAGCCTGAGTAATGCGGTGGGCACCGGCATCGCCGACGACAAGTCCATCTACCCCTACGTGCCCAAGATGATCGAGTTCTACCTGGGCGAAAAGCCCATCCTGAACAACGTGCCCACCTACCTGTGCCGCGACGCGCACGACCTGCAGTACGTGCTGGACCACATGCACGAGCTGGTGGTCAAGGAAGTGCATGGCGCGGGCGGCTACGGCATGCTGGTGGGGCCGGCGGCCACCAAGGCCGAGATCGAGGCCTTCAAGGCCGTGGTCAAGGCCCGGCCTGACAACTACATCGCCCAGCCCACGCTCAGCCTGAGCACCTGCCCGACCTTCGTGGAAGCCGGCATCGCGCCGCGCCACATCGACCTGCGGCCTTACGTGCTCAGTTCCGGCAAGACCGTGCAGACGGTGCCCGGCGGCCTGACGCGCGTGGCGTTGAAGGCAGGTTCGCTGGTGGTGAATTCGTCGCAGGGCGGCGGCACCAAGGACACCTGGGTACTTGAAGACTGAACTGAAGGAGGACTGAACATGCTGTCACGCACTGCAGACCACCTTTTCTGGATGGCCCGCTACATGGAGCGCGCCGAGAACACGGCGCGCATGCTCGACGTCAACTACCAGACCTCGCTGCTGCCGCAAAGCGCCGACATGGCCGAAAGCGGCTGGCGCGGTTTGCTGTCGATCAGCGAACTGACCGGGCCTTACTCGAAGAAGTACACCGAGGTCACGCCGCAAAGCGTCATGGACTTCATGGTCAGTGATGCCAGCAACCCCAGCAGCATCGTGGCCTGCCTGCGCGCCGCGCGTGAGAACGCCCGCGCCGTGCGCGGCGCGCTGACCACCGAGGTGTGGGAAACGCAGAACCAGACCTGGCTGGAATTCAACCGCAGGCTCGACGCCGACCGGGGCGAATTCCAGCGCGACCCCGGCACCCTGTTCGAGTGGGTGAAGTTCCGCAGCCATCTCAGCCGCGGCGTCACCGTGGGCACCATGCTGCAGGACGAAGCGCTGCACTTCCTGCGCATCGGCACCTTCCTGGAACGCGCCGACAACACCGCACGCCTGCTGGACGTGAAGTTCCAGGCGCTGGCCGGTGGCGACGACTTCGGGCCGGGCTCGGCGATGGAAACCATCGAGGTGGATTTCTACCACTGGAGCGCCATCCTGCGTTCGGTCTCGGGCTTCGAGATCTACCGCAAGGTCTACCGCAACGTGATCCACCCGGCCAAGGTGGCCGAACTGCTGATCCTGCGCCCGGACATGCCGCGTTCGCTGGCTGCTTGCATGAACGACGTGGTGCACAACCTGAAGATGGTGGCCAACGAGCAGAGCAGCGAAACCCTGCGCCGTGCCGGCCGGCTGCGTTCAGACCTGCAATACGGCCGCATCGACGAGATCCTGGCGACCGGCCTGCACGCCTACCTGACGGCTTTTCTGGACCGCGTGAACGACCTGGGCGTGGGCATCAGCCGCGACTTCCTGGTGCCGATGGCGGCTTGAATGGGGCTTCAGACGAAAGCCGATCAGGCATGAAAAAAGGGCCGGTTTGCACCGGCCCTTTTTCCTTGCAGCGCTGCTTACTTGGCAGCGGCGGCCTTGGCGGCCTTCTTCTTGCCTTGCTTCTTGGCCTTCTTGGCAGCCGGCTTGGCCGCGTCAGCAGCCTGGACGGCCGGGGCGGCAACAGCAGCAGCCACGGGGGCGGCACCAGCCGGGGTCACGGCCTTGGCCGGGGCTTGCGCGAAGCTGAACGCGGCAGAGGTGGTCAGCAGGGCAGCGATCAGGAGGTTCTTGGTCATTTTGTTTCACCATTCAACCGGATTCGAGAAGCTCCGAATCCGCTGAGCGACCCGACAAGCGCCGGGCTTGTGCATCCAACGCCGCCCTTGTGAAGCCGGTTGACGTAATTTTCGAAGTTTTATTCCACGACTGAGGTCGGTTGACCGGCAGGCTGGACGCGCAGCAGCCGATCAACGCGCCGTGACGGCCCGCTGCTGGGCCAGTGCCTGGGCCAGTTCGATGACCGCCATGGCGTAGTAGCTGCTCCAGTTGTAGCGGGTCACGGTGTAGAAGTTCTGCGTGCCCGCCACATAGCTGGGCGCGCGGTCGCCGTTCTGCAGTTCCACCAACGCCAGCGGGCCGGTGTGCGCGCGGCCGGCTTCGTCCAGCACCGCACCGCGTTCGGCAAATTGCGCGGCCGTGAAGCTGGGCAGGATGTCGGGCAGCAGCAGGGCTGCGCGGTCCACCGCGTTCACCGGCACGCTGACCGCAAAGTGCGTGGCCAGCCCGCGTTGCCAGCCGAAAGCGTGCAGGTAGTTCGCCACGCTGCCGACCGCATCGGCGGGGCTGTTCAACAGGTCGATGTGGCCGTCGCCGTCGCCGTCCACGGCGTGGCGGTTCAGGCTGCCGGGCATGAATTGCGGCAGACCCAGCGCGCCGGCGAACGAGCCTTTCACCGCTTGCGGGTCGCTGCCTTCGCGGGCGCACAGCACGAAGAATTCCTCGAGTTCGCTGCGGAAGAAAGCGCTGCGGTCCTTGCGGCCGGGCGGGAAGCTGAAGGCCAGCGTGGCCAGGGCGTCCAGCGTGCGGAAGTTGCCGGTGACCCGGCCGTAGAAGGTCTCCACGCCCACGATGGCGACAACGATTTCCGGCGGCACGCCCCAGCGTGTTTCGGCTTGCGCCAGCCACTGTTCGTTGCCCCGCCAGAAGGCCAGGCCGGCCTGGATGCGCTGCGGCTCGATGAAGCGCGCCCGGTAGGCCGCCCAGTTCTTGGCCGTGCCGGGCGGCGGTGGCATGACCAGCTTGCGCACCGCCTCGACGCGCCGCGCCTGGCCCAGTTGCTGGGCGATCCACTCGCGCGGCAACTGGCGGCGTTCGGCCACTTCAGCGGCGAAGGCCAGCACCTCGGCGCTGTTGCCGTAGGCCGGCTCAGTCGGGGCCTTGGGCTGGGCCGTTGCTGGGCGCTTCTTCTGCGGCGCGGCCTGGGCCGGACTGGCGAAGAGCGCCGCCAGCACCAGCAGCGTGGGGAGCCAGCGCGCCAGCGCAGACGGCTGCACCGGCGTGCCGCGCAGGCGGGTCGTCAGGCGGGTCGTCAGGGCGGGTCCTGCGGATCGGGATGAAAGTGACATGGCCGATTATCGGCAGCGCTCATGCCAGCCCCGCTGGTCGCGCGGGCTGCCGCCCGGAAGCGTTGCCACCAGGGGCGCTGCGGTGCGGCGGCCGGGCCGGGTTGGGCATAGCGCGCGGCGTCCAGCGCGTCCAGCGTGTCGGCCAGCGCGGCACCGCGCGCACCCAGCGTGGCGCGCACCAGCGCCGCCCGGGCGCGCGGCGCGTGGTGGGGCTGCACCGCCACGCCCAGCAGCAGCAGGCGGGCCTGCACGCGCTGCTGCAGGCGCTGCCAGGGGTCTTGCCGGCGGCGGTCCAACCAGGCCCAGATGGCGCCGCCCAGGGCCCCGCCGCACAGCAGCAGGGTCAACAGCACGGCCAGGTCCTGCCAGCTCGGCGCTGCAAAGCCCAGGGCCTTCATCAGGTCGAACTGCTGCCCGCGCGCGTAGCTCAGCACCCACTGGTTCCAGCGGTTGTTCATCGCTTCCCACTGCTTGCGCAACTGGTCGGCCAGCGCGGGGTTCATGCTGTTGATGGCACCGGCGACCAGGCCCTGCGGCGGGCGCAGGCTGCGGCCGCGCTGCACCCGGTCGGGGGCCACGGCGGCGGTGGGGTCGATGCGGACCCAGCCGGTGCCGGGCTGCCAGATTTCGGCCCAGGCGTGGGCGTTGCGCTGGCGCACGATCCAGTAGCCGTCCTGCGCATCGGCATCCATGCCCTGGTAGCCGGTGACGATGCGCGCCGGCACGCCCATCGCCCGCATGATGACGACGAAGGCGCTGGCGTAGTGCTCGCAGAAGCCCAGCTTGCGGTCGAGCCAGAACTCGTCGATGGCGTCGTTGCCGGTGGTGCCCGGGCCTCCATACGGGCCGGGCTCCAGCGTGTAGGTGTAGTCG
>JANMZP010000104.1:0-5566 GCA_031383435.1 Betaproteobacteria bacterium | reverse complement strand
GCCATGGCTTCCAGCAGCACATTGGCCCAGCCTTCGCGGCTGCTGGCCAGCACCAGCACATCGGCAGCGCTGTACCAGCGCGGCAATTCGGTCTGCGGCAGTGCGCCGGTCAGCGTCACGCGGTCGGTGACACCCAGCCGCCGGGCCAGCGCTTCCAGCCGGGCGCGCTCTGCGCCTTCGCCGACGATCACGGCGCGTGCCTGCGGGTGTTGTGGCAGCAGCGCCGACAGCGCTTCGATCACCAGGTCGTGGCCCTTGCGTTCGATGAGATGCCCCACCGACAGCAACAGCGGCCCCTGCCCTGGCTGCAAGCCCACGCGGGCGCGCAAATCGGGTGCATCCACGCGCTGGAAGCGCTGCAGGTCGACGCCGTTGCGCATGACGTGCAAGGTGTGCGGATCGACGTCCAAATTGCGCAGCACATCGACCAGCGCCTTGCACACGCCGATGGACGCCTGCGCCTGCCGCGCCGCCCACAAGATCATGCGGCGCGGCAGTGCGTGCCGGGTGATCAGGTTCAGGTCGGTGCCGCGCGCGGTGATCGCCAGCGGCTTCTTGAAGTGGCGCGCCAGCCAGGCCGCGGCCACGCCGTCAGGGTAGTAGTAGTGGGCGTCGATGACGTCGAAATCAAAGCCCTCGCGCTGCAGCTTGCGGATGGGCGCGATGCAGGCCAGCGCCAGCAGGATGGGCGCGATCGTCATGCCGATCTTGGGCAGCAGCGGGAAGCGCGGATGCGTGACCGTGATGCCGTTGCGCGTTTCCTGGGCCGGCGTGGCAGCCATGCGGGCCGACTCGCCAAAGCGCGGGTGGGACGACGGGAACCAGGGCACCGGGGCCAGCACGCGCACGTCCACCTCGCCGGTCTTCAGCAGTTCGCGCAAGCGCGTCTCGACGAAGATGCCGTGGCTGGGCCGCGACGCGCTGGGGTAGAGCGTCGAGAACAGCAGCACGCGGACCGGTGGGTTCATGGCGCCGGCAGTCTAGGCTTGTGCCGATGACGGCGATGACGGCGATGACACCGGCTGCAGCGGTGAACTTGCCGGCACCGGGTTGCCGGCGCGCAGGCAGATCTGCTCGAAAGCCTGCGCAGCCACGCGGTGGCCGTAGCGGCTTTCCACCTGTTCGCGCGCGGCCTCTGACAGCGCCTGGCGCACTGCGGCGTCGTCGAACAGGCGCAGCACGGCGGCGGCCTGGTCGCTGGCGCTGTCGCACAGCAGGTAGTGAACGCCTGGCGTCACGCCCAACCCTTCGATGCCGATGGCCGTGGAGACCAGCGGGCAGCCCATCGCCATGGCCTCGAAGGCCTTGATGCGCGTGCCGCCGCCCACCCGCAAAGGTATGACGAAAGCCTGGGCGGCGCGCACGTAGGGGCGCACGTCGTCGACAAAGCCGGTGAAGGTGACGCTGTGCACGCCCTCAGCCTCGCGCAGCAATGCGGCCGGCGGGTGACGGCCGACCACGGTGAAGCGTGCGTCGGGGCGCTTTTCCAGCACCAGTGGCCAGACCTCGGCCAGGAAGAAACGCACACCATCGACGTTGGCGGCCCAGTCCATCGAGCCGGTGAAAACCACGGTGGGCGGCTGTTCGGCACCGGGCGCGACGGGCGCTTGAAAAGAGAAGAAGTCCAGGTCCACGCCGGTTGGTATGACCTGCGGGTTGGCGACGGCGTAGGCCGTGCTGAACTGCTGGCCGTCGCGTTCCGACACCGCGATGACGCTGTCGAAGCCGCGCAGCGCTTCGCCTTCGAAGCGGCGCATCTTGGCCGCTTGCGAAGCCCACACGCGGCGCATCAGCGGGCCGGCAGCGGTCTGGGCGTGGCGCTCGAATATTTCGGCCTCGACGTTGTGGGTGAAGCACACGCTGCGGGCGCGGCTCTGGGTGCGGGTTTGCGACGCTGGCGGGCGCAGCACGGCGGCGTGCACGAAGTCGTAGACCACGACGTCGAATTCAGTCTGGTCGAGCAGCCGCGCCACGGTGCGGCGCGCGGCAGCGGTGGCGTCGTTGGCCACATTGGCCGGCGTGGTGCGCATCAGGTCCACGGCGCGCGTCCAGCGCGGCAGGGTCTTGGGTGCGGGCCAGGTGACGAGGTGGTCGCACAGCGTTTTCAGCTCATCGCCCCACTGCGCCTTTTGCCCGGGCGTGGCGGGCATCACCAGCGTGATCTCGAAAACGCCGCCCTGCATGCCGCGCAGGATATTGCCCGTGCGGATCTTGCCGCCGGCATCGGCCGGCAGCAGGAAGACGGTGGAGATGAAGGCCAGGCGGCGCTTGCGGTCCCCCGTCGCGGTGTGCGGGCTGTCGCTCAGCTTCACCAGCAAATGCCTTCGTACTTTGCGCTGGCGGCCTGCATGTCGGCGTAGCCGGCCAGGTCGACGATGCGCCGGCCGTCGGCTGCCGCCACGATGGCCTGGCGCGCAGCCGCATCGGCGTGGCCGATGACGATGACCTCGGCGCCGTCCAGTGCGGCTTCGGGCTGGTCGCGCAGCAGGCGGTCGAGGTGGGGGATTTCGCGCTCGATGAATTCGCGGTTCTTGCCCAGCAGGCGGCTGACCTTCACGCTGCTGTCGTAGATCGCGAGATCGAATCCTTTTCCCATCAGCTTCTCGGCCAGCGCCACCAGCGGCGAATCGCGCATGTCGTCGGTGCCGGGCTTGAAGGCCAGACCGAACAGCGCCACCCGTCTGCGGCCGTCGCGGGCGATCAAGTCGTAGGCGCGGGCGATGTGCGCGTCGTTGCTGCCCAGCAGCCCGGCCATTGAAGGAATGGCGACGTTGTGCATCTGCGCCAGCGTGATGAAACCCTTCACTTCCTTGGGCAGGCAGCTGCCACCGAAAGCGAAACCCGGGCGCATGTAGGCGGCCGAGATGTTGAGTTGCGTGTCCTGGCAGAAGATCTTCAGCACCTCGCGCGAGTCCAGCCCGCAGGCCTTCAGCACCGAACCGCTTTCATTCGCGAAAACGATCTTCAGCGCGTGGAAGACATTGCACAGGTACTTCACCGATTCGGCCACGCGGCAGGTGGTGCGCACGAAGGCACCCGGCAGGCCGGCATACATCTGTTCCATCACCACGTAACCGGCTTCGTCCAGGCTGCCGATCACGGTCTGCGGCGGTTGGTAGAAGTCTTGCACCGACGAGCCTTCACGCAGGAACTCGGGGTTGAAGACCAGCGACAGGCGGTCGCCCACCTTGCGGCCGGCGGCGGCTTCCAGCAGCGGCTGGATGCGTTCTTCGGTGGTGCCCGGCGGCACCGTGCTGCGCAGCACGATGGTGTGGTGGCCGGCCTTCTTCGCAATGGCCTGGCCGATGGCGGTGATGACCTTGTCGACGGCCGTCAAGTCGGGCGTGTAGTCGGCGTTGGACGGCGTGGCCACCGAGATCAGCGAGACCTCGGACTCGGCGATGGCCAACTCCAGATCGAGCGTGGCGCGCAGGCGGCCAGCGGCCACCCCGGCGGCCATCAGTTCTTCGATGCCTTCTTCCACCACCGGCGATTCGCCGCGCATGACCATGTCCACCTTGGCCGGGTGGATGTCCACACCGATCACGTCGTGGCCACGGTCGGCCAGGCAGGCGCAGGAAACGGCGCCCACATAGCCCAGACCGAAAACGGAAACCTTCAAAGCAAACCTCCGGGTGTGTGTCTCGTTCTATCGGCAGCAACGGGCCCGAACGTGAGCCCTGCACCGCAACGCGTGCGCTTCACGCGGTCAGGCCGTCACGGGCGGCACCGCCGCAACCGGCCCTGGCGCGCTGGATTGGGCCGGCGGCGTGCCCGGCGCTGCGCTCTCGCCGCAAACCTGGCGCAAGAAGGCGTCGAACATGGTCAGGCTCCACAGCGGCTGTGAATGGTCGTGGCTGCCGGCTTCGTGCTGTTCGACCAGTTGGCGCACCGCTGCGGCGTCGAGGTAGCCGCTTTGCGCCAGCGCGCCGTCGAGCAGCGCACTGCGCACGCGGCCGCGCAGCGGGCCCCGGAACCAGCGCGCCAGCGGCACCGAAAAACCCATCTTCGGGCGGTACAGCACGTCGTGCGGCAAATGCGGCTCCATCGCCGTCTTCAGGATGGCCTTGCCGTTGCCGCCGCGCAGCTTGTAGCGGGACGGCAGCGTGGCCGCCCATTCGACCAGTTCATGGTCCATCAGCGGCTCGCGCACTTCCAGCGAATGGGCCATGCTGGCGCGGTCGACCTTGGTGTTGATGTCGCCGACCAGGTAGGTGTGCAGATCGAGGTACTGCACCAGCGCCAGCGGGTCTTCGGTGTCGGCGCGCGCGGCGTGGCGCTGGAAGACGTCCAGCGCGCTGTAGCCGCCCAGCTGCGCCTTGAAGGCCGGGCTGTACAGGCGGCTGCGCAGCGGTTCGCGGATCAAGGAAACGGTGTGGCAATAGGCCTCGACCGAGTCGCGCGCCATGCCCTGGAAACTGGTCTTGGCGCGCAGCATCTGCGGTGCCCAGTCGGCTTTGGGGTACAGGCGGCCCAGCAAGTTGAACACCGGCCGGCGCAGGCCGGCTGGCAACCGGGCGCGCATGCGCTCTTCCATCAGGTGCAGGCGGTAGCGGCGGTAGCCGCCGAAGGCTTCGTCGCCGCCGTCGCCCGACAGCGCCACCGTGACGTGCTTGCGCGCCATCTGGCTGACCCGGTAGGTCGGGATGGCCGAGGCGTCGGCAAACGGTTCGTCGTACAGATGGGCCAACGTGTCGATGAGGTCGAAGTCGTCGCTGCCCACCGTTTCCACGCGGTGGTCGGTGCGGTAGCGGTCGGCCACCATCTGGGCGAATTGGCTTTCGTTGAACTTCGGGTCGTCGAAGGCGATGGAGCAGGTGTTGACCGGCCCGCTGGACAGGCCGGCCATGGCCTGCACGACGGCGCTGGAATCGACACCGCCCGACAGGAAGGCACCCAGCGGCACTTCGGCAACCATGCGCAGTTCGACCGATTCACGCAGGCGGCGTACCAGTTCGCTGCAAGCGTCGGCTTCGCTGATGGTGCTGTCCAGCGTGAAGCGCAAATCCCAATAGCGTTTCGGTTCGGGGATGGCTTCGCCCCGGCGGATGGTCAGCGTGTGGCCCGGCGACAGCTTCAACGCGCCCTTGAAGATGGTGCGCGGCTCGGGCACGTAACCCAGCGCAAAGTAGTCTTCCAGCGCCAGCGGGTCGATGTCGCGCTGCAGGTCGTGGCCCTGGCTGCCGCGGTAGGCCAGCAGCGATTTCAGTTCGCTGCCGAAGAGCAGCGTGTCGTCACCCAGCACCGCGTAGTGCATGGGTTTGACACCCATGCGGTCGCGGGCCAGGAAGAAGGTCTGGCGGTTGCGGTCCCACAGGCCGAAAGCGAACATGCCGCGAAAGCGCTGCACGCAGGCCTCGCCCCATTCTTCCCAGGCGTGGACGATGACCTCGCTGTCACTTTTGGTTTTGAACAGATGCCCGGCGGCCTTCAACTCGGCCATCAGGGCGCGGTAGTTGTAGATCTCGCCGTTGTAGACCAGCCAGACCGAGCCGTCTTCGTTGCACAGCGGCTGCTGCCCGGTGGCGATGTCGATGACCGACAGGCGGCGGTGGCCCAGCCCCAG
>JANMZP010000076.1:0-47673 GCA_031383435.1 Betaproteobacteria bacterium | reverse complement strand
CGTCAAACTCGTCGAGTTGGGTCAGGATGATTCGGGTGCTTACATATTGGAACGATTCGCGTCCGAGAGTTTCGAGAAAGGCTGGATTACCGACGGCCAGATCGAGAAATTCGACGAGGTGGCCGCTGCCGTCAAGCGCTGCGTTGCCAAGAGCGGCACGCGCACAAAGCAAGTCGTGATGGCCATGCCGCAGTCGGCCGTCATCACCAAGCGCATCATGCTGCCGGCTGGCCTGCGCGAAGAAGAAATGGAGCTCCAGGTCGAGTCCGAGGCCAACCAGTACATCCCGTTTTCGCTGGACGAGGTCAGCCTGGACTTCTGCGTCATTGGCCCCAGCCCCACTTCGGCTGGCGATGTCGAAGTCCTGATCGCCGCGTCGCGCAAGGAACGGGTCGAGGACCGCAAGGGCCTGGCCGAGGCCGCCGGACTGAAGCCCGCCGTGCTGGACATCGAGTCGCATGCCTCCCGGCTGGCCATGAGCCGCGTCGTGGCCGCCTTGCCGGGCGAAGGACGCGACGCCCTGGTGGCGCTGTTCGAAATCGGCGCCGACACGACAAGCCTGAAGGTGTTGCGCGACGAAGAGATGCTCTACGACCGAGACCAGGCCTTTGGCGGCTCGCAGCTGACCCAGCTCATTTCGCGCCAATACGGTTTCTCGTTCGAAGAAGCCGAGGCCAAAAAGCTGTCTGGCGACCTGCCCGAAGACTACGACTCGTCCATCCTGGCGCCGTTCGTGGACAGCCTGTCGCAGGAAATCGGTCGGGCGCTGCAGTACTTCTTCACCAGCACGCCGCACCACAAGGTGCATTACGTGATGCTGGCCGGCGGCACGGCCACCCTGCCCGGCCTGAAAGACCGTGTCACCGATCTCACCGGCTTCGCGTCGAACGTGGTCAATCCTTTCGACCAGATGCAACTCGGCTCGGGCGTGCGTGAACCGCGGGTGCGGCGTGAAGCGCCGTCCTACCTCACCGCCTGCGGCCTGGCGATGCGGAGGTTCGTGCAGTGATCCTCATCAACCTCCTGCCGCACCGACAGGACAAACGCCGCCAGCGCAAACGGGCCTTCTTCGTCAGCCTGGCGCTGTGCGCGGCGGGCGGTGCGGCCGTCGGTTTGCTCTGGTATTCGGTGCTCGGGCAAATGACTTCGGCACAAGAGTCGCGCAACGCCTTCCTGAAAGGCGAGATCACCAAGCTGGACCTGCAGATCAAGGACATCGCCATGCTGCGCGCCGAGATCGACGCACTGAAGGCACGCCAGAAGGCCGTTGAAGACCTGCAGACCGACCGCAACGTGCCGGTGCACCTGCTGAACGAACTCGTTCGCCAGACCCCTGAAGGCGTCTACCTGACGACCATCCGCCAAACCGGTCAGGTGGTGGCCATCAACGGCACCGCGCAGACCAACGAACGCGTGTCCGAGTTCATCCGCAACACCCTGTACAACTCGCCCTGGCTGGAAAAGCCCGAATTGGTGGAAATCAAGGCCGTGGCCGTGACGACCGCCACGCGCGAGCAGCGCCGCCTGTTCGACTTCTCGATGCGCGTCACGCTGAAGCGGCAACAAGGTGCCACGGCCGCTGTTGCCGCACCGGCGAACGCGGCACCAGGGAATGCGGCGCCAGCGGCGTCTTCTGCGGCGGCCCAGTCGCAGCCCTTGCCCGCGAAAGCCAGCTGAAGCGCGCCATGGCCAAGAACACCACCGTCAACTTCGACATCTCCAGCTTTGCCGAGAACGCGGCATCGCAGTTCCGCAATCTCAACCCGAATGAGCCCGGACAATGGCCGGCCTTGCCGAAAGTGGCGGTCTGGCTGCTGGCCGCCATTGCCATGGTGGTGGCAGGCTGGTTCCTGTTCATCTCGACGGCCACCGACGAACTGGACGCCGCGCGCCAGCAAGAGCCCAAGCTCAAAGCCGACTACCGCAACCGCCTGGCGCAAGCCGTCAACCTGAGCGAATTGCGCAAGCAGAAATTGCAGGTCCAGGAGTACGTCACGCAGTTGGAAAAACAGCTGCCGGGCCGCGCCGAGATGGACGTGCTGCTGTCCGACATCAACCAGGCCGGCCTGGGCCGTGGCTTGCAATTCGAATTGTTCCGTCCGGGTCAGGTGCAGATCAAGGATTACTACGCCGAACTGCCCATCGCTGTGCGCGTCAGCGGCCGCTACCACGACATTGGTGCCTTCGCGGCCGATGTGGCCAACCTGTCGCGCATCGTCACGCTGCAGAACCTGTCCATCACCCCGGTCAACAGCAAGGAGGCCGGCGGCGCGCTGTCGATGGAAGCCACCGCGCGCACCTACCGCTACCTGGACGCCAGCGAAATTGCCGCGCAACGCAAGCCGGCGCCGGGTGCCAAGCCCGTTGCCGGGGGCGAGAACAAATGAACCGTGTGAACCCGCCACGTGCCAGATGCACCAGGAACCTGGGTCTTGTGCCGGCGCTGCTGATGGCGACCGTGCTGGGTGCCTGCAGCGCTGACGAAGAAGAGTTGCGCGGCTGGATGGAGCAGCAGCGCCGCGAGGTCAAGCCCAACGTCTCGCCACTGCAGCCGCCGAAGAAGTTCGACCCGCAGCCGTACAACACGGCCCAGGCGGTGGAACCTTTCAGCACACAAAAGCTGACGGTAGCGCTCAAGCAGGAAGCCCGGCAGCCGAATTCCTTGTTGGCAGCCGAACTGAACCGCCGCAAAGAGCCGCTGGAGGCTTACCCGTTGGACAGCATGAGCATGGTGGGCAGCGTCAACAAGCAGGGCTCGCCTTTCGCCCTGCTGCGCGTGGACAACCTGCTGTACCAGGTCAAGCCGGGCGATTACCTCGGCCAGAACTACGGCCGCATCACGAAGATTGCCGAGACCGAGATCGCGCTGCGCGAGATCGTGCAAGACGCGGCGGGCGAATGGATAGAGCGGCCGGCCGTGCTGCAGTTGGTGGAGAAGGCACGATGAATATGAATCAGGAGACGCGCACCATGTTCCCTTGGCGAGCCGCGATGGCTGCAATGACCGCCGCCAGCGCGCTGTGGCTGCCTGCGGCCGCCTGGGCGCAGAACGCGATCCAGTCCATCACCAGCAGCCAGCAATCGGGTACCGAAGTCTTGCGTGTCGAACTGGCCGAAGCCTTGACGGCCGTGCCCAATGGCTTCGCCGTGCAAGCCCCGGCACGCATCGCCATCGACCTGCCCGGTGTCACCAACGGCCTGGGCCGCAGCACCGTCGAGATCAACCAGGGCAACTTGCGCTCGGTCAGCGTGGCGCAGGCCGGCGACCGTTCGCGCCTGGTGCTGAACCTGAAGGCCGCCTCGGGCTACCGCGCGCTGCTGCAGGGCAAGACCTTGCTGTTGATTCTGGAGAACCCGGGTTCGCCGATGGCGCTGGCCCCGGCCGCTGCACCGGGCACAACGCCCGCCGCGCCCGCTGCACAGGCTGTGCAATTCGCCGCGCCGCAAAACACCACCAGCCAGACGCTGCGCGACATCGACTTCCGCCGCGGTGCCGACGGGGCCGGTCGCGTCATCGTCAGCCTGCCCAGCACCCAGGTGGGTGTCGACATCCGCCAGCAAGGCCAGCAACTGGTCGTTGAATTCCTGCGCTCGACGCTGCCCGAACAACTGCGCCGCCGCCTGGACGTGACCGACTTCGGCACGCCGGTGAAAAGCGTGGCCACCTTCCAGAGCGGCGACCGCGTGCGCATGGTGGTGGAACCCACCGGCGCCTGGGAACACAGCGCCTACCAAAGCGACAACCAGTTCGTGCTGGAAGTGCGCCCGGTCAAGGTCGACCCGAACAAGTTGGTTGCGGGTCAGGGCTTCCAGGGCGAGAAGCTCAGCCTGAATTTCCAGAACATCGAAGTGCGCGCGCTGTTGCAGGTCATTGCCGACTTCACCAACTTCAACGTCGTGACCAGCGACACCGTCACCGGCACTTCGACGCTGCGCCTGAAAGACGTGCCCTGGGACCAGGCGCTGGACGTCATCCTGCAAAGCAAGGGCCTGGGCGTGCGCAAGAACGGCAATGTGCTGTGGATCGCGCCGAAAGACGAACTGGCGGCCAAGGAACAGGTTGAACTGGAATCGAAGAAGAAGGTTGCCGACCTCGAACCGACGCGCACCCAGTCTTTCCAGTTGAACTACAGCAAGGCCGAGACGCTGACCAAGAGCCTGCTGGGCACCGGTACGGGCTCCAGCACCACCGGCGGCAGCGGCAATGTCTCCAACCGCATGCTGTCGGCACGCGGCAGCGTGATCTTCGAAGCCCGCACCAACCAGCTCTTCGTGACCGACATCCCGAGCAAGCTGGAAGAAGTGCAGGCGCTGATCGCCAAGATCGACATCCCGGTGCGCCAGGTGCTGATCGAAGCGCGCATTGTCGAGGCCGACGACAGCTTCGGCCGTTCGCTCGGCGTCAAGCTGGGCGGCTCCGACCTGCGCGGCGTGCGCGGCGGCACGCCGGGCTACGGCATCGGCGGCGGCAACGCCGTGACCGTTGGCGGCAACTACAACGCCATCGGTGCGCAGACGCAGCAGGTGGGCGCCACGTCCACCTACGCCGACACGCAATTCGTCAACATGGCGGCCAATGCGCTGGGCAATTCAACGGCGGTGCCGGCCACCTTCGCGCTGTCGCTGTTCGGCGCTGCGGCCAACCGCTTCCTGAACCTGGAAATCTCGGCGCTCGAAGCCGAAGGCAAGGGCAATGTGGTGTCCAGCCCGCGCGTCATCACGGCCGACCAGACCAAGGCACGCATCGAGCAGGGCGAAGAAATTCCGTACCAGCAGTCGACGTCCAGCGGTGCCACCTCGGTGTCCTTCAAGAAGGCCAGCCTGAGCCTGGAAGTCACGCCGCAGATCACGCCCGAAGGCAACGTCATCCTCGACCTGGAAGTCAACAAGGACAGCCGCGGTTCACTGACCGCTGCCGGCCCGGCCATCAACACCAAGCAGATCAAGACGCAGGTGCTGGTGGAAAACGGCGGCACCGTGGTCATCGGCGGCATCTTCACGCAAGACGAGCGCAACGACGTGAGCAAGGTGCCGCTGCTGGGTGACCTGCCCATCCTGGGCTACCTGTTCCAGACGCGCACCAAGAGCATCACCAAGACCGAACTGCTGGTGTTCATCACCCCGAAAATCGTGGCCGACCGCTCGGCCGCGCGCTGATCGCCGGCCCGCCGGACGACGCAGGAATGACGACCATGAATCTGTTTGCGCGCATCACCACTGTGCTGGCCTTGCTGTCGCTCGCCGCTTGCGGCGGCGGGGGCGGGGACACCGGCACCAGTCCGCTGAATGGCGGCACCGGAACCGGTACGGGCACCGGCACCGGCACCACTGCCGCGCCGACCTTGGCCATCGGCCTGAGCAGCACCTCCATCAGTTCGGCCAACCCGGCCACGGTGACCGCCACCCTGAAGGACGCCAAGAGCAATGGCATCGCCGGTCAGGTGGTGACCTTCGCCGTGGTGCGCGGTCTGGCCGTGACCAACGTGGCCACCGCGCTGACCAAGGACGACGGCACGGCCGTGGCGGTGTTGTCGCCCGCCAGCACAACCGGTGCCGGTGCCGACGAAGTCACCGCTTCCGCCACCACCAGCGGCAGCAACCTGATCGCGCGCACCGGTTTCACCGTGCAGTCCACCAACGTCACCATCACCGGCTTCACATCGGCCGTTGCCGGCCTGGGTGCCTATGGGCAGACCAGCATGAACATCGCGCTGGCAGGGGCCAGCGTGGGCTCACCGGTGCAAGTCACGGTATCGTCGGCCTGCGTCACGGCGGGCAAGGCTTCGCTGTCGCCGGCCAAGTTCACCGCAACCACCGCGTCGATCACGCTGCAGTACCGCGACATCGGCTGCGGTGCGGTGCGCGCCACCGATTCGCTGCAGGCGGTCATCGACGGCACGGCGGTGGTCAGTTCGCTGTCGCTGCCGATTGCTTCGCCTGCGGTTGCCAGCCTGGCCTTCATCTCGTCGACCCCGGAAACCATCTTCCTGAAGGGCTCGGGTTTCACCGAGGCCTCCAGCGTGATCTTTGAAGTGCGCGATGCCAACAGCAGCCCGCTGCCCAATGTCAACGTGTCGCTGCGCCTGCTGACGCTGACCGGCGGCGTGACGATGGAAGGCGCTTCGGCCGACATCGTGCGCGCATCCGACGCCCTGGGCCGCGTGACCATCCGCGTCAACTCGGGCACCCTGCCGACGCCCGTTCGTGTCTCGGCCACCATCGTCGGCTCGGCGATTTCCACGGTGTCCAGCAACCTCAGCGTGGCCGTGGGCCTGCCCGCGCAGATGAACTTCTCGCTGTCGCAAAACCGCAAGAACATCGAGGGCTACAACATCGACGGCACGCCCAACACCTACCAGATCATCGCGGCCGATCGCAGTGGCAACCCGGTGCCCTTGGGCACCTCGATCAACTTCGTCACCGAAGGCGGGCAGATCGAAGCCATCAAGCAGACCGCGCTGGTCAATGGCATCGCGCGCACCACAGCCAACCTGGTGTCGTCCGATCCGCGGCCGGTGGACGGCCGCATCACGGTCACAGCCTACGCCCTGGGTGAAGAGTCCTTCATCGACCTGAACGGCAACAACCAGTACGACGCTGGCGAGCCTTTCCAGGACCTGGGCAATATCTTCAAAGACCGCAATTTCGATGGCCGCTTCGATCCGGCAACCGACGAGTACGTGCCCCTGGCGGTCAACAACACCACCGCCTGCGCCGCCATCACCAATGACCTGCTGGTGCTGGACCCGACGATCCCGACCGTGGGCAAGCTGGGCAGTGAACCGCCGACTTGCGACGGCAAGTGGAGCGGTGCCGGGCAGGTCTACGTCCGGCGTGCGGCAGAAACGGTCTTCTCGACCTCGGCGGCCCGCCCGCTGTGGGCCGACACCAGCGGCCTGACCGCCTCGTGCAGCAAGATCACTCTGCAAGTCGGCCCTTTGCCCACCCAATTGCAAAACTTCACCGTGGCCGGCAGCGATACCTGGTACGGCAGCACCAGCGGCTTGCTCAGCTTCATTGCCGGCGATGCGAACCCGGGCAGCATCGCACTGGGCCTGGCACCCCGCCTGAACCCGATGGCCGCCGGCAGCCTGATCTCGGCCAGCACGCCCACCAACGGCCTGACCGTGACGGTGGGCGGTGGCTCACCGGTGCCCAGCACCACCGAGGCATCGCCAGCCTCCATTGCCTACGCCTTCACCCCGCCGGCCAGCAGCGGCGTCATCTTCGTGACGTTCACGTCGCCCAGCGGATTCGGCACCACCATCGCCGTCAACGTCTCGGTCGGCACGCGTCCCACCGCCTGCCCCTGAAGCTTGTCGCTGACGTTGTCTCTGGTCGGCATGCCGGGTTGCGGCAAGTCGACCGTCGGGCGCCACCTGGCACGCCAGCTGGGGCTGCGTTTCGTCGACAGTGATACCGAGACCGAAAAGCGCATCGGCATGCCGATACGCGACTACTTTTCGGTGCACGGTGAGGCGGCTTTTCGCGACATCGAGCAGGAGATGCTCGATGAACTGAGCCAGCAGCAGGGCACTGTGCTGGCCACTGGCGGCGGCGCGGTGCTGCGGCCTTCGAACCGCGACGCGCTGCATTCGCGCAGCCACGTTTTCTACCTGCGCAACACGCCCGAAGAATTGCACCGCCGGCTGCGCCACGACCACCAGCGCCCTTTGCTGCAGGTGGCAGACCCGCTGCAGCGTCTGCGCGACCTGTTCCGCGAACGCGATCCGCTGTACCGGCGAACGGCGCATTTCGTTGTCGAATCGGCGCGGCCTTCGGTGCCTTCATTGATCGGCATGGTGTTGATGCAACTGGAGCTGGCCGGGCTGGTCGATCCGTTGCAGGTGCCTTCACAAATCGACACGCCGCACGACTGAGTGCGGACTGGCCGAGGGGGCCTGCCACCGTAAACTCGCCCGCCATGCATGCAGCCCAACCCAGCAGCGTCACGGTGACCACACCGGGCGGTTGCTACGACATCCTGATCGCCGGCGGTCTGCTGGCGGACACCGCCGCGTGGCAGGGCTTGCCGACGGCGGCCCAAGCCGTCATCGTCAGCAACCCGACGGTGAACGCGCTTTACGGCGACGCGCTGCAAGCTGCACTATCCAGCGGCTACAAAAGGATCAGCCGCGTGCTGATGCCCGACGGCGAGGCGTTCAAGGACTGGACCTCGCTGAACCTGATCTTCGACCACCTGCTCCGCGAAGGCTGCGACCGCAAGACCGTTCTCTTCGCCTTGGGCGGCGGCGTGGTCGGCGACATGGCCGGTTTTGCCGCCGCCAGCTACATGCGCGGCGTGCCTTTCGTGCAGGTGCCGACGACGCTGCTGGCGCAGGTCGATTCATCGGTGGGCGGCAAGACCGCCATCAACCACCCGCTGGGCAAGAACATGATCGGTGCGTTCTACCAGCCGGCGCGCGTGGTTTGCGATCTGGCCACACTGGCCACGCTGCCGCCGCGCGAGCTGTCGGCGGGCCTGGCGGAAATCATCAAGTACGGGCCGATCGCCGACATGGCCTTCTTCGCCTGGATCGAAGCCAACATCGACGCCCTGCGCGGCGGCGACCGCGCGGCGCTGGCCCACGCGGTGCGGCGTTCGTGCGAGATCAAGGCCGATGTCGTCGGCCAGGACGAACGCGAAAGCGGCCTGCGCGCCATCCTGAACTTTGGTCATACCTTTGGCCACGCCATCGAAGCCGGCATGGGCTACGGCGTCTGGCTGCACGGTGAAGGCGTGGGTTGCGGCATGGTGCTGGCCACCGCGCTGTCGGCCGAACTGGGGCTGGTGCCGGCGGCCTTTGTGCAGCGCGTGGCGCGGTTGGTCGACCGTGCGGGGCTGCCGGTACAAGCGCCGGTGATGCCAGGCGCGCGCTGGCTGGAACTGATGCGCGGCGACAAGAAGGCGCAGGCCGGCGAGATCCGCTTCGTGCTGATCGAAACACCCGGTCGCGCGGTGGTTCGCTCAGCGCCTGACGGCATGGTGTTGCGCGTCATCGAACGCCACACGGCTGCGTGAGTGCTGGCGTGAGTGCTGGCGTGAAGCCCGGCGTGATGGCAGGCGTGATGGCGAAAGTGAGCGCCGGCGACCTCGCCCCCTGGGCCAGCGACCCCGCCCGCTCACGCGGGCGGCGCATCGCCGAGGCTCCGGCACCGCCGCGCAACATCCACCAACGCGACCGCGACCGCATCGTGCACAGCACCGCTTTTCGGCGGCTGGTCTACAAGACGCAGGTCTTCATCAACCACGAAGGCGACCTATTTCGCACGCGGCTGACGCACTCGCTGGAGGTGGCCCAACTGGGCCGCTCGGCGGCCCGCGCGCTGCGCTTGAATGAAGACCTGGTCGAGGGCATCGCGCTGGCCCACGACCTGGGCCACGCGCCTTTCGGCCACGCCGGGCAAGACGCGCTGCACGCCTGCATGGTCGCGCACGGCGGCTTCGAGCACAACCTGCAGAGCCTGCGCGTGGTGGACGTTCTGGAGATCCGCTACCCGGCTTTCGACGGCCTGAACCTCAGTTTCGAGACGCGAGAAGGCATCCTGAAGCACTGCTCGCCGCGCAACGCCGAACGCCTGGTGGGGGCCGAGCCCGACGGACCGGCGCGGCGTTTTCTGGATGGCACACAGCCCAGCCTGGAAGCGCAGTTGGTCAACCTGACCGATGCGATGGCCTACAACGCGCACGACATCGACGACGGCTTGCGCGCCGGCTTGATCACACTCGCCCAGCTGAACGAGGTGCCGCTGTTCGACCACTGGCGGCGCACGGTACTGGCCGATTTCCCCGCGCTGGCTGCCCAGCCCAGCCGCCGCTTGCTCTTCGAGACCTTGCGCCGCTTGTTGTCCGCGCAAGTGCACGACCTGGTGGCGACCACCGAAGCCGCGCTGGTTGAACACCAGCCGCCCGACGCCGACGCGGCCAGGGCGCTGCCGCCGCTGGTGCGCTTCAGCCCGGCCTTGCACGCGCACAACGCCGAACTGAAGCGCTTCCTGTTCTCGGCGTTGTACCGGCATCCGCAGGTCACGCAGTCCACGGACCTGGCGCGCACCATGGTCAGCGAGTTGTACGCCGCCTACACCGCCGCGCCTGCCGAGATGCCGGCTGACTTCGCCACAGCGGTCGATCTGCCGCGCTCGGTGGCCGACTACATCGCCGGCATGACCGACCGCTACGCCCAGCGCGAACACCACCGCCTGACCGGGCGGCGGCTGTTCGCCGGCTGAGCGCCGACCACGTGCCCTGACCATGGCCCGCTTGCCGCGCCTGGTGCTGCCCGGTGAAGCGCATCACCTGATCCTGCGCGCCCACAGCGGCATGGGCCCATTGGGCATCTGCGCCGACGCGCTTGACCGCAGCGCCTGCCTGGCAGCGCTGCAGGAAGCGGCAGCGGCCGAACGCGTGCAGATTCACGCCTATGCCTTGCTGCCGGCTGAACTGCAGTTGCTGGCCACGCCCGAGCAAGCGACCGGCCTGAGCCGATTGGTGCAGGCGCTGGGCCGCCGCTATGTCAGTGCTTACAACCGCCGGCATGGGCGGAGCGGCACGCTGTGGGACGGCCGCTACCGCTGCGCCGTGGTGGAACCGGGCACCACCCGGCTGAACGTGCTGCGGCTGATCGATGGCCTTTCCGCAGAAGCCGGCATCACCAGCGCGGGCCACCACAGCGGCGGCCCACGCGCCGCGCTGCTGCGCGACCTGCCGGAGATCTGGGCGCTGGGCAACACGCCCTTCGAACGCGAAGCCGCCTGGCGCACCCTTCTGGCGCAAGGGCTCGCGGTAGACGTGGCCGAGGGCTTGCGGCAGTCGGCGTTGGGCGGCTGGGCCGCCGGTTCAGCCGCCTTCGCAGCAAACGTGGCGCAAGCGGCCGACCGCCCCGCGCGGCCCCGGCCACGCGGGCGGCCGCGCGCCACACCGGCCTGATCGGGCCAACCACCCGCGTCCGCACAGCACCGGCCGACGCCCATTGGCACGCAGTCTGCATGGTTTGTCGCTGGGCGGGCCAGCCGCTGCCAATTGATATGTCCCCATTTTTTTGAAAGCTCGGGCGAAATCAAAGTATTTAGTGTCTGACCCCATTTATACACGCTTGCCCGCTTTGTTGCGCTGCGGTAGGCTCAGTGCCCTTCTCACCCCCGCCCTTCTCACCCCCGCCCTTTCAGGAGCGCGCCATGTACACGCCCGCACCCATGCCGGAACACGGCCACGCCACGCACGCCGAAATTGCCGATCTGGCCGAGCACGGCCTGTACAACCCGGCCGGCGAGCACGACGCCTGCGGGGTCGGCTTCGTCGCCCACATCAAGGGACAGAAGGCGCATGCCATCGTCGAGCAGGGCCTGAAGATCCTGGAAAACCTGGACCACCGGGGCGCGGTGGGTGCCGACAAGCTGATGGGCGACGGCGCCGGCATCCTGATCCAGATCCCCGACGAGTTCTACCGGGCCGAAATGGCGATGCAAGGCATCACATTGCCGCCGCTGGGCGAATACGGCGTGGGCATGATCTTCCTGCCCAAGGAACATGCCAGCCGCCTGGCCTGCGAACAGGAACTGGAACGCGCCGTCAAGGCCGAAGGCCAGGTGCTGCTGGGCTGGCGTGACGTGCCGGTGGACCGCGACATGCCGATGAGCCCGGCCGTGCGTGCCAAGGAACCGGTCATCCGCCAGATCTTCATCGGCCGCGGCGCCGATGTCATCGTGCCCGACGCGCTGGAGCGCAAGCTCTACGTCATCCGCAAGACCGCCAGCGCCGCCATCCAGGCGCTGAAGCTGACGCACAGCCGCGAGTACTACGTGCCCAGCATGAGCTGCCGCACCATCATCTATAAAGGCCTGCTGCTGGCCGACCAGGTGGGCGTGTACTTCAAGGACCTGGCCGACCCGCGCGCGGTGTCGGCACTGGCCCTGGTGCACCAGCGCTTTTCCACCAACACCTTCCCCGAATGGCCGCTGGCCCACCCTTACCGCATGGTGGCGCACAACGGCGAGATCAACACCGTCAAGGGCAACTTCAACTGGATGCGCGCCCGCGAAGGCGTGATGAAGAGTCCGGTGCTTGGCGACGACTTGCAGAAGCTTTACCCCATCAGCTTCGAAGGCCAGAGCGACACCGCCACCTTCGACAACGCGCTGGAACTGCTGACGATGGCCGGCTACCCGCTGGCCCAGGCGGCGATGATGATGATCCCGGAAGCCTGGGAGAACCACGAACTGATGGACGAGCGCCGCCGCGCTTTCTATGAATACCACGCGGCCATGCTGGAACCCTGGGACGGCCCGGCCGCGATGGTCTTCACTGACGGCAAGCAGATCGGCGCGACGCTGGACCGCAATGGTCTGAGACCCGCCCGGTACATCGTCACCGACGACGACCTGGTGGTGATGGCGTCGGAATCCGGCGTGCTGCCCGTGCCGCAAAGCAAGATCGTCAAGAAGTGGCGTCTGCAGCCCGGCAAGATGTTCCTCATCGACCTGGAACAGGGTCGCATCGTCGACGACGAGGAACTGAAGAACCAGTTCGCGAACGCCCGGCCCTACCGACAGTGGATCGAGAACGTGCGCATCCGCCTGGACAGCATCGCAGCGGGTACGCCGGCTGCGATGTCCAGCGAAAGCCTGCTCGACCGCCAGCAGGCTTTCGGCTACACGCAGGAAGACCTGAAGTTCCTGCTGACCCCGATGGCGGCCAATGGCGAAGAGGCCATCGGCAGCATGGGCAACGACAGCCCGCTGGCCGTTTTGAGCGACAAGAACAAGCCGCTGTTCAACTACTTCAAGCAGTTGTTCGCGCAAGTCACCAACCCGCCGATCGACCCGATCCGCGAGGCCATCGTGATGAGCCTGAACAGCTTCATCGGCCCCAAGCCCAACCTGCTGGACATCAACGCGGTGAACCCGCCGATGCGCCTGGAAGTGAACCAGCCGGTGCTGGACTTCCACGACATGGCGCGCCTGCGTGCCATCGAACAACGCACCGGTGGCAAGTTCAAGAGCTACGAACTCGACATCACCTACCCCATCAGCTGGGGCCGCGCGGGCGTGGAAGCCAAGCTGGCGTCGCTGTGCGCCGAGGCCGTGGACGCCATCAAGGGCGGCAACAACATCCTCATCATCACCGACCGCGCGATGGGCCGCACCCAGGTCGCCATCCCCGCGCTGCTGGCGCTGTCGGCCATCCACCACCACCTGGTGCGCGAAGGCCGCCGCACGACGGCCGGCCTGGTCGTCGAGACCGGCTGCGCCCGCGAAGTGCACCACTTCGCCGTGCTGGCCGGCTATGGCGCCGAGGCCGTGCACCCCTACCTGGCGATGGAAACGCTGGTCGAATTGCAGGGTTCGCTGCCGGGCAGCAAAGACGAGAAGGCCGACGCCGACAAGGCCATCTACAACTACGTCAAGGCCATCGGCAAGGGTCTGTCCAAGATCATGTCGAAGATGGGTGTCAGCACCTACATGTCCTACTGCGGTTCGCAGCTGTTCGAAGCCATCGGGCTGGAGAAGACCTTCGTCGAGAAGTTCTTCCGCGGCACCGCCACGCAGGTCGGCGGCATCGGTGTTTTCGAAGTCGCGGAAGAAGCCGTGCGCATGCACCTGGCCGCCTTCGGCAACGACCCGGTGTTGGCCCACATGCTGGACGCCGGCGGCGAATACGCCTGGCGCGCACGCGGCGAAGAACACATGTGGACGCCGGACGCCATCGCCAAGCTGCAGCACAGCACCCGAGCCAACCAGTTCGACACGTACAAGGAATACGCCCAGCTCATCAACGACCAGAGCAAGCGCCACATGACGCTGCGCGGTTTGTTCGAATTCAAGGTCGACCCGAGCAAGGCCATCCCCGTTGAGGAAGTCGAATCGGCCGCCGACATCGTCAAGCGCTTCGCCACCGGCGCGATGAGCCTGGGCAGCATCAGCACCGAAGCGCACAGCACGCTGGCCATCGCGATGAACCGCATCGGCGGCAAGAGCAACACCGGCGAAGGCGGTGAAGATCCGGCGCGCTACCGCAGCGAATTGAAGGGCATCAAAGTCGTCGCGGGCACCACCGTGTCGGACATCGTCGGCAAGGACGTCATCGAAAGCGACTACACGCTGAAGGACGGCGACAGCCTGCGCAGCAAGATCAAGCAGGTGGCCTCGGGCCGCTTCGGTGTGACCACCGAGTACCTGGTCAGCGCCGACCAGATCCAGATCAAGATGGCCCAAGGTGCCAAGCCCGGCGAAGGCGGCCAGCTGCCCGGCGGCAAGGTCAGCGACTACATTGGCAAGCTGCGTTACAGCGTGCCCGGCGTGGGCCTGATCAGCCCGCCGCCGCACCACGATATCTATTCGATTGAAGACCTGGCCCAGCTGATCCACGACCTGAAGAACGCCAACCCGCGCGCTTCCATCAGCGTCAAGCTGGTCAGTGAAGTCGGCGTGGGCACCATCGCCGCCGGCGTCACCAAGTGCAAGGCCGACCACATCGTCATCGCCGGGCACGACGGCGGCACCGGCGCATCGCCGTGGTCGTCCATCAAGCACTGCGGCACGCCCTGGGAACTGGGCCTGGCCGAAACGCAGCAGACCCTGGTGCTGAACCGCCTGCGCGGCCGTGTGCGCGTGCAGGCCGACGGCCAGATGAAGACCGGCCGCGACGTGGTCATCGGCGCGCTGCTGGGCGCCGACGAATTCGGTTTCGCGACCGCGCCGCTGGTCGTCGAGGGCTGCATCATGATGCGCAAGTGCCACCTCAACACCTGTCCCGTCGGCGTGGCCACGCAAGACCCGGTGCTGCGCAAGAAGTTCTCGGGCAAGCCCGAACACGTCGTCAATTTCTTCTTCTTCATCGCCGAAGAAGCGCGCCAGATCATGGCCCAGCTGGGCATCCGGAAATTCGACGACCTGATCGGCCGCGCCGACCTGCTGGACACCAAGAAGGGCATCGAACACTGGAAGGCCAGCGGCCTGGATTTCAGCCGCATCTTCCACCTGCCGCAGATTGAGGCCACGGCCCCGCGCTTCCACCGCGAAGAACAGGACCACGGCCTGGCCAAGGCGCTGGACGTGAAGCTGATCGAGCGCTGCCAGCCGGCCATCCTGCGCGGCGAAAAAGTGCACTTCATGGAAGACACGCGCAACCTCAACCGCAGCGTGGGCGCGATGTTGTCGGGCGAGCTGATCCGCCACCGCCCCGAGGGCCTGCCCGACCACACCATCTTCATGCAGATGGAAGGCGTGGGCGGCCAAAGCTTCGGCGCCTTCCTGGCCAAGGGCATCACCCTGTACCTGATCGGCGACGCCAACGACTACACCGGCAAGGGTTTGTCGGGCGGCCGCATCGTCGTCCGGCCGAGCATCGAATTCCGCGGCGACGCCACGCAGAACATCATCATCGGCAACACCGCGCTGTATGGCGCGACCAGCGGCGAGGCCTTCTTCCGCGGCGTGGCCGGCGAACGTTTCGCGGTGCGCCTGTCGGGTGCCACGGCCGTTGTCGAAGGCACGGGCGACCACGGTTGTGAATACATGACGGGCGGCACCGCCGTCGTGCTGGGCAAGACCGGGCGCAACTTCGCGGCCGGCATGTCGGGCGGCGTGGCCTTTGTCTATGACGAAGACGGCCAGTTCGCCGGCCGCTGCAACACCAGCATGGTGTCTCTTGACAAGGTGCTGACGCGTGAAGCGCAGACCGGCGCGAGCGTGGGCCTGCACGCCGAGCAGGCCGACGAGGTGCTGCTGAAGAAGCTCATCGAAGACCACCACCGCTGGACCGGCAGCCTGCGTGCGCGCGAGCTGCTGGACCACTGGTCGGAAGCCCGCAGCAAATTCGTCAAGGTCTTCCCGCACGAGTACAAGCGCGTGCTGGCCGAACGGGCGGCCCAGGCCGCAGCCACCGCAGCCACCAGCAAGGCGCAAGCCTCGGCTGTCGTCACCCCCGTCAACGTCCCCGCGAAATAAGAGCAGAGATCCACCATGGGCAAGGTCACCGGTTTCCTGGAACACGAACGTCTCGAAGAGGGCTACGAGCCGCCGCAGGCGCGCTTGAAGACCTGGAAGGAGTTCGTCATCACGCTCAACGCGGACCAGGCGAAAGTGCAGAGCGCGCGCTGCATGGACTGCGGCACGCCCTTCTGCAACAGCGGCTGCCCGGTCAACAACATCATTCCCGACTTCAACGACCTGGTCTTCCGCAACGACTGGCAGATGGCCCTGGACGTGCTGCACCAGACCAACAACTTCCCCGAGTTCACCGGCCGCGTCTGCCCCGCGCCTTGTGAAGCGGCCTGTGTGCTGAACGTCAACGACGACGCGGTCGGCATCAAGAGCATCGAGCACGCCATCATCGACCGCGGATGGGCCGAGGGCTGGGTCACGCCGATGGTGCCGGCGCTGAAGACGGGCAAGAAGATCGCGGTCGTCGGCAGCGGGCCGGCCGGCCTGGCCGCCGCGCAGCAATTGGCGCGCGTGGGCCACGACGTGACGGTGTTCGAGAAGAACGGCCGCATCGGCGGCCTGCTGCGTTACGGCATCCCTGACTTCAAGATGGAGAAGACGCACATCGACCGCCGCATCAGCCAGATGCAGGCCGAAGGTGTGACCTTCAGAACCGGCGTGCTGGTGGGCGCCCTGCCCGCCGACACCAAGGTCACCAACGACGCCAAGGAAACCATCACCCCGGCGCAACTGCAGGCCGATTTCGACGCCGTGCTGCTGACCGGCGGCAGCGAGACCAGCCGCGATCTGCCGGTGCCCGGCCGCGAGCTGGACGGCATCCACTATGCGATGGAGTTCCTGCCGCAGCAGAACAAGGTGGTGGCCGGCGACAAGCTGAAGGGCCAGTTGAAGGCCACCGGCAAGCACGTCATCGTCATCGGCGGCGGCGACACCGGCAGCGACTGCGTGGGCACCAGCAACCGCCACGGCGCGGCCAGCGTCACGCAGTTCGAACTGATGCCGCAGCCGCCCGAAGAAGAAAACCGGCCCATGACCTGGCCCTACTGGCCCTACAAGCTGCGCACCAGTTCCAGCCACGTCGAGGGCTGCGACCGCGAATTCGCGATCGCCACCAAGGAACTCATCGGCAGCAAGGGCAAGGTCACCGCACTGAAGACGGTGCGCGTCGAATGGCAGGGCGGCAAGATGGTCGAAGTGCCCGGCAGCGAGCAGGAACACAAGGCCGACCTGGTGCTGCTGGCGATGGGTTTCGTCGCACCCGTGGGCTCGGTGCTGGAAGCCTTTGGCGTCGAGAAAGACGCGCGCGGCAACGTCAAGGCGGCGACTGAAGGTGCGGCCAGCTACAAGACCAGCGTGCTGGGTGTGTTCGCCGCCGGCGACATGCGGCGCGGCCAGAGCCTGGTGGTCTGGGCCATCCGCGAAGGGCGGCAGGCGGCGCGGGCGGTGGATGAATTCCTGATGGGTGCCAGCACCCTGCCACGCTGAAAAACTGCGCAACACGCCGTCACAGGGTGGGTGGATCCCGGCCCACTCGGGGTTTTCACCTGCATGCGAGAATCATTTCCAACCCAGCCATGGGGCCTGCGCGGTTCGCGCCGCCTGCCCCGTCATCGCTTGACCACAGACACCTTCATCGAGATTGACCACGTCACGTTCGGCTACGACGCCAACCGAACGATATTGAAAGACGTGTCGCTGAAATTCCCGCGCGGGAAAGTCACCGCCATCTTGGGCGGTTCGGGCTGTGGCAAGACCACGCTGATGCGCTTGATCGGTGGGGTTCACGCCGCTGACAGCGGCCGGGTCATTTTCGATGGCGACGTGGTCAATGCGCGCGACCAGGCCCAGCTCTACCGCCTGCGCCGCCGCCTGGGCATGCTGTTCCAGTTCGGCGCGCTGTTCACCGACCTGACGGTGTTCGAAAACGTCGCCTTCCCGATGCGCGAACACACCCTGCTGCCCGAAGACATGATCCGCGACCTGGTGCTGATGAAACTCAACGCCGTGGGCCTGCGTGGCGCGGCCGACTTGCGCATTGCCGAAGTCTCGGGCGGCATGGCGCGCCGCGTGGCGCTGGCACGTGCCATCGCGCTGGACCCCGAACTGATCATGTACGACGAGCCTTTCGCCGGCCTGGACCTGATCAGCATGGGTGTGGCCGCCAAGCTCATCCGCACGCTGAATGACGTGACCGGCGCCACCAGCCTGGTGGTCAGCCACGACGTGCCCGAGTGCATGGCGATCAGCGACCACGTCATCCTGCTGGCCACCCAGGGCCGCATCGTGGCCCAGGGCACACCCGCCGAACTGATGGCCAGCATGGATCCCGAAACCCGCCAGTTCGTGCGCGGCGAGCCCGACGGACCGGTGAAGTTCCACTACCCGGCACCGGAGATCGCCGCCGACTTCGGCATCACGCGATGAAGCTGATCTCCCATCTGGGCGCCACCGCGCTGGACCAGTTCCGCGGCTGGGGTCACGCCGCCTTCTTCTGTCTCGACCTGCTGCGCGCCGTGCCCGCTTCGCTGCGCCGCTTCCGGCTGGTTGTGGCCCAGGTCTACGCCATCGGCAACCGCTCTTTGATCATCATCCTGGCCTCCGGCCTGGCGGTGGGTTTCGTGCTGGCGCTGCAGATGTACTACGCGCTGGTCACCTATGGCGCGGCCGAAAGCCTGGGCCTGATAGTCAACCTGTCGCTGGTCCGCGAACTGGGGCCGGTCGTCACCGGGCTGCTCTTTGCCGGCCGGGCCGGCACCTCTTTGACGGCCGAGATCGGCTTGATGAAGGCCGGCGAGCAACTGGCTGCGATGGAGCTGATGGCCATCGACCCCAAGGCCCGCGTGCTGGCACCGCGCTTCATCGGCGGCATCGTGTCGATGCCCATCCTGGCGGTGCTGTTCTCGGCGGTGGGCATCCTGGGTGCGTACATCGTGGCCGTGCTCTTGATCGGCGTCGACAGCGGCAATTTCTGGTCGGTCATGCAGACCCGGGTTGACGTTTTCCGCGATGTCGGCAACGGCCTGGTCAAGGCCTGCGTATTCGGCGTGGTCTGCACGGTGGTGGCGCTGTACCAGGGCCACGAAACCGAAGCCACGCCCGAAGGTGTGGCCTACGCCACCACCCGCACGGTGGTGATCTCGTCGCTGTGGGTCTTGGGGATGGACTTCATCCTCACCGCATTGATGTTTTCGACGCCATGAATTCGGCGTCGACAGGGAGCGTTTTCTGATGGGCAAGAAAAGTATCGAGACCCTGGTGGGTTTCTTCGTGTTGCTGGGCATGCTGGGCCTGCTGTTCCTGGCCTTGAAGGCAGCCAACCTGGGCAGCCTGGGCGGTGGCGACACCTACCTGGTGCAAGCACGCTTCGACAACGTCGGCGGCCTGAAAGTGCGCGCGCCGGTGCGCACGGCCGGTGTCACGGTGGGCCGCGTCACCAAGATCTCGCTGGACAGCAAGAGCTTCCAGGGCGTGGTTTCGATGGAAATCGAGCGCAGCTACCAGTACCCGAAAGACTCGGCCGCGAAGATCCTGACGGCCGGCCTGCTGGGCGACCAGTACGTGGGCCTGGACCCGGGTGGCGACGACAAGAACCTGGCCGCTGGCGACACCGTGCCGCAGACCCAGTCGGCGGTGGTGCTGGAAAACCTGATCGGGCAATTCCTCAGCAGCAAGGCCGATGCGCCGGCTGCCGGCGCGCCCGCTACCAGCGCGTCTGCGGCGGGGGTCGGCAAATGAAGCAGTCGCTGACACCGCCGCTGCGCCGCGTCCTGGGTGCGCTGGCCGTGCTGGCGGTGACCGGCTGCGCCAGCGTGCCCTCTGCAGGCCCGGCCGGACCCGGCATGACGGCATCGGCGACGGCCAAAACCGGCACCCCGAGCGACCCCTGGGAAGCCTGGAACCGCAAGGTCTTTGCCTTCAATGACGCCATCGACACGGCCGTTCTGAAGCCGGTGGCGCAGGCTTACGAGGCCGTGGTGCCCAGCCTGGTGCGCACCGGCGTGAGCCATGTGCTGGGCAACATCCGCGACGTCTGGTCCACCGCCAACCAGTTCCTGCAGGGCAAGGTGCAGCACGGTTTCGAGATGGGCCTGCGTGTCGTCACCAACTCGGTCTTCGGCCTTGGCGGCTTGCTCGACCCAGCCACCGAGATGGGCCTGATCAAGCGCCCGGAAGACTTTGGCCAGACGCTGGGCCACTGGGGCTTGGGCAACGGGCCGTATATGGTGCTGCCGTTGGTGGGGCCGTCCACGCTGCGCGACACCGCTGGCTTCTTGCTGGACCGCACCGTGAGCCCCGCCGCGTTGCCGCCCACCGCTGGCGGCCAATACAGCGTGCTGGCCGTGGAGCTGGTCGACACCCGTACCAAGCTGCTGTCGACCACCAAGCTGCTCGACCAGGTGGCACTGGACAAATACAGCTTCTTGCGCGACGCCTACCTGGCGCAGCGCCGCGACGCGCTCTACGACGGCGCACCGCCGCTGGAAACCTTCGATGAAGACCCGGGCGATGGAGCAGCCAAACCGGCGGCTGCACCTGCGCCGGCGGCAGCCCCTGCTGCACCAGCCAGCGCGCCATCTTCGGCCGTCAAGTGAACCGCAAGGCCCCCTGCGACGTTGAGGGTGAGCGGCCCCTGTTCCATGGGCGCCGACCGAAAGGATTTCTGTGCTGAAGCAACTGTTTTCAACCCGTTCGATGGGGATGGCCCTGGCCGCCGTGGTGGTCAGCGCCCCGGCTTATGCCCAGGTCGCGCCCGAAGCCCTGGTGCGCCAGATTTCGACCGAGGTCATCGAGGCCGCGAAATCCGACAAGGCCGTGCAGGCCGGCGACCTGAGCCGCATCGTGGCCCTGGTCGACACCAAGGTCATGCCCAGCGTGAACTTCGAAGTCGCCACGCGTTCGGCCGTGGGCGTGAAGTGGCGCGAAGCCACGCCCGAGCAGCGCAGCAAGCTGCAGACCGAATTCAAGCTGATGCTGCTGCGCCTGTATTCGGGTGCGCTGGCGCAGCTGAAGGAGCAGAGCGTCGAGATCACCAAGACGCTGCCGGTGGCCGGCAGCACGCAGATCGTGGTGCAGTCCGAAGTGCGCGGCAAGGGCGAGCCCATCAAGCTGGACTACCGCCTGGACAAGTTCGCCGACGCCTGGAAGATCATCGACGTCAACGTCGGCGGCATCTGGCTGGTGCAGAACTACCGCGCGCAGTTCGCCGGTGAACTGGCCAAGGGCGGCATCGACGGCTTGATCCAGACCCTGGTCGACAAGAACAAGGCTGGCGGCAAGGCCTGACGGCCCGACCGGCAGACCAACAGACCAACAGACCGACCGACGACCGCGCATGCAACTGCCCGAGAACGCCACCCTCGACCAAGCCGCCACGCTGGCGCAGACCGTGCCCGCCGCCGTGGCGGCGGGCAGCGGTCCGCTGCAGGTCGATGCCTCACAGCTGAAAGCCTTCGACAGTTCCACCATCGCGCTGTTGCTGCACACCCACCGGCTGGCGCAAGCCGCCGGACGTGGCTTGGTGGTGTCTGGCGCGCCGGCGCAGTTGGCGCAGCTGGCGCAGCTGTACGGCGTTGAAGCACTGCTGGGGCTGACGCCGCCGGTGACTGCGGGCGCAGCCCAACCGGCCGGCGCGGTCAGTCCGGCGGCCTAAGCGCCTTCGGGGTCCGCTGGTCCGCGCTGCGGTTCGGCATAGCGCTTGGCACGCAGGTTCTTCTTGATCTCTTGCAGCATCGGCCGCAACTGCGCCGAACCCAGGCGCAGCGCCACACCGGTGGTCAGGATGTCGATGATCAGCAGGTGCAGCAGGCGCGACACCATCGGGCTGTAGCGGTCCGCGTCTTCGGGGTGGTCGGCAGCCAGCAGGATGTGCTGGTTGCCAGACTGCACCTCGCGCGCCAGCAAGGAACCGCTGGCCGTGATGGCGATGACCGTCGCGCCCTTCTTGCGTGCAATATCGGCCACGTCCAGCAGGTCGCGGCTGCGGCCGGTGTTGCTGATGATCACCGCGCAGTCGCCCGGCTTGAGCATGGTGGCGCTCATCACCTGCATGTGGCCGTCGCTGATGGCCGCGGCCGTCACGCCCAGGCGGAAGAACTTGTGCTGCGCGTCCGCCGCCACGATGCCCGAATTGCCCACGCCGTAGAACTCGATGCGCCGGCCCTGGTTCGCGTGGCGCCCGGTGTCGGCCAGCGCCGCGATGGCGCGTTCCACCGCCTGACTGGCCGCCGCGTTGCGGTAGCGCAGCATGGCCGCCACCGCGTTGTCGATGACCTTCACGACGATGTCGCCAGCCTTGTCGTCGTCGTCCACCGAACGGTGCACAAAGGGGACGCCTTCGTTGACGCTGCCGGCCAGCTTCAGCTTGAAATCAGCCAGCCCGTCGTAGCCGATGCTGCGGCAAAAGCGCACCACGGTGGGCTTGCTGACGTGCGAACGTTCGGCCAGTTCCACCACCGGCAAGGTGGCGAAGCTGCGCGGGTCGGACAGCAGCAGTTTGGCCACGCGCTGCTCGGCCGGCGGCAGTGCCGGGATGGAAGCGCGGATGCGGTCGAGCATGGTCAGTCTCCGTCAGGGCCGGGTGGTGCTCAACGCGCCCAGCGCGCTCAGCGGCGCGGTCTTGTTGCCCGATGCGGCGGTGGCAGCGCCGCTGTCACCAGGTCCGTAAAAGCGGTTGTTCAACAGCTTCTGCTCGAAGGGTTTGCCGGCTTCCCGCAGGCGCAGGAAGGTGGCCGGCCGGGGCGCTTCGTTGACCACCGTGTTGTCGCTGAAGACCAGCGCCAGCGGGCGGTCGTCATAGCCTTCGGTGCCGAAGGACACGATGGTGGGGTTGCTGGTGGTGGCACTTTGACCGATGACGCTGCCGACCACCGTGACGCGCCCGCCATTCGGGAATTCCAGCTCGTAGGCGGCCTGCCCGCCGGGGCCGTCCACGAAGCGGCTGTTGCGGATGTCGCTGACCCGCGCGCGCGACTTCAGCAGGTGGCCGTCGCGCCCGCCACTGAAGCGGCTGCCGGTCACCGTCAGCTGGGCAATATTGCCGACGTACAGCAAATGCGGCAGCGGTGTGGCGGCGGGCGCGGCACTGAAATCGCTGTCGTTGATGCTGAGTTCGGCATCCGCGAAATTGGCCGTCAGGATGCCGTTTTCGTTGTCGACGAAAGCACAGCGCTCAACCTGCAGTCGGCCCCGTTCGAAGCGGATGCCGGCCCCGTTGCGGTCGGCCACGCGCGCGCCGCGGAACTCGATGTTCTCGATGCGGATGTCGCCGTCCCGCACGACCAGAATGGCCTTGCCCTCGGCGCTGCGGCCGTCGGCATCGAACACCGGCCGACCGCCGACGCCGCGCAGCGTCAAACGCTTCTGCGTGACCACGCCGACCTGGCCGCGGTAGGTGCCGGCGACGACTTCGATGGTGTCGCCGTCCACCGCCTGGGCCAGTGCCACCGTCAGGCCCAGCCCGGGCCCTACGGTGAGGGTGGCCGCCGCAAGCGGCTGCGTGGCCACCAGCCCGCACAGCAGCAGGCCGCGCATCGAAAAGCGGGGCGCCGGCAACGCGCCACAGGCCAGGGCGCGCTGCGCGGCGGTCACTGCTCTTCGGCCCAGACGCAGCCGTCGCGCGCCACCAGCGCACTGGAGGCCGCCGGCCCCCAACTGCCGGCCACATAGGGCCGCGGGCCCACGGTGTCGGCCTGCCAGGCGTGCAGGATGGGTTCGACCCAGCGCCAGGCCTGCTCTTGTTCGTCGCTGCGCACGAAGAGGTTCAGGCGGCCGGCCAGCGCGTCCATCAGCAGACGTTCATAGGCCCCCACGCGTTCGCTGAGAAAGGCCTTGTCGAAGTCCAGGTCCAGCGAGACCGGGCTCAGCGTCTCTTGCCCCTGCAGGCTGGCGCCGCCGCCCTTGGCGGCCAGCAGATGCAGTTCCAGGCCGTCTTCGGGCTGCAGCTTGATGACCAGCTTGTTGGCCTGCTTGGTGCCGGCGAAGATGGGGTGCGGCACCTCGCGGAAATTGACGACGATTTGCGCGTCGCGTGCGGCCAGGCGCTTGCCGGTGCGCAGGTAAAAAGGCACGCCGGCCCAGCGCCAGCTCTGCACCTCGGTGCGCAGCGCCACGAAGGTTTCGCAGGTGCTGTCGGCCGGCACCTTGGCTTCTTCCAGGTAGCCCGGCACGCGCTTGCCGCCCACGTTGCCGGCCTTGTACTGGCCGCGCACCACGTCGCGCGCCACAGCCTCGGGCGTGAACGGTTTCAGCGAGCGCAGCACCTTCAGTTTTTCATCACGGATGGCGTCGGCGTCGTTGGTCGACGGCGGCTCCATCGCGATCATCGTCAGCAGTTGCAGCGCATGGTTCTGGATCATGTCGCGCAGCGCACCGGTCACGTCGTAGAAGTCGCCGCGCGTGCCCACGCCCAGTTCTTCGGCAATCGTGATCTGGATGTTGGCGATGCTTTCGCGCCGCCACAGCGGCTCGAACAGCGCGTTGCCGAAGCGCAGCGCCATCAGGTTCTGCACTGCCGGCTTGCCCAGGTAATGGTCGATGCGCAGCGCCTGTTCTTCACGGAAAGTGGCGCGCACGATGCGGTTGATTTCCTGCGCGCTCTTGAGGTCGTGGCCGAGCGGTTTTTCCAGCACCACGCGCACGTGCGGGCCATTCAGGCCGGCCCGCCCGAGTTGTTCGCAAACCACCGAAAACAGGTGCGGGCTGGTGGCCAGGAACAGCACCACGGTGCTGGCCCCGCGTGCATCGATCCAGCCCTTCAGGCCGGCGTAGTCGTCGGGGTGCGACAGGTCCATGCGGCGGTAGTGCAGCAATTCGGCGAAGCGCGCGAATTCGGCTTCACTGGGCTGCTTGGCCTCTTCGACGCCGCTGAATTTCCCGTGGATGAAGGCGCGGTATTCGGCGTCGCTGCGCTCGTCGCGCGCCACCGCCAGGATGCGCCCGCCCTCGGGCAGTTTGCCGTGGCGAAAGGCCTGGAACAAAGCCGGCATCAGCTTGCGCCAGGCCAGGTCGCCGGTACCACCGAAAAGCACGAGATCGAAGGACATGGCGATGAACCCGGTTTGCGCAGAACACAGGTTGATGTAATTTAGTTACGGAAAAGATGATGCCCGAGTTTCAAAACCCGGTCAACGCGGGCTCACCCCGCCACGCGCGGCGGAGCGGCCGTCAGGCGTGGGCCCGTACCAGCGCCTGTTGCAGGTCGGCGATCAGGTCGTCGACGTGCTCGATGCCCACCGACAGGCGCAGCAAGTCGGCCGGTGCCGGCGTGCCCGCGCCTTCGACGCTGGCGCGGTGCTCGATCAGGCTTTCCGTGCCGCCCAGCGAGGTGGCGCGCTTCCAGATCGCGGTGTGCGCGGCGACGGCAACAGCGGCGGCTTCACCGCCGTTTTTTCCGGCCTGCACGCGGATCGACATCATGCCGCCGAAGCCACCGTGCATCTGCGCCTTCGCCACGTCGTGGCCGACGAAACCGGGCAGCCCCGGATACAACACTTCGGCCACCAGCGGGTGGCCGTTGAAGTGTTCGGCGATGCGCTGCGCCGACGCACAGGCCGCGCGCACGCGCAGGTGCAGCGTGCGCATGCCGCGCAGCAGCAGCCAGGCTTCGAAACTGCCCAGCGTGCCGCCGACCTGCGCGCGCACCTTGCGCACCTTTTGCCAGTGTTCGTAGGCGGCTTCGTCGCGCGGGACGCGCGTCGTCAAAGCACCGGCGATCAAATCGGAATGGCCGTTCAGGTACTTCGTCGCCGCATGCATCACCAGGTCAGCGCCCAGTTGCAGCGGCTGCGTCAGCACCGGCGTGGACACGGTCGAATCCACCGCCAGCAGCGCGCCGGCCGCATGCGCGGCGTGTGCGGTGGCCGCGATGTCGGTCACCGTCCACAGCGGGTTGGCCGGCGTTTCCACCCACACCAGTTTCGTCACGCCGGGCCGCAATGCCGCCTGCACCGCCGCCGGGCTGGTCATGTCGATCAGTTCGACATCCAGCCCCCACGAAACCGCGAAGGTCATCAGCCAGTTGCGCAACGACCAGTACATCACTTGCGGGGCCAGCACATGGTCGCCCGGCTTCAGGGCCTGGAACACCGCCGTGGCCGCCGCCATGCCGCTGGCGAACAGCAGCGTCTGGTGGCCACCTTCCAGCGCGTTCAGCACGGCTTCGGCCTGGTCGAAGGCCGGGTTGTCGGCACGCGCGTAGACACGGCCCGAGCGGTACTGGTTGTCGGGGTCGCGCAGGTAGGTGGACGAGACGTGGATGGGCGGCGTGATGGCGCGCGTGCGTTCGTCGATCCAGCCCAGGGCCTGGGCGCTGATGGTGTCGGGGTGGGTGTTTTTGAGGTCCATGCGCAGAGCTTAGCGCTGGTAGGCGCCCGGGCTCCACTGCGTGCGGCCCGGGGCCAGTTCACGCACATTCGCCGGCCACTCGAATTCACCCAGCGGTGCCAGGTTGCGGCCGTTGATGCTGCGCGGGTCGACCCCGCTGCCGCGCCACATCGAATCGGGCGGCAGCTCGAAGCCATAGGTCCAGATGTCACGCAACATGCCGCGCGTGGCCTGGCGGTTGCCGTCCAGGTGGCCGGTCACGGCTGGCCAGAAGATGCCCGGTCCGACCAGCAGGTTGTTGACGGCATAAACCGGCACCTTGTCAGGCAGCCGGTCGGTGAACACGCGCACAAACCAGGCCGGCGTCCAGCCGTAGTTCAGGAAGGTGTTGTGCGCCACGTACAGCTCGTTCTGGTCCCAGGCACGGCCCTCGGTGCCGTAGGCCAGCAGCACCCGGTTCTGGCTGTCGGCGCCTTGCGCGATCACGTTGCCGATGACCGTGGCCAGGCCGGCATTGGCCAGCTCGATTTCGTAAGAGGCCCCGCCCCGCACGCCGTCGTGGATGAAGTTGTAGCTGATCACGTTTTCTTTGGCGCGCGACTTGATCAGGTGGCCTTCAAAGCCCTGCTGGAAACGCGTGGCGGTGATTTCCAGCTTGCCGATGCGGCCCACGTTCAGCAGGTGGTAGCGCCCGCCCACCACCTTGGGGGCCGAGCCGAAAACGCTGCTGCTGATGCGCAGTTCCGCGCTTTCCACATTGGTGGCCAGCAGCCCGTGTTCGTTGTCGTAGAAACCGCAGCGGGTGATGCTCAGCTTGCCGCCTTCCTGGCGCACGCCGGCACCGCCGCCGTCGGACGAACGGGCACCGCGGAATTCGATGTTTTCCAAGGTCACGGCACCGCCGCGCACCGTCCACAGCGCGTGGGCATCGCGCACCTTGCCGTCGCCGTTGATGACCGGTGCCTTGCCGCCCACGCCGCGCAAGGTCAGTTGCCGGTCTTCGATGACCAGCGTGCCGCGGTAGTCGCCCGAGAGCAGTTCGATGGTGTCGCCGTCCCTGGCCAGGCGCACGGCGTCTTCGATGGCCATCGGCGTGCCGGTCGGGCCGACCATGAAGGTCTCGGCGGCCCGGGCAGCGCCGGGCGCAAGCGGGCCCAGGAGCAGCGCGATGCCCCAGACCAGACCGGTGAAAGGGGCCATCGCCGAGCGCATCGCTGAGCCGAAAACATCCATCCGTTGGTGTAGACCGGGTTGCACGACAGAAGTATCACCTCAAGCCAGCCCCTTGCTTGGCGCGCCGCGGGCGGTCACCCCCGCTTGCAGGGGTGGCCCTGGCGGCGCGCGGCGGCTAGATCGGCACCTCGAGGCGCCAGTCGCGCCAACGCAGGAAGACGGCCTTGGGGCCGATGCGCTCCAGCAGCACGCCGGGTGCCGCGGCATCCCCTTCACGCAGCACCTGGCCGTTGACGATGACGAAGCGGCTGGCGGCGTTGTCGGACCAGATCGCGCCGCCCAAGGTCAGCGCAGGCAGTTCGCGGCGCAGTTCGGGGCTGAGCTGCGCCAGCTGCACCGCCCGCACACCACCGGCGGGCGGCCCGGGCACCGCGGGCGTTGCTGCGGGAGCCGCTGCGGTGGCTGCTGCGGTGGCCGCTGCGGTGGCCGCTGCGGGAAGCGGCAACGGCAATAGCAACGGCGCGTTCAACGCGGCCGGGTAGACCGGCTGTGCCAGCGGCGGCGCGGGCAAGGCCGGCGGCGCGGTTGGCACCGAGACCACCACCATGGGCGGTTGTGGTGCAGGCAAGGGGCCGGGCGATGTCGCCGCCACAGCCGACACCGCTGCGGCTGTCGACGCGGCTTGCGCCTGCCGTGCCGCCGTTGACGGCGCGGGCGCTGCGTTGCCACGCCAGACCAGCACAGCGGCCGTGACCAGCAACGCCAGCACCAGGCCGCCGCCCAGCCACCAGGCGGCCGCACGGCGCGGCGGCTGGGGTGGCGGCGTCTGCACCAGCGTGCGGGCCTCCAGGCCGGGCACCTGCCCGCGTTCGCGTTCGGCTTGGGCGCGCCGCAGCGCATCGAGGATGTAGGACATGGCGGGCGGCTCGGTCGGTCAGCGGGTCGCGCCCAGACGGGGCTCGTCGGCGGCCCCGGTGGCCGTCAGGCGCATCAGGGCGATCAGGGTCAAGGGGCCAGCCACACCGTCGGGCGGCAGGCCCTGCGCCACCTGGAAGGCACGCACGCGGTCGGCCAGAGGTGCACTACCACCCTGGCCGGCGGCGGCCAGCTGGGCGGCCACCCAGGCCCGCTGCTTGGCGTCGCCCTGCGGCCCCGCTTCGGCGCGCCAGCCGGGTGGCGTGCGCCACAGCGTGGCGAATTCGCCGCGCCAGACGCGGGCCAGCGCCGGCAGCGTCAGCTCGAAGCGCTGGCTGCCGGCCTGCAGCGTGGCACTGCGCTCGCCCAGCGCCAGCAGTTGGGCGTACACGGTCTGGCCGTCGGCGCTGCGCAGCGTCAGCACCCCGGGGCGGGCCAATTGCCGCACCACGGGCAGGCCGCCCAACGCGCTGCGCAGGCAAGCCAACTGCGCCTGCGCGACAGCGGTGCAAGGCTCGCCCTCGCCCACCGCCACGTGCCACTGCAAGGCCAGTTCACGCCAGGCCGTGGCTTGCGACGGCTGGGCGGCGGCCAACAGCGCCGCCGGGTCGTCCAGCGCGGGTGCGGCCACCGCAGCGGGCTGCCCACCGGCCGGTGCAACAGCCGCCGCAGCCGGCAGCCCGCTGCGGCCGCCCGCTGCAGGCACCGATGCCGATGCCGACGCTGACGCTGACGCTGAGGCTGACGCTGGCGCTGACGCCGACGCCGTGGCTGCCGGTGCTGATGCAGCTGTCACGGCCGCAGACGATGAAGAGGCTGAAGACGCGGCCATCGGTGCCGCAACGGCGGTGGTCTGCGCCGGCCAGCCCATCGTCAGCACCCAGCCCAGCGCGACCCCCAGCACCAGGACCAGTGCGCCGGCCGCAAGCAGTGCCCCGCGCGGCACACCGGCACGCTGCGGCCGCGCGCCGAAAACCTCCAGCGCCGCCTGGTCCACCGTGCGCCGGTCGGCGCGTTGCCGGCCCTGGGCATAGGCACCCAGCAAGGCGCGGTCGGCCAGCAGGTTGATGCGCCGCGGCACACCCCGGCTCAGCGTGTGGATGCGGGCCAGCGCCGGCCCGTCAAAAGGCATCTGTGCGCCGGTGCCCGCCACGGCCATGCGGTGGCGGATGTACTGCTGCGACTCGGCCGCCGACAGCGCGCCCAGGTGGTAGCGCGCGATCACCCGCTGCGCCAGTTGTTCCAGTTCAGGCCGCGCCAGCATGTCGCGCAATTCAGGCTGGCCGATCAGCACGATCTGCAGCAGCTTGCGCTCGGTGGTTTCCAGGTTGGTCAGCAGGCGCAACTGTTCCAGCACGTCGGCGCTGAGGCTCTGCGCCTCGTCGATGACCAGCACCGCCTGCCGGCCCTGCGCGTGCGACGCCAGCAAGAAGGCGTTCAGCGCATCGACGTGGGCCTTGATGCTGCGGTGGTCGTCAGGGCCGTTGCCTTGTGCATCCCCATCCCCATCCCCATCCCCATCCGCAGCGGCAGCCGGCAGCAAGCCGAACTCGGCGCAGACCGTCTGCAGCAGCTCGTGGGCGGTCAGCTTGGGGTTGAAGATGTAGGCCACCGAACAGGTGGCGGGCACCTGCTCCAGGAAGCAGCGGCAGACCGTGGTCTTGCCGGCACCGATTTCGCCTGTCAACAGCACGAAGCCGCCGCCACCGCCCAGGCCGTACAACAAATGCGCCAGCGCCTCGCGGTGCTGCTCGCTCATGTACAGAAAGCGCGGGTCGGGCGCTATCGAGAAGGGTTCCTTGCTGAGGCCGAAGAACGGTGCGTACATGCAGTCGAGGATAACGGCGGGCCCAGTCCATGCCGTGCACGGCCTGCCCGGGTTTCACGTCCGCCAGATACGCGGCGGTTCCGCAGCCAAACCCCAGGCCACCTGCCGCCACGCGGCGCGCACCGCGGCCAGCAGTTGCATCGCCGTTTCAGCCTGGCCGGCCAGCGCACGCAACACCAGCACGCTGCTGTGTGGTGACGTGACACCGGCGGTGGCCGCCAGCGTGCTGCTGGCGATGCAGCCGCGCGCCGCTTCCAGCAAGGTTTCACGCTGCGCCGGCAGCAGCGGTGCACCGGCCGCGAACCACAGGGTGGCCAGCACGGTGTGGCCGGCCCAGCCCAGCGGGCCGTGCAGCAGCTGGTTGTCGTCGGCCGCGATGCGCGCGCGTTCCAGCCAGATGCCGGGCACTTCCAGGTGCTGGCGGTAACAGCCGGTGGCGAAGGGTTGGTTGGCAGCGGGCAGGCCCAGCACCAGCACGTCCCAGCCGATCATTTCGGCACCCGGCGCCAGTTCGGCGCGCAGGGCGTTGTCGGCGCGGCAAGCGCTGTAGACGATGGTTTCCATTGGCAGCCATTCCAGCCGCGCGCCAGCAGCCAGTTGCAGCCGCGTTTGCTGCAGCGCCTGCGGGCCTTCGCTGCGGTAAAAGCGCGTCGCGCCGGGGGTGGTGATCAGCGCGTGGGCACCGGGCTGCAGCGTGGCTTCGATGTGCAGTTCATCGCCGCCCACCACGCCACCCGGCGGGTGCACCAGCACGTGGTGGCAAATGCCCGGGCCTTCGGGGTACAGCGGCTGCAGCACCCGCAACGGGCCTTCGTGGCGGTCGTGCGCCACGGTGCGCGCCGGGCTGGCGGCGCTGCCGTCGCCTGTGCGGCGGTAATTCAGCGACAGGTGGCCACGCCAGCCGGGTGATGTCATGCGCCGGTTTGCCAGAACCCGCGATGCCAAGCCGCGATCTCGGCTTCTGCTTCAGACACCGGTCCCGCCGCCACGCGGGCCAACACGGCTTCGGCGCGGTTCACGGTGTCGACATTGCCATGTTCCAGCAGCACGGTCGCGCCATCGGCCACCACCAGAATCGTGCCGAAAGGGTGGCGGCCCTTGGCCACGGTTTCGCGTGCCCCCTCGTTGGCGCGCAGCAGGTGTTTGAGTTTTTGGCCGTCGGTCATGAGCGGCGCTTCAGTCCAAGGGATTCAACAACTTGACACCCATGGGCCGGAAGTCGGCGACATTGCGGGTGACAACTTGCAGACCGTGAACCAAGGCGGTAGCCGCGATCAGCGCGTCGAGTTCTGGGCGCGGGTCGGGCACGTGAAGCTGGGCGCAGCGCAGGACAACGGTTGCGTCGACAGACAGGATGCGGCCCGCAAAACTCGGCAAGACCCGGGTGTCGATCCAACGGCGGAGGATCGCAGCTTGAGCCTTGTCGCGGCGTGACACAGACAGCACACCGAGTTCGATTTCCAGCAGCGTGATGACCGACAGGTACAGGTCGCCCACGGCGACGGCATCAGCCCATGATTTGACGCGAACGTCCATCTTGTCCTGACGACGCATTTCGGACAGTACGTTGGTGCCCAGCAGGTAAGTCATCCCAGGTCCAGGACACGCATGGGCACCTTGCTACGGGGCGGGATGTCGAACTCGATGTCCTCAGCCCCCGGCATGGCCAGCGCCTCAAGCAGGCTCGGGCCCTGCCCCAACAGCTTGCGATAGGCGTCGTGCCGCAACAGCACATAGGCCGGTTCGCCTCTGTCTGTGATCAACACAGGGCCCTCGTCGGCCGCCCGCTTGGCACGGCTCACGTCCTGGTTGAACTCGCGACTGGATAGCGTGGTGAGGCTCATGCTGAACTCCGAAGCAAGGGGCAGGCACCGTTGATTTTACGTTGCTACATCCAGAGCGACGCTGCCCTTCAATGCCCCTGAGACCCCCGGTGCGCCCAGCCCGTGGTGCGCTTTTCCACCCAGCTGAACAGCTCGTACATGGCCATGGCCATCGCACCGATGGTGACCAGGCCGGCGAAGGCCAGTGGCATGCGTTGCTGGCTGCCGGCCGTTTGCATCAGGTAGCCGATGCCGCTGTCGCCGGCCGTCATTTCAGCCAGCACGGTGCCCACGAAAGCCAGCGTGATGGCGATCTTCAGGCTGCCGTAAAAGTAGGGCATGGAACGCGGCAGGCCGACCTTCACCAGCACGTCCCAGCGCTTGGCGCCCAGCACGCGCAACACGTCTTCCAGTTCGGGTTCCAGCGTGGCCAGGCCGGTGGCAATGTTCACGGTGATGGGGAAGAAGCTGATCAGGAAGGCGGTCAGGATGCCCGGCCCCAGGCCGATGCCGAACCACACCACCAGAATCGGCACGACGGCGGCCTTGGGCACCGCGTTGAAGCCGACCAGCAGCGGGTACAGCGCTGCGTAAGCCGCGCGGCTGCTGCCGACCAGAAAGCCCAGCAGCACGCCCACCACGATCGCCAGCGCGAAGCCCAGCAGGGTCACCCAAAAGGTCTTCCACGCGGCTTCCAGCAGCGGACCACCGAACTCGGTGAATTGCGTGGCGATTTGCCACGGGCTGGGGAAGATGAAATCCGGAATTTTGAACAGCACCACCACCACCTGCCAGAGCAGCAGGATGGCCAGCAGCAGGATGAAGGGTGACCAGCGCTCGAAGGTTTTCGATTTCATGAAGGACTTCGGCGCGGCGCTCATGACGACACCGCCGCACTGGTTTTGCCCATGGTGTTGCGGACGGCACCGATGTGGCCGCGCAGTTCGTGGACGATGTCGGTGAACTGCGGCGTGTAGGTCACTTCCAGGTCACGCGGGCGCGGCAGATCAATGTGCCGTTTGACGACGAAACGGCCGGGGCTGCGGCTCATCACGTACACCGTGTCGGCCAGAAACACGCTTTCGCGCAGGTCGTGGGTGACCAGGATGACGTTGAATTTCTGCGCCGCCTGCAGGTCGCGCAGCGTGCACCACAGTTCTTCGCGGGTGAAGGCGTCCAGCGCGCCGAAAGGCTCGTCGAGCAGCAGCATTTGCGGTTCGTGCACCAGGGCGCGGCAGATGCTGGCGCGCTGCTGCATGCCGCCGGAAAGCTGCCACGGGAATTTGTCCTCATAGCCACCCAGGCCCACGCTCTTCAACAGGTCGCGCGCCTTGGCTTCGTATGCCTTGCGCTTGGACTTGAAATGCGTGCGGTAGGGCTCGACGATTTCCAGCGGCAGCAGCACGTTGGCTATGGTCGTGCGCCAGGGCAACAGGCTGGGTGCCTGGAAGGCCATGCCGCTGATCTTCAGCGGCCCGGTCACCGCCTGGCCGCCGATGTGGATGCTGCCCTTGCTGGGCATCTTCAGCCCGGTGGTGAGCTTCATGAAGGTGCTTTTGCCACAACCGCTGGGCCCGACGATGGCGATGAATTCGCCTTTCTCCACCTGCAGGGAAATGTCTTCCACCGCAAATTGCCCCTGGGCCAGAAGCTCGTCGTTGTAGGCCAGCCACACGTTGCGGAAGTCGACAAAGGCGGTCATGGTCGGGGTGGTTTCAGCGGCGGTTCGGAGGCCGGCTCAAGCGGCCGAGGCAAGCGCTCGATCAGTGCCTTGAAGGTGTTCTGGTACAGCTCGGGGGCTTCTTTTTGCAGGTCGCTGTGCGTGCCATTGGCAAACGGCACCCAGCGCACACCACGCGGCGCGGCTTCGCGCAGGCGCTGGCCCAGGTCAATGGGCACGGTGCGGTCCAGCGCGCCGTGCAGCATCAGCAGCGGCGCGTCGACCCGGCTGATGCGCGACAGCGAATCGAATTCCAGGGTGGTGACGGCAGCCCCCACGCGGCCCCAGAAGCCGGCCGATTCGGCCACATCGGGCAGGCGCGTGAAGGCCGATTCCAGCACCAGCGCGCCGTAGTCGGCATTCACGTGCAGCGTGCTGGCCAGCGACACCGCCGTGGCCGTGCCCATCGAATGGCCGTAGATGACGCGGCGGCCCGGTGTGGGCTGGCGTCGCACCAGTTCGGCCCAGGCCACGCGCGCATCGGCCGAGATGGTGGCCTCCGAGGGCACGATGGGCGTGCTGTCGCCCCAGCCGCGGTAGTCCACCGCGACGATGGCGAAGCCGGCCAGTCTCAGCGCCTGGATCTTGGGCAGGTTCTCGTACAGATTGCGAAACGTGCCGTGCAGGTAGAGCAGCGTGGGCGCATCGGCGTCGGGCTGCGGCAGCCACCACAGCGCCAGTTGCTGGCTGCGGCCGCGGTCGTCGTCCAGGCCCGGCACGGTGACCATCCAGCGTTGGTCGCCCGGCCTGAAAGCGTCTTGCAGACCCTGCCCACCTTCGGCGTAAGCCATCGGCCGCCCCGGCGTCGGCCGCAGCGCCCATTCGCGCTGCTTCACGTCCAACCAGGAACATCCGCACAAAGCGCTGGCAAGCAGGCACACGAAAGCCGCCACAATGCGCCGCATGCGTTACCTGACCCACCGGCCCGAGAGGCCGTTTTTTTTCATTTGCATCGCCGTTGCTGCCGTTGCTGCGCTGACCAGCCCCGCCACCGCGAGGGCCTACGACTGGAATTTCAACATCTTCGACGACCCCGGCAGCTACCGGCTGATGGTGTCGCCCGTCACGGGCCATTTCAGGCCCAGTCCTGAACACAAACACGTCTATGCGCTGGGCATCGAGCGCCAGCGCGATGACGGCCGCATCGTGGGTGCAGCGTACTTCAGAAATTCCTTCGGCCAACCCAGCGCTTACGTTTATGTCGGCCAGCACCACGACGGCATCTGGGGCGTGCCGCAATGGAACGCGCAGTGGTCGGCCGGCCTGCTGTACGGCTATGTCGGCAAGTACAAGAACAAGGTGCCGTTGAACGTGGGCGGCTTCTCGCCCGGCGCGGTGCTGTCCACCGGCTGGCAGTTCACCAGGAGCACCTCGGTGGAACTGCACATGCTCGGTGATGCGGCCGTGATGCTGCAACTGGCGTACCGATTGCCGTAAAAAAGCCCGTGCGGCGGCAGGCCTGGCCTTACTTCTTGGCCGGTGCCGGCAGCACGTTCAATTCGGCCGTGCTGGGCAGGAAAGCCGGGTTCCACACCGCCACCGGGTCGACGCGTGTCTTGGTGGTGAAGGCGTCGCTGACCTGTGATGCCATCAGCGCCAGACGCCCAGGTACGGCCTGGCCGAAGCCTTCAGCGCGCGCGTCGGGGCTGGCCACCACCGAATCGATGGCCATCTTCAGGCGGCGGGTTTCCAGCGCCACGTCGATGATGCCGTCGCGCGCTTTCACGGTGGCGATGGCCTCGTCGGGCTTGGCCATGGTTTCCTTGGCACCCTTGACGAAAGCGCTGAGGAAGGCCTTGACCGCCGCCGGGTTTTCTTTCAGCAGCTTGGGGCTGGCGATGATCACGTTGCCGTAGAGCTTCACGCCGTAGGTGCTGAAGGGCATGACGACGATGTCTTCGGGCTTCACGCCGCGCGCTTCCAGGTTCAGCTGCGAAGTGAAGCTGAAGCCGGTGATGGCGTCGATGTCACCACGCACCAGCATGGTTTCGCGCAGCGGCGGGTCCATGCTGGTCCACTGCACGCCGGTCACGTTGTTGGCCTTGGCGAAGACCGGGAAACCGCGCCGGCCGGCGTCGAAAACCGGCGCGCCCAGCTTCTTGCCGTTCAGGTCGGCGGGCTTGCTGATGCCGTTCTTCTTCAGCGTCAACACCGCCGCCGGCGTGTTGTTGTAGACCACCATGATGGCCACCGGCTTGTTCGGCGCGTCGGGGTTGTTGGCGTGGAATTCCATCAGCGCGGCCAGGTCGGCGAAGCCCATGTCGTAGGTGCCCGAAGCCACCCGGGTGACGGTGCCGCCGCTGCCGTTGCCGGCGTCGATGGTCACGTCCAGGCCAGCGGCCTTGTAGTAGCCCTTGGCGCTGGATTGCAGAAACAGCGCGGCCGGGCCTTCGAAGCGCCAGTCGAGCTGGAACTTGATCGGCGTGACGGTCTGGGCCAGCGACAGGGCCGGAGCCAGCAGCAGGGCGGCGGCAGCGATCAGGGTGGGGCGCTGGATCAGGGTGAACAAGGGCTTCATCGGGTCTCCGGGAACGGGATGTTGAAAACGTTTGCCAGCGCAGAGCGCAAGTTCCGTGCTCGCAAGGCTTCGGTCGGCGCGCACCACTTTATGGCATGAAGCCCCATGGCAGGGCTCAACGGCAAAGGTCGCGCGCGGGTGATCCATCGACTTGCCGAAGCGGGGCACCACTGCCAATGCTAATGTTCATCCGATGGGCAGCGCAGCGATGACGAAACGTGGCCGTCCGCCGTCGCATGACCCCAACCCAGCTCAAACAGGAGCACCGATGAAGACCACCGTTCGCATGAGCTTGCAGTTGCTGATCGGCGCGGCTGCCACCACCGCCACGCTACCGGCCATGGCAGCCTATACGGCCACAGCTTTCGACATCCCGGGCGCAACCCGCACCGACCTGTGGGACATCACGAACACCGGCCAACTGGTGGGCAACACCAATCTGGGCGGCTTCGTCTACAGCGGCGGCGTGGCCAACTTCCTGCCCACCTACCTGGGTCTGACACCCAGCGCCCTGGGCGTGAGCGACAGCGGCATCGTCGTGGGCAGCGTCACCGACCCCAACGGCAACGCCACCGGCTTTCTGTACGAGGCCGGCACCTACACGCCCGTGGCGGTGGCCGGTGCCAACTTCACCCAGGTTCGGCACATCTCGGCCGACGGCCGCTACGCCACCGGCTACTACGCCGGCGTCTCCCTGGGCGGCGGTTTCGTGCTGGACCGCAACACCTCGGTACTGACGCTGGTGCCGGTCGACCCGGGGACAACCTTCATGATTCTGCAGGGCGCGAATTCATCGGGCTTGGTGACGGGCAGCGTGACGAGCAACGTACCCGCCGACCGAGGTGGCGTGCTGTACGACGCGAACACGGCCGTCACCACTTTCTACCCGACGGCAGCCGGCCTGCCGAACCCGCGCTTTCGCGACATCACCGATGCCGGGCTGATCGCCGGCTGGATCGGCACCGTCAGTCTCGTCGGCACGGTGGCCAATGGCTTCGAGACTTTCTCGGTGGCTGGCGCGGCGAACACCACGGCCCAGGGCATCAATGAAGCCGGTGTGGTGGTTGGCAGCTACACCGACGCCAATGGCAACACCCACGGCTTCATCGCCAGCGTGCCCGAACCCACCAGCGCCTTGCTGCTTGTCGCCGGTTTGGCATGGGTCGCCATGCGGTGGCGCGCACTGCGCTGATCAGCGCAACAGGTCCAGCAGCGTGCGCGCGATGACTTTTGTCGCGCCCCGCAGATCGCTCAGCATGATGTGTTCGTCGGCCCGCTTGGCATTGCTTTCCAGCACGGTGCGCGGGCCGGCGCCGTAGATGACGGCGGGCACACCGTGCGCGCCATACAGGCGCACGTCGGTGTACAGCGGGGTGCCCGATTCGGGGATGGGCTCACCGAAAACTTCCAGGCCGTGTTTCTGGATGGCCGCCAGGAGCGCGGCGTTGCCCGGCAGCGGCTGCAGCGACTGCGCCAGCAGCAGGCGCTTGATCTCCAAACGGATGCCGGGGCTCTGCGCCACGGTGATCTCGATCAAGGCGCGCACTTCGGCTTCGACCGCTGCGGCGTCTTCCTCCGGAATCATCCGGCGGTCCAGCTTCAGCACCACCTTGCCGGGCACGACGTTGGTGTTGCTGCCGCCTTCGATGCGGCCGACGTTCAAGTACGGGTGCGTGATGCCTTGCACTTGGGACAGCCGCGTGCGCAGCACGTCGTTGTAGGCGTACAGCGCCGTCAGCAGTTTCGTCGCGGCCTGCAGCGCGTCCACGCCGGTGTGCGGGTAGGCCGCGTGCGAGGCCAGGCCGTGCAGCGTGACTTCCAGCTGCAAACAGCCGTTGTGCGCGGTGACGACCTGGTAGCTGAAGCCGGCGGCAATCAGCAAGTCAGGCTTCGTCAAACCCTGCTGCAGCAACCAGCCCGGGCCCAGTTCACCGCCGAATTCTTCGTCGTAGGTGAAGTGCAATTCGACACCACCCTTCAGCGGCAGGCCGAGGGACTCGAGTGCGCGAACGGCAAAGGTGAAGCTGGCGAAATCGCTCTTGCTGACGGCGGCAGCGCGGCCGTAGAGCTTGCCGTCTTCGATGTCGCCCGAGTAGGGGCCGTGGGTCCAGCCTTCGCCCGGTGGCACCACGTCGCCGTGGGCATTCAGCGCGATGGTCGGGCCACCATCGCCATAGTGGCGGCGCACGATGAGATTGGTGATGGACTGCAGCCCGTAGGCCTGCACGTCGGCCGCCGGCACGGCGTACTTTTCGGCCGACAAACCCATGCCGGCCAGCAATTCGGCGGTGCGCTCGGCGTGCGGCGCATTGTTGCCCGGCGGGGTGTCGGTGGGCACCTGCACCAGGGCCTGCAGGAAGCGCGTTTCTTCATCGAAGTGCGCAGCAATCCAGGTGTCGATTCGTTCGTGGTCGGTCATTCCAGGGCCAAGCCTTCCAGCAGGTTCATGAAGGCCGCGACACACAGTTCGGTGTCGTCGACGGTGATGCTTTCCAGCGGGTTGTGGCTGATGCCCGAATTGCCACCGCGCAGGAAGAGCATGGCCTGCGGCATCACCTCGTGCAGCTTCATGGCGTCGTGCCCGGCCCCGCTGGGCAGGCGGAAGACCGGCAGGCCGAGTGCCAGCACGGCAGCCTCCCAACGCTGCTGCCAGGCCGCTGCGCTGGGCGCGGCCGATGCGGCCAGTGTCTGTTCCAGCGTGAAAGCCACGCCCCGGCGGCTGCAGATGCATTGCAGTTCGGCGCGCACATCGGCACCCAGTTCGTCGCGCGCGGCGTTCGTCGTGGCCCGCAGGTCCAGGCTGAACTGGCAGCGGCCGGGCACGACGTTGATGCTGCCCGATGGCACGTTCAACATGCCGACGGTTGCAACGACATCGGGTACGGCGGTGGCGCGCTTTTCAACATACAGCGCCAACTCGGCCACCGCGCAGGCGGCGTCGCGGCGGCGGTCCATCGGCGTGGTGCCGGCGTGGCTGGCGGTGCCGGTGACTTCGCCCAGGTAGCGCAGGCTGCCGTTGATGGAGGTGACCACGCCCAACGGCAGGTCGATCTCGTTCAACACCGGGCCTTGTTCGATGTGGACTTCGACGAAGCCCAGGTAGCGCGCCGGGTCGCGTTGCAAGGCAGTGATGGCTGCCAGCGTGGCGGGCAGGCCGGCGGCCTGCATAGCGCGGCGCATGGGGATGCCGTCGGCATCCTGCTGGTCCAGCCAGGCCGGGTCGAAATGGCCGGTGAGCGCACCGCTGCCCAGGAAGGTGGCCTTGTAACGCTGGCCTTCTTCTTCGGCGAAGCCGACGACCTCGAAGCCAAAGGGCAGGCGGCGGCCCTGGGCGTGCAACTCGGCCACGATGGCCATGGGCACCAGAATGCCCAGCCGGCCGTCGTATTTGCCGCCGTTGCGCACGGTGTCGTAATGGCTGCCGGTGAGCAGGCGGCGGGGTTGCGGGTTGCTGCCGCGATCGCTGCTGTGACCGCTGCCGTGATCGCTGCCGAAATACACGCCGACGACATTGCCGACAGCGTCGATGTCCACCTCATCAAAGCCGCAGTCGTGCATCCAGGTTTGCAGTTGCGCGGCGCAGGCCTGGTGTGCGGCAGTCATATAAGTCACCGTCAACTGGCCGGCTTCCTTGAAGCCCGGGTCGCTGTGCACGGCAAGCATCTCAGCCCAGTCCCAGACCTTTTGCCCGAGCCTGGGCACCACGCCGAATGTGTCGTTCAAACGGATTTCGGCAATGCGGTGGATGTTGCGCAGCGCCTCGGCGAATTCGAAGTCGGCGGGGCCGGCCAGGCGGCGCGCGAAGGTGGCGATGATCTCGCTACGGCGCAGGCCCAGCCCGTCCTTCTTGGGATTGGGTCCGCGCACCGCCAGGATGAAAGGCCAGCCGAACTTCGCGTTGTAGTCGGCATTCAATTGCTGGATGCGCGCGAATTCCGCCGGGCTGCAATCGGTCAGGCCCGAGGTCTTCTGTTCGTTGGTGCTGGCTGCCGTCAGTGTCTGGCTGACCATGGCCTTGCCGGCCAGTTCCGGGTGGGCGCGGATCAAGGCCAATTGCTGCGCGCGCGGGGCCTGCCGCACGGCGCTGGCCAGCGCGTGTTTCAGCCCGGCCAGCGAGCCGAAAGGGCGCTGCGCGGCGGCGGTTTCGGCCACCCAAGGCGAGTGTTCGTAAGTGCCGTCCAGCAGCGCGACGAATTCGGCCGGTGGCGCTTCGTTCAGTTGTTGCAGCGTCAGCATATCTTGCCTCGTTCAGCGCCAGACGAAAGCGGTGGCGGCGTCATACGGGTGGGTGGCCTTCCAGTGCTGCGCAATGTCGATGCGGCGGCAGATCCACACGTCTTTGCGGCTTTGCACATGGTCCAGAAAGCGCTGCAGGGCAGCGATGCGCCCGGGCTTGCCGAGCAGGCGGCAGTGCATGCCCACGCTCATCATCTTGGGCCTGTCCAGGCCGGCCGGGTCGCCTTCGGCGTACAGCGCGTCGAAGCTGTCGCGCAGGTAGGTGTAGAAGTGGTCGCCGGTGTTGAAGCCCTGGGCCTGCACACAACGCATGTCGTTGGTGTCCAGCGAATAGGGCACCACCAGGTGCGCGGCGTGATGAGGGCCGGGCCCTTCGGTGCCGGGCGTGCCATCGCTTTTCTGCACGCTCAGCCAGAACGGCAGGTCGTCGCCGTAGTAGTCGCTGTCGTAGGCGTAGCCGCCCTGCTCGACCACCAGGCGGCGGGTGTTGGGGCTGTCGCGGCCGGTGTACCAGCCACCGGTCCAGGCCGCGCCGCACAGGTCTTTGAGCTGCTGCGTGGCGATGGCGATGTGCTGGCGCTCGGTGGCTTCGGGCATGTGCTGGTGGTGAATCCAGCGCAGCCCGTGGTTGGCGATTTCATCACCGCGCGCCAGGAAGACATCCAGCAATTCGGGGTAGCGCTGCAGTGCCGAAGTCACGCCGAAGACGGTCAGCGGCAGGCCGCGCTGGTCGAATTCACGCAGCAGGCGCCACACCCCGGCGCGCGAGCCGTATTCGTACATCGACTCCATCGTCATGTGGCGGTTTTCATAGGCTTGCGCGGTGACCAGTTCCGACAGGAAGGTCTCGCTGGTGGCGTCGCCGTGCAGCGGGTTGTTCTCGCCGCCTTCTTCGTAATTCAAGACGAACTGCAGCGCGATGCGCGCGCCGTCAGGCCATTGCGCGTGCGGCGGGTTGCGGCCGTAGCCGCGCAGGTCACGGGGGTAGCTGGGGCGGTGCAAGTCGGGCAATTCGGTCATGGTGGCAAAGGCAGGCGTGGCCGCGTTCTTGCGTGGGGGTCGAGAATAATCCCGGACCGCAGCGCGCACCGCGCCGCCACTTCATTCGAGAACAGCAATCCATGGGCCACCTCAGCACCCACGTCCTGGACACCGCGCACGGCTGCCCGGCTGCCGGCATGCGTGTCACCTTGCAGAAAGTCGAGGCCGGCGGCCCTGTCGCCTTGAAGCAGTTGGTGCTGAACGCCGAAGGCCGTGCCGATGGCCCGCTGCTGGACGCCGCCCACATGGCCATCGGCACCTACCGGTTGCTGTTCGAGGTGGCGCCCTACTTCCGTGCACGCGGCCTGCAATTGCCCGAACCGCCTTTTATCGATGTGGTGCAACTGGAATTCGGCATCGCCGACGCCGCCGGCCATTACCACGTGCCCCTGCTCGTCAGCCCCTACAGCTACAGCACCTACCGCGGTTCCTGAGCGGCCCCGAGCAAACGACCGATGGACATCTACATCCTCGACTGGCTGAACCTGCTGCTGCGCTGGGCCCACGTCATCGTGGCCATCGCCTGGATCGGCTCGTCCTTCTACTTCGTCTTCCTCGACTTCAGCCTGACCCCGCCCACCGACCCGGCACTGAAGGAGAAGGGCGTGGGCGGTGAACTGTGGGCCGTGCACGGCGGCGGTTTCTACAACCCGCAGAAGTACGCGGTGGCACCCAAGACCATTCCCGACCACCTGCACTGGTTCTTCTGGGAAAGCTATTCCACCTGGCTGACCGGCTTCGCGCTGTTCACGGTGCTCTACCTGTTCAACGCCAGCAACTTCCTCATCGACAAGCAGGTGCACGACTGGTCGCCCAGCGCAGCGGTGGCGACGGCGCTGGTCTTCCTGGCGGCTTTCTGGGTGGTCTACGACCAGATCTGCCGGCGGGTGGGCGAGCGCAACAAGGGTCAGGTGGGTGGCGATTCAACCGTGGCCGGGCTGGTCTTGCTGGCCGTCGTGGCAGCGTCGTGGGCCGCCTGCCAGCTGTTCGCCGGCCGCGCGGCCTTCCTGATCGTGGGTGCCATGCTGGCCACCGCGATGAGCGCCAACGTCTTCTTCTGGATCATTCCCGGGCAGCGCAAGGTCATTGCGCAGATGCGCGCCGGTGAGGCCGTGGACCCCATCCACGGCCAGCGCGCCAAGCAGCGCAGCGTGCACAACACCTACTTCACGCTGCCGGTGCTGGCGGCCATGCTCAGCAACCACTACGGCTGGCTCTACCAGGCCAAGCACAACTGGCTGGTGCTGGTGCTGCTGATGCTGGCCGGCTCGCTGATCCGCCACAGCTTCGTGGCCCGCCACAAGGCGCTGGTGGCCGGCCAGCGTGTACCTTGGGAATACGCCGCTGCCGGCGTGGCCGCCCTGCTGGGACTGGCCGTGTGGCTGGCTCCGGCGCCACAGCCGCCCGCCCCGCCCACTTCGCAGCCACCCGCCAAGGTCACGCTGGCCGATGTGAAGGCGGTGGTCGATGCGCGCTGCGTGCTGTGCCACAACGCCCAGGTGATGCAGAAGAACGTGATGCTGCATACCCCCGAACTGATCCAGCAGCACGCACAAGCCGTTTACCAACAAACGGTGGTGTTGAAGGCCATGCCGATGAACAACGCCACCGCCATCACCGACGCCGAACGCGCCCTCATCAAGCGCTGGTTCGAGGCCGGCGCGCCAACGCCGTGAACACGCTGCTGGTCAGACACGCCAGGCTGCTGGTGACGATGGACGCGGAGCGACGCGACGCTGTTCAACTGGCTGCGGGCCCCGTACCCGGTGTGCGCGACGGCGAACTCACGCAGATGCCGGTGCAGCGGCCGGTTGAACGACAGGACCGGCTGGCTGCGCTGCTTTTGAGTTGACCCCAACCGCCCCCGCGCGCTCGGCATACCAGCCCATAAAGGCCGCCGTGGCCATCGGCTTGGCAACCCGATAGCCCTGCACCAGATCACAGCCGGCCTGTTGCAACACGGCCATCTCAGCCGCCGTTTCAACGCCCTCGGCGGTCACTTCCAGACCCAGGCTGTGGCCCATGTCGACGATGGCGCGCAGCAGCGACTGCCGCCGCGCGTCGCCGTCCACGCCGTCCACGAAGCTGCGGTCGATCTTCAATTCGTTCACCGGCAGCCGCTGCAGGTAAGCCAGCGAAGAATGCCCGGTGCCGAAGTCGTCGATCGACAAGCCCACGCCCACCGCGTGCAGGGCATGCAGCATCTGCACCGGGTCGGGCCCGCTGGCCATCAGGCCGGTTTCGGTCAACTCCAGTTGCAGGCGCTGCGGCAGCACGCCGTGCTGCCGCAGCGTGGCGGCCACGCGGTGGGCCAGCGTGGCGTCTTGCAGGTCCAGCGTGGAAACGTTGATGGCCAGCGTCAAGTCCCAGCCCCGTTGCTGCCAGCGGGCCAGGGTCTGCACCGCCTGCTCCAGCATCCATTGCGTCACCTGTCGGATGCGCCCGCTGGCCTCGGCGAAGGGGATGAAATCGCTGGGCGGCAGCCAGCCGCGCTTCGGGTGTTCCCAGCGCACCAGGGCTTCGGCGCCTAACACGCGGCCGTCATGCGGCGAAACTTTGGGCTGCAGGAACTGGCGCAACTGGCCGTCCTGTATGGCCGTCTGCAGGTCCGACAGCAGGCTCAGCTGCGACCGCCGCGAGGCCTCCGTCGAAGGGCTGTGCAGCAGCGGCGACAGGTGCTGGCGCTTGCCCTCGAACATGGCCTGCTCGGCCTTGCGCAGCAGCGATTCGGCGGCGTCAGCGTGCTGCGGGAACAGTGCCATGCCCACCGTGACCGCCAGGTCCACGCTGTTGCCGCGCCAGTCCAACGGGTACTCAAGGGCCTGCTGGGTGCGCAGGCCCACGGCGGCGCTGTCGGCACCGCCTTCCAGCGGCAGCAGCAGCACGAAGGTGCCGCCACCCAGGCGGCCGGTCAGGGCGGTGTCACCGAACAGGTCTTGCAGCCGCTGCGCAGCGTGCTTCAGCACCGCGTCGCCCGCGTCAAAGCCCAGCACCGCGTTGACATGCTTCAGGCGGTCCACGTCCACGCAAACCAGCAAGGCCTGGCCGCCCGTGGGGCGCAACGCGGCCAGCCTGTCGTGCGCTTCAGCCAGAAAGCGGGGGCGCTGGGCCAGCCCGGTGAGGTGGTCGGTGTGCACCATGCGCAGCAGTTGCTGTTCGCGTTCGGACACCGCCTGCGCCAAGGTGTTCAGCACGCCCGACACGCGGCTGACTTCATCAACACCGCTCACCGCCAGGCGGTGCTGATATTGACCCTGGGCCAGCAGCAGGCCGCCCGCTTCGGCCTTTTGCAGCGGCCGCACGATGCTGCGCGCCACGCCCCAGGACAGCAGGCCGCCCAGCGCCAGCGCTGCGCCGCTCAGCGCCCACAACAGCTGGCGGTCGCGGACGATGCGTGCTTGCAGGGCCCCGGACTGCCGCGTGTAGGCCGCATGCTGGCGGCCGGCCAACGCGGCCAGTGCTTCGGCCAGGCCGTTCAGCGCCGGCTCGACGCGCTCGCCGATCAGGGTGCGGGCGGCCAGCAGGTCATCGGCCTCGACCAGGTCGGCGGTGTCGATGTAGGCCTGGCGGTAGACCTGCAAGCGCTGCAGCACGGCGGCTGCGGTGGCACCCTGGTCGCCGTCGATGGAGCGGCCGCGCAGGCCGTCCAGCGCGCGGTCGAGCAGCGCATTCGAAACGTCAATGGCGGCATACGCCTGCTCGCGGGCCTGGCGCGGCGAGGCCGCCACCACCAGCATCTTGCGCACGGCGGTGTCGGCGTTGTGGCTGGCCGTTTCCACCTGCGTGGCCACCGCGTACTGGTCGGCGACCAGTTGCGCATAGGTCTGCGCCAATTCGTTGAGCCGGCTGGTGGCCAACACCACCCCCACCAGCGACACCGCCAGCAAAGCCCCGAACGCCAAGCCCAAGCGGGTGCTGATGCGCTGCCAAAGCAACCGATGGATGAAGGTGGGCATAGGTAGGGGAAGGGCTCAGCGGGTTTTCGGCCCGCCAGCGCGAAGCTTGAGCAGCGCGCTGTGCCCCGGGTAGCCCCCGAACTGCTGCGGTGGGCCGCGCCATCAGAATGGTGCCATCACTGACCCCCTCGGAGACAGCCCCATGAACGGCCAAATGATGCAGCAGCCGCTGCTGATTTCTTCCCTGATCGTGCACGCCGAACGTCACCACGGCGAACAGGTCGTGGTGTCACGCCGCGTTGAAGGCGACATCCACCGCGAGACCTACAAAGAAATGGCCGCGCGTTCGCGCCGCCTGGCCAAGGCCGTCACCGCTTTAGGCGTGCAGCAGGGCGAAAGGGTGGCCACGCTGGCCTGGAACGGCTACCGCCACATGGAGCTGTACTACGCCGTCAGCGGCAGCGGCGCGGTGCTGCACACGCTCAACCCGCGCCTGCACCCCGACCAGATCGTCTACATCGCCGACCACGCCGAAGACCAGGTGCTGTTCTTCGACCTGACCTTCTGGCCCCTGATCCAGGCCGTCGCCGGGCGCACCAAGACCGTCCAACACTTCGTGGCCATGACAGACCGCGCCCACATGCCCGCCGACGCCGCCAAAGTGCCCGGCCTGCTGTGCTTCGAGGACTTGCTGGAAGCGCAGGACGACCACTACACCTGGCCGACCTTCGACGAGAACACCGCGTCTTCTCTTTGCTACACCAGCGGCACCACCGGCAACCCCAAGGGCGTGCTGTACAGCCACCGCAGCACGGTGCTGCACACTTTCGCCATCAGCATGCCGGACGCGCTCAGCGTGTCGGCCAACGACAGCATCCTGCCGGTGGTGCCGATGTTCCACGTCAACGCCTGGGGCCTGCCCTATGCCGCTTGCATGAACGGTGCCAAGCTGGTCTTCCCCGGTGCCGGGCTGGACGGCAAGAGCCTGTACGAGCTGTTCGAAAGCGAGAAGGTCACCGTGTCGGCCGGCGTGCCCACGGTGTGGCAGGCGCTGCTGGCCTATGTCGAAAGCAGCGGCCTGAAATTCAGCACCATGCGCCGCACCGTGATTGGCGGTTCAGCCTGCCCGCCGGCCATGTTGCGCAAGTTCGGCGACGACTACGACGTGCGCGTGCTGCACGCCTGGGGCATGACCGAGATGAGCCCGGTGGGCACCGTGGCCGCCTTCAAACCGGTGCACGTCGGCCTGGACAAGGCGGCGCTGTACGGCGTGATGGCCACGCAGGGCCGCGCGGTCTACGGCGTGGACATGAAGATCGTCGACGAGAACGGGGCGGAGTTGCCCTGGGGCACCGAGACCTCGGGCGACGTGCTGGTCAAGGGGCCCTGGATCATCGACCAGTACTTCAAGGGAGAGGGCGGCAACCCGCAGGTGGACGGCTGGTTCCCGACCGGCGACGTGGCCCGCATCGACGCCGACGGCTACATGCAGATCACCGACCGCAGCAAGGACGTGATCAAGAGCGGCGGCGAATGGATCGGCAGCATCGACCTGGAAAATATCGCCATGGCCCACCCCGGCGTGGCCATGGCCGCCTGCATCGCGGCCTTCCACCCCAAGTGGGACGAACGCCCGCTGCTGGTGGTGATGAAGAAGCCCGGTGTCGAGCTCACGCGCGAGGAACTGCTGGCCTTCTTCGACGGCAAGATCGCCAAGTGGTGGACGCCCGATGACGTGATTTTTGTCGACGCCATTCCCCTGGGCGCGACGGGCAAGATGCAGAAGAACAAGCTGCGCGAGCAGTTCAAGGGGCACACCCTGCCCACGGCTTGATGGCTGTTGCACCGCCCCGCGGCGCACCCGGCCGCGCCCTCACGCGGGGGGGGGGTGGGGGCAGCAGGGTGGAAGGACAGCAAGCCTGATTCCTGCGCCATCGGCCGCTCAGCAGCCGATCCGATGGGATGCCAGGCGCGTGGACAGGAACTGCGCCGGTTTCGTTTCATGCCGGGTGGGCGCAAGCGACTGACCGAATCTGAGGCGGTTGAGGCATAGAGTTGCTGGATGGCTCCTCCCGGCCAGGAACCGCCGCTCGACATCCGAATACCAAGGTCAGCAAGCAGCCTAAAGCGGCAATCGCGAATTCAAGCCTGCCCCTTCCTGACCTGGATGCTGGAAAGAATCATGTCGGCTGCTTTTTCCGCGATCATGATCGTTGGCGCATTTGTATTGCCCGAAGTGATCTGCGGCATGATGGAAGCGT
>JANMZP010000057.1:0-5265 GCA_031383435.1 Betaproteobacteria bacterium | reverse complement strand
AGTTCGAGGACTGGGGCGTCGATTCGATCGTCTATACCGACATCGGCCGCGACGGCATGCTCACTGGCATCAACATCGAAGCCACGGTGAAGCTGGCCCAGTCCTTGTCGATCCCCGTCATTGCATCCGGCGGCCTCGGCTCCCTGGCGGACATCGAGCAGCTCTGCGCGGTGGAGGACGAAGGCATCGAAGGCGTGATCTGCGGCCGCGCGATCTACAGCGGTGACCTTGACTTCGCCGAGGCGCAAGCGCGTGCCGACGAACTGGCGAGTTGACAGGCGCCAGAGACGTCCCTGGCGCCGGCGCCCTCAGCGCCGCATGCTCCGTCTGCGGGTGGCTGCGCCCACCACAGCCAATCCTACCAGCATCAACGCGTAGGTCTCGGGCTCTGGGACGGGCGCCAGAAAACCGCGGATCTCGCCATCGGGATAGACACTGTTGTGCAGGTTGACGTAGGCCTTGCCGGCATCTATGCCCGCCAGCAAGGTGGAGAAGCTCGACCCAGACAACGTGAACGAGTTGTCATAGGTGCCAGTCGTTGCCGCCGGAAAGCCGGTGAAGCCGAGGAACACGCCCACTGTACCGGTACCAGCCACCGACGTGCAGCAGTGAATGTGCCCAGCCGTCGCTGAGGCCGCAAGGTCGGCAAAGGTGACGTGGACAGCGACCGACAGCGCCACATCGTCAAGGCTGACGAGCGCAGAACCGGTTGCGAGCGACGTGTTCGGCGGCGACTCGTTCGGGCCGCTGAGCGTGGCCGTGTAGACCGTGGTGACTGCGATGGCCGGCGAGGCCAAGGCCAGTGCGGCGGCGGCCGCAACAATGATCGGCGCAAGACGCATGACGATGATCTCCTAGTTTGGCGAAGGACGGTTCTTCGACAACAGCATACGTCGTGCCGTGCCGCTTCTCATCCCCGGCACCCCTGGACTAGGGGGCGGGATAATCTCTAGATCGTCCGGACCCTCGCCACCATGCTCGCCAAACGCATCATTCCCTGTCTCGACGTCACCGAGGGCCGCGTTGTCAAGGGCGTCAACTTCGTCGAACTGCGCGACGCCGGCGACCCGGTGGAAATCGCCGCCCGCTACAACGAGCAGGGCGCTGACGAGCTGACCTTTCTCGACATCACCGCCACCAGCGACGGCCGCGACCTCATCCTGCACATCATCGAAGCCGTGGCCTCGCAGGTCTTCATTCCGCTGACCGTGGGCGGCGGCGTGCGCACCGTGGAAGACGTGCGGCGTCTGCTCAACGCCGGGGCTGACAAGGTCAGCTTCAATTCGGCGGCGGTGGCCAACCCGCAGGTCATCCGCGCGGCGTCGGACAAATATGGCGCGCAATGCATCGTCGTGGCCATCGATGCGAAGAAGCGCGTGGGTGAGGACCTGGCCAGCAAGGGCCCGGGCTGGGACGTCTACACCCACGGCGGCCGTCAGAACACCCATCTCGACGCCGTGGCCTGGGCGCGGCAGATGGCCGAGCACGGCGCTGGCGAAATCCTGCTGACCAGCATGGACCGCGACGGCACCAAGATCGGCTTCGACCTGGCGCTGACCCGCGCGGTGAGCGACACGGTGCCGGTGCCGGTCATCGCCTCGGGCGGTGTCGGCGCGCTGGAGCACCTGTCCGAAGGCATCCGCCTCGGCGGTGCCGACGCGGTGCTGGCCGCCACCGTCTTCCACTACGGTGAATTCACCGTTGGCCAGGCCAAGGCGCTGATGGCGCGTGACGGCATACCGGTACGGATCTGATGAGCAAAGCCCACCCCCAGGCCGACGGCCGCGACCCCAAGTCCACCCGCAAGGTGATCAAGCCGGCCACCCAGCACCTGGGCGAGGTGCGGCTCATCGGTGGCCTGTGGAAACGCAGCAAGCTACCGGTCGCCGACCGCCCCGGCTTGCGCCCCACGCCCGACCGCGTGCGCGAGACGCTGTTCAACTGGCTGGGTCAGAACCTGAGCGGTTGGCGCGTGCTGGACGCCTTTGCAGGCAGCGGTGCGCTGGGTTTCGAGGCCGCCTCGCGCGGTGCCGCTGAAGTGCTGCTGCTGGAGAACGACCCGGTGCTGGTGGACAGCTTGCGTGAATCGCGCCAGCGGCTCGACGCGACCGCCTTGCGCGTCGAACGTGCCGACGCGATGGCCTGGATGGCACGCAGCGCAGCGGCGCGGTTCGAACTGGTGCTGATCGATCCACCCTTCGATGCCGAACTGGCCGTCACCGCCACGGCGGCGGCCACGCGCTTGCTGGTCGAAGGTGGCTTCCTGTATGTCGAAGCCGGCGAACCGCTGGCCGCAACGCTGCCCGGCCTGACGCTGCACCGCAGCCTGCGTGCCGGTGCCGTCCACGCCGGCCTGTACGTTCGCGGCACCTAGTTCACGCCCCCGCCGCCGTTACACTGCGCGCCCCTTCCGCCCGTCCTCATTCGGAGGCCCGCGCCATGACACTCAAAGCCCCACTCACCGCCGTCTACCCGGGTACTTTCGACCCCATGACCCTGGGCCATGAAGACCTGATGCGCCGCGCCGCGAGCTTGTTCGACCGGCTGATCCTGGCCGTGGCCGCCGGCCACCACAAGCGCACGATGTTCGGCGCCGACGAGCGGCTGGCAATGGCCCGCGAGATCGCGGCGCCCTACAAGAACATCGAGGTCACGAGCTTTCGCGGCCTGCTGCGCGACTTCATGGTCGAGCAGGGCGGCAAGGTGGTGATCCGCGGCCTGCGCGCGGTCAGCGACTTCGAATACGAGTTCCAGATGGCCGGCATGAACCGTCAGTTGATGCCGGAAGTGGAGACCGTCTTCATGACGCCCAGCGACCAGTACCAGTTTGTCAGCGCCACCTTCGTGCGCGAAATTGCCACCCTGGGCGGTGATGTCTCCAAGTTCGTGGCACCCTCGGTCCTGCTGCGCTTGAAAGAGCGCGTGCGGCAAGCACAAGACTGAACCGGCTTCACGGAATCAAGGGGACGAATCGATGGCACTGTGGATCACGGACGAATGCATCAACTGCGATGTCTGCGAGCCCGAGTGCCCGAATCAGGCCATCTTCATGGGCATCGAGATCTACGAAATCGACCCCAGCAAGTGCACCGAATGCGTCGGCCATTTCGACGAGCCGCAGTGCGTGCAGGTCTGCCCGGTGGCGTGCATCCCGGTCAACCCGGCTTGCGTCGAGACGCCGGCGCAACTGCTCGAAAAGTACCAGCGTTTGCAGGCTGCGCAGACGGCCGATTCGCCTTCGCTGGAATCGGTCTTGCCGGTCTAGCCGCAGGCTTGACATGAGCCCGGGTGCGGTCGGGCGCGACGCCCATGCTGCGCACTGTCGCTTCACGCTGCAGGCGTTCGTTCAACAAGGTGTCGGCCGCGCGCCGCTCCTGCATCGCGCGCTCTTGCGCCGCTTGCACATCGGCCGCCGGGCGGCTGGCAGTCAGCACCAATGGCTGGCCCTGGTTGCACGGCACATCGGAATAGCTGCGGCCATCGGCACCGCAACGCCAGACGGCCTGCGACTGCGCAGCCGCCAGCAAGGGCAGGGCCAGGGTCAGGGCGGCAATCAAGGACTTCATGGGGCTTCTCCTTCAGGGGCAGGCTTGAGCGACAGCGTGGCCGCAGCGGCCAGCGCCGTCGGCGTCTTCTCGGGCTTGCTGATGGGCACAACCGCCGGGCGCGGCGGCTTGGGTCGCGGCGGTTGGGCGTGGATCAGCGCCAGCGCAGCGTCCATCTCGCCGGCCAGCAGGCGGTCGCTGGCCTGCAGCGAACGCTCGGTGGCCAGCGTGATGGCGTCACGGTCATCGGCCGACGGTTTCTTCAGCACGTAGTTCGCCACCTCGGCCTTCACGCCCGGGTGGCCGATGCCCAGCCGCAGGCGCCAGAAATCTGGCGTGCCCAGCAGGCCCTGGATGTCCTTCAAGCCGTTGTGTCCGGCTGCGCTGCCGCCGAACTTCAGCTTGGCCTGGCCCGGCAGCAGATCGAGTTCGTCGTGGACGACCAGGATCTCCGTCGGCTCGATCTTGAAGAAGCGCGCCAGCGGTGCCACCGACGCGCCCGAACGGTTCATGAAGGTCATCGGCTCGAGCAGCCACACCGGGCCGGCCGCCGTGTTCACGCGCGCCAACAGGCCCTGGTAGGCGCGTTCGGGCACCAGCCGCCCGCCCAGCTTGTCGGCCAGCGCGGCTATCCACCAGAACCCCGCGTTGTGCCGCGTGGCCTCGTATTCAGCGCCTGGGTTGCCCAGGCCCACAAAGAGTCGAATCATGGAATGAAATTATGTGGGTCGCGCCCAAAGAAAAAGCCCCACCGGAGTGGGGCTCTGCGCCGCTTTGACGGGGGTGTCTGCACACCCCCAAACGGGTCGGTTCACACCAATTACTTGGAGTTTTGCTTCTCGCTCTTCTTGGCCTTGGCGGCCTTGCCCTTGTCGGCAGCCACCACCACGACCGGTGCAACTTCCTCTTCGATGCGCGGCATCGTCACGGCCACGATCACCGGGTTTTGCGTGCCGTGCTTGGCGGCCTTGATGCCCTCGGGCAGCTTCAGATCGCTGGCGTGCAGGCTCTGGTTCTTCGTCAGACCCGACAGGTCGATGGTGACGAATTCCGGCAGTTGCGAAGCCAGGCAGTCGATCTCCAGTTCCAGGCGCACGTGGGTGACCAGGCACTTGTCGGTCTTGACGGCCGCCGAGAGTTCTTCGCCAGTGAAGTGCAGCGGCACCTTCTTTCGCACGCGGGTGGTTTCGTCCACGCGCTGGAAGTCGATGTGCAGCACGATGGGCTTCCAGGCGTGCATCTGGAAGTCGCGCAGCAGAACCTTTTCGGTCTTGCCGGCCAGGTCCATCTCGAGGATGGACGAGTGGAAGGCCTCTTTCTTCAGCGCGAAGAACAGGGCGTTGTGATCGAGTTCGATCATGGCGGGCGTGCCGGCACCGAAAACGATACCGGGCACTTTGGCGGCCAGGCGCAGGCGGCGGCTCGCTCCGGTCCCCTGCAGCGTGCGCTCGTAAGCTGTGAATTTCATGTTGACTCCAAATGGGTCGAGGTGGATGGACGCCCGCGACCAAGCGTCCGTGAAACAAGGCTGGCGTGGTGCGCCAGCCCGGCTTGTTGCGAATCAGAAGTTGTTGTTCTGCTCCGCGAACAGGGAGGTCACCGACTCACCGTCGCTGATGCGGCGGATGCTTTCGGCGAACAAGAAGGCGACCGACAACTGCCGGATCTTCGGGCAGGCCTTGGCGGCGGCGCTCAGCGGGATGGTGTTGGTGATGACGAC
>JANMZP010000039.1:0-1507 GCA_031383435.1 Betaproteobacteria bacterium | reverse complement strand
GCCCTGCTCAAGCGCGCGGCGCAAGTCGAACTGGCCTGGGATGTGCGCTGCAAAAGCCGCTTCGACATCACCGACGCCAGCGGCCGCGCGCTGGGCGTTTTTCTGCCGCGCGGCAGCGCCGTGCGGGGCGGTGATGTGCTGGTGGTGGAAGACGGCACGCTGGTCCGCGTGACCGCCGCCGCCGAGCCCGTGCTGGTGGTCAGCACCTGCCCCACGCACGGCAGCCCCTTCGACCTGCTGCGCGCCGCCTACCACCTGGGCAACCGCCACGTGCCGCTGGAACTGCAGCCCGAGCGCCTGCTGCTGGAACCCGACCACGTGCTGGCCGGGATGTTGCGCGCCATGCACCTGATCGTCAGTGAAGCGCAATCGGCCTTCGAGCCCGAGTCGGGCGCCTATGCAGCGGCTGCGGGCGGTCACGATCACGATCACGGCACGGCAGCCCCCGCTGCGACGCCGGTTGCCGCATCCACGCGGGGCAAGCCACTGGGTATCGCCGTGAAGGCGGTGCCGCATGTGCACGGCCCGGGTTGCAGCCATGACCATGGCGATGACCACGACAAACACGACCACTGAATCCGCAGCCACCCGGCTGCAGCTGATGTGGCTGGCCTCGCCGGCGCTGCCGGTGGGCGGGTTCAGCTATTCGGAAGGGCTGGAAGCGGCGGTTGAGTCCGGCCACGTCAGCACCGAAGCGCAGGCCACCGCCTGGCTCCTGGCACAGCTGGAACTGGCGCTGGCGCGGTCCGACCTGCCCGCCGTGGCCCAGGCCTGCGCCGCCTGGCAGGCCTTTGATGCCGAGCGCATCGCCGCCTTGAACGGCTGGCTGCGCAGCACCCGCGAAAGCGCCGAATTCCGTGCCCAGGCCGAGCAGATGGGCCGCAGCCTGCTGGAATGGCTGCGCAATGGCCCGCAGGCCGCCGACCCGCGTCTGGCCCTGCTGGCTGCGCTGCGACCGGCGCCGCTGTGGCCCACCGCCTTCGCACTGGCCGCCGTGCTGGCTGGCGGCGACGCACGCGGCGCGCTGATCGCCTTTGCCTGGGGCTGGGCCGAAAACATGGCGCAAGCGGCGATGAAGGCGGTGCCGCTGGGCCAATCGGCCGCCCAACGCATCCTGGCGCAACTGGCCGGGGCCATCCCCGAAGCCATCGAGCGCGCGCTGGACTTGCCCGACGGCGAACGCCAGGCGCACAGCCCGCTGCTGGCCATCCTGAGCGCGCAGCACGAGGTGCAGTACTCGCGGCTGTTCCGCTCCTGATGCCGGGCACCGTGCGCAGCGCACCCGGGGCGTCACACCCGGTTCACCCTACTTTGCACAGCCGACCCTCACAGCGCACCCGGGCACGGCATGATGGCGGCCTGAATGCGGAGGTTTTGCCATGTTGAACTCACAATTTTCCGGTCGCGGGTGCGGCCCGCGGGGGGCGGCCCCCCCGCCGCGGGGCGGCACCAGGGCCACCGCCCAAGCAGGAGGGGGGGCGGAGAAACGAGGACAGCCCCGGGGAGG
>JANMZP010000286.1:0-2029 GCA_031383435.1 Betaproteobacteria bacterium | reverse complement strand
CCCGGCCCGGGCACCCAGCGGCCGTGCTCGGCGGTGGGGTGGGTGGCCTGGATCTCGTAGTAGCCGGCGAAGCCTCGGAAGTGGTCGACGCGCACGATGTCCACCAGTTCGAAGGTGCGGCGTATGCGTTCCACCCACCAGGCATAGCCGTCCTTGGCGTGTTCGGCCCAGCGGTACAGCGGGTTGCCCCAGCGCTGGCCGGTGGCCGCGAAGCCATCGGGCGGCACGCCGGCCACCACGGTGGCGCGGCCGCGGTTTTGTGGACTCTGGTCCAGTTCAAAGAGGTGCTGGTTGGCCCACACCTCGGCGCTCAGGTAGGCGATGAAGATCGGCGTGTCGCCGATGATCTGCACGCCCTGGCCGTTGGCGTAGGCCTTGAGCGCCGCCCACTGGCGGTGGAAGCACCACTGGCCGAACTGCCAGAAGGCGATGCGGTCGGCGTGCTGCACGCGGGCGGCGGCCAGTGCCTTGGGGTCGCGCTGCGCCAGGCCGGCTTCCCATGTGCACCAGTCCTGCCAGCCGCAGGCTTCGCACAGCGACATGAACAGGGCGTAGTCGTCCAGCCAGTTGCGGTGCGCCGCCAGGAAGGCCGCGTATTCGGTGCGCTGTGCGGCGGTGCCGGCGCTGGCGAAGGCGGCGGCGGCACGGGCCAGGCGTTCCATGCGGAATGGGTAAACGGCGGCGAAGTTCACGCTGTCGGCAGCCAGGCCGGGCGCGGGCACCACGTCGGCCGCGCCCAGCCAGCCTTGCGTCTGCAATTCGAACAAATCGACCAGCAGCACATTGCCGGCGAAGGCCGAGTTGCTCATGTAGGGCGAATTGCCCGGGCCGATGCCAGCCAGCGGCAGGATCTGCCACAGCTTCTGTCCCGCACCGACCAGCCAGTCGACGTAGTGGTAGGCCTCACGGCCGAGGTCGCCCGAGCCGTGCGGGCCGGGCAGGGAGGTGGGGTGCAGCAGCACGCCGCTGGCGCGAGGGAATCGCATGGGGGTGTCCTGTTCGAGATCGCGGTCGGTGTCTTGGTGAAGGTCGGCGTTGCGGGATGCGTCAGCCGCCGCTGTCGTCGCGCAACAGCACCACGGCGCGCGCCGGCAGGATGTATTCGGTGCGCGTCTCGCGGATCCAGCCGCTGCGGCCGTCGGTGGCGCTGCTGTCCAGTTCGGCCATCCAGTTGCCGGGGGGCAACTGGAAGCTGGCATCCATGTCGCGCGCGTTGATCAGCAGCAGCAAGGCCTGGCCGCCGCGCCCGGGCTGGCCGATCCAGGCACCGACGATGCGCGACATGCGGTTGTCCCAGTCCTCGGCCGCCATCGCTGCGCCGGTGCGGCGCAGCCATGACAAGTCGTGCTGCCCGCGCGCGTCTTGCAGGCCGGTGTACCAGCGGCCGGCCAGCGGCATCAGGCGCTTGCGCAGGGCCAGCAGGTGGGCGGTGTAGTCGATCAGGCCTTGGTCGGCATGCGCCCAGGCTATCCAGGTGATGGCGTTGTCCTGGCAGTACGGGTTGTTGTTGCCGCCTTGCGTGTGGCCCAACTCGTCCCCGGCGGCCAGCATCGGGGTGCCCTGGGCCAGCAACACGGTGGCCAGCAGGGCGCGTTGCAGGCGGGCGCGGCGGTGCAGCACTTCGGGGTCTTGTGTGGGGCCTTCCCAGCCGCAGTTCCAGCTGAGGTTGTGGCCGTGGCCGTCGCGGTTGTCTTCGCCGTTGGCCTGGTTGTGCCGCATGTCGTAGCTGACCAGGTCGGCCAGCGTGAAGCCGTCGTGGCTGACGATGTAGTTCACGCTGTCCAGCGGTGAACGGCGGCGCGCCTGGAAGAGGTCGCTGCTGCCGGCCAGGCGCAGGGCGAACTCGCCGCGCGTGCAATCGCCGCCCAGCCAGAAGGCGCGCGCGGTATCGCGGAAGCGGTCGTTCCATTCCAGCCAGCCGCGCGGGAACTGGCCGACCTGGTAGCCGCCGGGGCCGATGTCCCAGGGTTCGGCAATCAGCTTCACGCGCTGCAGCACCGGGTCTTGCAGCACGGCCTTGAAGAAGGGA
>JANMZP010000261.1:0-8829 GCA_031383435.1 Betaproteobacteria bacterium | reverse complement strand
CGGCAACGCCTTGTCCCCGCCAGCAGGAGTGTCCATGTCCGCAGCCCCCGCCGCGCAAGCCGCAGCCCCACCCGCCAAGCGCTGGAGCAGGCCCTGCCGCAACTGGCCGGCAGCCTGCGCGAAAGCGGCCTGACGCTGAGCGGCGGCGGCGTCTTCGAACAGCCGCGCCAACCGCAGCAAGCCCCCGCCGGCGAGGGCCGCAACAACGGCAATGGCAACAGCAACAGCAACGGCAACAACGACCACCGCCGCGACGAGCGGGGCGGCAACGCACGCGATGCCGGCAACGGCCTGGCTGCGGCCAGTGGCGTGCTGGGCCGGCGTCAGCAGGGCGTGGTCGACCTGGTGGCTTGAGGGGCCGGATAGGGCCGGTTTCGCGGCCCTTTTCCCGCTAATGATGGCGCGCCAGGCTCACAGAATGGACAGCTACCGGGACCCCAACGTTGCCACCACGGCAACGCCTTGTCCCCGCCAGCAGGAGTGTCCATGTCCGCAGCCCCCGCCGCGCAAGCCGCAGCCCCACCCGCCAAGGGCAAGAAGAAACTGATCATCATGGTCGCCGCCGCCGTGCTCGTGCTGGGCGGTGGTGGCGGAGCCGCCATGGTGCTGATGAAGAAGAAGGCCGACCCCGACGCCGAGGGTGCCGAAGACCACGCGCCGGCCAAGGCCGATCACGCCAAGGCCGCCAAGACCGCCAAGTACGACCCCAAGTTCGTGCCGGTCTTCGTGCCGCTGGACCCCTTCACCGTGAACCTGGCCGACCGCAACGCCGAGCGTTTCGCGCAAGTCGGCGTGACGCTGGAGATCGAGGACGCCAAGCTCGGCGACCAGATCAAGAACTACATGCCGGCCATCCGCAACAACATCCTGATGGTGATTGCCGACCGCACGGCGGGTGAACTGATGGGCCGCGAAGGCAAGGCCAAGCTGGCCGAACGCATCCGCCGCGCCGCGTCGCGCGGCCTGGGGGTGGAGGTCGACGAACTGGAAGACGAAGAAGAGGCCGCCGAAGCCGAAACCGAGACCAAGGCCAAGCCGAAGAAAAAGAAGAAAAAGGGCGAGGTCTCGCTGCCGATCAAGGCCGTCCATTTCTCCAACATCATCATTCAATGAGCCCCCAAGCTCACTCGCGTTCGCTATCCCCCACGGGGGATGCTCGCCCTACGCCAGGGCAACCCTGGCGTGGCCGCTGGCTTGATCAGGTCATCTGTTCGCTGGTTGCTGCATGAACAATCAGATTCTTTCGCAAGACGAGGTCGATGCCTTGCTGCAGGGCATCACCGGCGAAAGCCAGAAGATGGATGCCGACGCGCCGCCAACGCCTGGGATCCGCGACTACGACCTGTCGAGTCAGGAACGCATCGTCCGCGGCCGCATGCCGACGATGGAGGTCATCAACGAACGCTTCGCGCGCAACATCCGCCTGGGGCTGTTCAATTTCATCCGCAAGAGCCCAGAAGTGGCCATTGGCGGCATCAAGGTGCAGAAGTACAGCGCCTTCCTGCGCGAGATCGTGGTGCCGACCAACTTCAACCTCGTCACCTACAAGCCGCTGCGCGGCACCGGCCTGATCGTCTGCGACCCGAGCCTGGTGTTTGCGGTCATCGACGCCCTGTTCGGCGGCGTGGGCAAGTACCACACGCGCATCGAAGGCCGCGATTTCAGCCACACCGAACAGCGCATCATCCTGCGCCTGGTCGAGACCATCACCAACGAATACAAGAAGGCCTGGCAGGGCATCTACCCGGTCGAGCTGGAGTACCAGCGCAGCGAGATGCAACCGCAATTCGCCAGCATCGCCAGCCCCAGCGAAGTGGTGGTGGCCAGCTCCTTCACGCTGGAGCTGGGCGACACCACCGGAACCATCCATTTCTGCGTGCCCTACTCGACGCTGGAGCCGATACGCGATGTGCTGTACAGCACCAGTCAGGGCGACGCGGCCGAGCCCGACCGCCGCTGGGTGAAGCTGCTGAAGCAGCAGATCCAGGCCGCCGAAGTGAGCCTGGTGGCCGAACTGGCCACCACGCACGCCACCGTCGAACAACTGATGGCTTTCAAGCCCGGCGACTTCATCGAGCTGGACCTGCACCCGATGATCGAAGCCAAGGTCGATGGCGTGCCGGTCTTCGACGCGCACTACGGCACCAGCAACAAACGCTACGCGATCAAGATCGATCGCATGCTCACCGGCTCTGACCAGGGCTGGATCGGGGAGTCACACAGTGGCTGATACATCAGGCATGTCCGAAGAGGACAAGATGGCCGCCGAATGGGCGGCTGCGCTGGAAGAAAGCAAGCCGGCCGAGGTGGCCAGCGAAGTCAGTGCGCCGACCGAGTCGGTGTCACCGGCCGCTTTCACCAAGTTCGCACCCACCGGCATGGGCAACGCCGGTCACGACATCAACATGATCCTGGACATCCCCGTCCAGCTGACCGTGGAACTGGGCCGTACGCGCATCCCCATCAAGCACATCCTGCAACTGGCGCAGGGCTCGGTGGTGGAACTGGAAACGCTGGCCGGTGAGCCGATGGATGTGCTGGTCAACGGCTACCTCATCGCGCAAGGCGAGGTGGTGGTGGTGAACGACAAGTTCGGCATCCGGCTGACCGACATCGTCACACCCAGCGAGCGGCTGCGCCGGCTCAGCCGCGCGTGAGCGGGGCCTGAACACGAACATGGCCAACTTCACTTCCTTGCTGTGGTTTGCGGCGGTGATCGCGATGATCCCGGTCGCCCTGTGGCTGCTCAAGCGCACGCCTTTGGGTGGCGGCACCGGCCGCCCCGGCGCGCCGCGCACGGTGGCCGTGCTGCCGCTGTCGGCACAACAAAAACTGGTCACCGTGGAAGTCGGTCAGGGCGACGACCGGCTGTGGCTGGTGCTGGGCGTCAGCGCGCAAGGCATCTGCACGCTGCACACCATGACCGCCCAGACACCGCCCGATGAGTCGGCCGCCGTACCCGCGCCACCCAGCGCCGCTTTCGCGCAATTGCTCGGCCGCTTGCGCCACGCAAAGCCCGCTTCCGACGGGGGCGGCGGCCGTGCGAACTGACACGCTGCGCAAGCAGGGGCCATTGCTGGCCGCGCTGCTGCTGAGCCTTGCCACAGGCTCGGCCTGGGCCCAAACCGCCGCGCCCGGCCCCTTCGCCAACAGCCTGCCGCTGATGGTGGCGCAAGGCGCTGGCGGCACCAGCTATTCGGTGCCGGTGCAGACCCTGCTGTTCTTCACCGCGCTGTCTTTCCTGCCCGCCGTGCTGCTGCTGATGACGGCCTTCACACGCATCGTCATCGTGCTGAGCCTGATGCGCCAGGCGCTGGGCACGCAGGCCGCGCCGCCCAACCAGGTGATCTTGGGCCTGAGCCTGTTCCTCACTTTCTTTGTCATGCAACCCACCTTCGACCGCATCTACGAGAAAGCCTATGCGCCCTACGCCGCCGGCACCTTGGCAGCCGAACAAGCGCTGAAGCAGGGTCTCACGCCGCTGCGCGAATTCATGCTGAAGCAGACCCGGCAGAGCGACATGCAGCTGTTTGCCAAACTGGCCCGCATACCGGCTGACGTGAAGGGCGCCGACATGCCCATCACGGTGCTGGTGCCGGCCTTCGTGACCAGTGAATTGAAGAGCGCCTTCCAGATCGGCTTCATGATCTTCATCCCCTTCCTGGTCATCGACATGATCGTGGCCAGCGTGCTGATGAGCCTGGGCATGATGATGTTGAGCCCGGTGCTGGTGGCCCTGCCCTTCAAGCTGATGCTGTTTGTGCTGGCCGACGGCTGGAACCTGCTGCTCGGTTCACTGGCCGCTTCTTTCGCCACTTGATGACCTGACTGGGCCTGTCTAGACAAGCATGGACGCACAACAAGTACTGGCGGTTGGCCAACAGGGTTTGACGCTGCTGCTGATGGTGGCCGCACCGGTGCTGCTGACGGTGCTGGGCGTCGGCTTGGTGGTCAGCATTTTCCAGGCCGCCACGCAGATCAACGAAGCCACGCTGAGCTTCGTGCCCAAGGTGGTGGCCGCCGTGGCCGTGCTGGGCATTGCCGGGCCGTGGATGCTGACCACGCTGGTCGAATACATCCGCAACACGCTGCTGGCGATTCCCTCCTCCGTCGGGTGATCACCTTCACCGAAGCCCAGGTCATGGCCTGGCTGAGCCCGGTGCTGTGGCCTTTTCTGCGCGCACTGGCGCTGTTCTCGGCCATGCCCATCCTGGGCACGCGCAATGTGCCGATGCGGGTGCGCATCGGTCTGGCCGGGTTGATTGCCATTGCCGCGCAGCCCACGCTGCCGGTGGCGCCCACCGTGGCGCTGGACTCGGCGCTGGCCCTCAGCGTCATCGCGCAGCAGGCCGTCATCGGGCTGTCGCTGGGTTTCGCGGTGCGCCTGGTTTTCGCGTCCATCGAATTCGCCGGTGAAATCATCGGCCTACAGATGGGCCTGAACTTCGCCGGCTTCTTCGACCCCATTTCGGCCACCACCGCCACCGCTACCAGCCGCTTTTTCGGCACCAGCGTGGCTTGGCTTTTCATTGTGCTGAACGGGCACTTGCTGGTCATCGCCGCGTTGGTGCAAAGCTTCTCGGCCTTCCCGGTCGGGCCCGAGCCTTTCGCCTTCCTGCACCAGGTGCAGCCGCAGCGCTGGGGTGCCGAACTGTTCAGCACCGGGTTGTGGATCGCGCTGCCACTGATCACCATGCTGCTGTTCGTGAACCTGGTACTGGGCGCGATCAGCCGCGTGGCACCGCAGATCAACATTTTCGCGGTTGGCTTCCCGGTCACGCTGGGTGTGGGCCTGCTGGGCTTGCTGCTGACGCTGCCGGCGCTGCAGATGCCCTTCACGATGGCGTTGGACCGCTTGCTAGGGCATTTCAGGTAGCCCGGTTCAGACGAAGATGCCTTCGCGCAGCCACTTGGTGGCCACCCATTTTTCGCCGGCCGTCACCGGCGCACCGGCGTGCAGGGTCTTGGTGCTGGCGTGGGGGCGGTCGTAGCTGAAGAAGACGGCGTTGCCGCGCACCGGTGCCACGTCCAGGCCCACGTCGGGGAACAGCGTGCTGCCGCCGCCTTCGGGCGTGTTCAGGTAGATGACCAGGGTGCCCACGCGCTGGCCGCCACGCTCCAGGATGCGCGGCGTGCCGGGGTGCTGGGGGTCGAAGTAATCGAAGTGCGGGCGGTATTCGGCACCCGGCCGGTAACGCAGGATCTGCAGGCCTTCGCCCTGGCTGACCGGCCAGCACAGCAGTGCGGCAATGCGCGCTTCGATGCACGCGATCAGCGGCCTTTCGCCGCGTTCGAAGAACATGCCGTCGCTGGTGCGCGCGGCATGTACCTCGCTGCCGCCGGTCTCGTTCTTCACGGTTTCAGAGCGCGCCAGGCGCGGCTGGGCCAGTGCCATCAGGCCGTCGCATTCGGCGGCGCTGAGCAGGTTGCCGAACACCACCACGCGCGGTTCGCGCAGGCTGCTGAGCCACTCGACGCGGTGGCCGTCGGCCAAGGTCAGCGCCGGCTTGCCGTCGAAGGCCGGTTCGGGTACCGCGCGCGTGGGCAGCAGCGCCGGGTCGCCAGCACCCTGCTGCGCGCCCGACAGCGGCCGCAACACCGCTTCCAGCGCGGCCAGTGCGGCGCTTTCGTGCCAACCGCTGGCCACCATCGCGGTCAGCACGTCTTCAGGGCGGCAACCGGCGCGCGCCTGGGCGGCGATCCAGATGCGCAGTTCTTCGGTGATGGGCTGCTGGGCTTGCGTCATGACGGATGCTGGGTGGCGACGTTGGCGGCGGTCGTGCGCGGACGGCGAAAGACCAGGCGCTGCGGCTGCGTGGCGGCTCGGTCCAGCGCGTAGCCATCGGCCGTGAAAACCTGCAGCGCCTTCACGCTGCGCACGCGATGCTCAACCGCGTAGCGGGCCATCAGGCCGCGCGCTTTCTTGGCGAAGAAGCTGATGATCTGGTGGCTGCCATCGGGGTTGGTTTCCTCGAACACGCAGTCGACCACGCGGGCGCGCAGCGTCTTGCGCAGGGCCACGCGGGCGTATTCGATGGAGGCCAGGTTGACGACGACCGGCTGGTCTTCTTCGGCCTGCAGCGCGTTCAGGTGTTCGGCCACCATGTCGCCCCACCAGGCGTACAAATCCTTGCCGCGCGGGTTGGCCAGCGCGGTGCCCATTTCCAGGCGATAAGGCTGCAAGCGGTCCAGCGGGCGCAGCACGCCGTACAGGCCCGACAGGATCACGAGGTGCTGCTGCGCCCAGCTGAAATCGGCGGTCTTCAGGGTCTTGGCCTGCAGGCCGTCGTAGACATCGCCGTTGAAGGCCAGCACAGCGGGCTTGCTGTTTTTCGGCGTCGCCGCGGGCTGCCAGGTGGCATAGCGGCCGACGTTCAGCGTGGCCAGGTTTTCCGACAAATCCATCAGCCAGCCGATGTCGCTGGCGGTTTTCGTGCGCAGCACATCGATCAGCGCAGCGGCCTCGTGGTTGTAGGCCGGTTCAGTGGCCTTCTTCAGCAGCGCCGCGGGCACGCGGGTTTTGAAGTCAAGCGACTTGGCGGGGGACAGCAGGAACAGCATGGGTGGGCGGTCTCGGTCGGGTTTCAGTCGTCGTGCGGATCGCCAGCAGCGGCGCGCGCCGCACCGAGCGCCGCCTGCCAGGTGCGCAGCGGGATGTGGGTCTTCAGGCGGTGCAGCGCGCAATCGATCAGCACCGGGTGCAGTTCATGGCCGATGCCCTCGGCGATGTCGATGGTGGCGTCGCCCTGCAGTCCAGCCAGGTGTTCCAGCGCTTCGCGCGAACCGCTGTCGGGGATGACGGTGTCGGCGCTGCCGTGGAAGAGGTGGATGGTGGCGTGGCGCGGTGCGGCGTCCGGCGGCACCATGTAGCGGCCCCCGAAAGCCAGCACGCGGCCGGCGATGCCGTCTTGCCGCGTGGCCAGTTCCAGCGCCAGGATGGCACCCTGCGAAAAGCCGCCCAGCGCGGTGGCCGCTGGGGCCACGCGCAGCCTCCGTTGCTGGGCACGCACCCAGGGTTCCAGCCCTTCCAGTGCGGCCGCCACGCGGGCCGGCCAGGTGACCGGGTCGAGCTGGCGGATGCCGTACCACTGGCGGCCGCCCTGGCCCGCGCCAGCCTCGCCCGGCGCGTCGGGTGCCAGCACGGCGGCCTGCGGAAACTGCGCGCGCAACGCCTGGGCCAGCGGCGCCATCGCACGGCCGTCTTCACCCCAGCCGTGCAGCAGCACGATGAGTTGTTCGGGGTCACCCTGGGCGGGTAGCCATTCGATAGGAAGTTGCATGGGCGGCATTTTCGCCGGGCTTGCGCCGGGCTGCTGTGCCAGCCCGCCGTCACCTGAAATTCCGGCTGTGCGTGGCCAGCCCTTGCAGCAGCGCGGAATGGTCGACCAGCGTCTTGGCCACCAGGTGGCGCACCTCGCCCTGGCATTGCCAGACGCCGTAAACCGTCAACAGCGTGGCCGCCAGCAGCGGCCGGCGCTGGGCTTCGGCCACGCTGCGCCAGACGATGACGTTGACCGCGCCGGTCTCGTCTTCCAGCGTCACGAAGACCACGCCCTTGGCCGTTTCGGGCCGCTGGCGGTGGGTGACGATGCCGCTGGCGCGGGCCAGTCGGCCGTTCGGGAAATGCTGCAGCACCGAAGCCGGCAGCACCTTGTAAGAAGCCAGTTGCGTGCGCAGCAGGGCCAGCGGGTGCTGCGTCAGGCTCAGGCCGGTGGCGCGGTAGTCGGCCAGCACGGTGGTGGCGGCGTCGGGCGCGGGCAGCAAGGCGGCAGCCTCGAAAGTGCGCGTGCGCTGCAGCAGCGGCGTGGCGCGGGTGTCGATACCGGCCACCGCCCAGGCAGCCTGGTGGCGGTGGCCGGTCAGCGGTGCCAGCGCGTCGGCCTGGGCCAGCAGGGCCAGCTGGTGCGCGTCCAGCTGCGCGCGGCGGGCCAGGTCTTCGGGGCTGGCGAAAGGCGCGGTTGCACGCGCGGCGATCAGGCGAACGGCTGCGGCTTGTTCGAAGCCGCTGATGCGGCTGAAGCCCAGGCGCACGTCGCGCAGGCCACGCAGGTCGCGCGCAGCGCCCACGTCACACGCCTCACGCACCTCCTGCAAGCTCGCGCCCTGCCCCGCCAGTTCGGTGTCCCACACGCTGCGGTTCACGTCCACCGGCAGCACCATCACGCCGTGCAGTTTGGCGTCGCGCACCAGCTGCGCCGGCGCGTAAAAGCCCATCGGCTGGCTGTTCAGCAAGGCGGCCAGGAAGGCGTCGGGGTGGTGGCATTTCAGCCAGGCGCTGACGTAGACCAGCAGCGCGAAACTGGCGGCGTGGCTTTCCGGGAAACCGTATTCGCCGAAGCCCTGGATCTGCTTGAAGATGCGCTCGGCGAAGTCCGGCTCGTAGCCTTTGGCCAGCATCCGGCCGACCAGTTTTTCGTGGAAAGGTCCGAGACCGCCCTTGCGCTTCCAGGCCGCCATCGCACGGCGCAACTGGTCGGCTTCACCGGGCGTGAAGTCGGCGGCCAGGATGGCCAGCTGCATCACCTGCTCCTGGAAGATGGGCACGCCCAGCGTGCGTTCCAGCGCCTGGCGGACTTCGTTGCTGGGGTAGTCGGCCGGTTCTTCGCCGTTGCGCCGGCGCAGGTAGGGGTGGACCATGCCGCCCTGGATGGGCCCCGGGCGCACGATGGCGACCTCAATCACCAGGTCGTAGAAACAGCGCGGTTGCAGGCGCGGCAGCATGCTCATCTGGGCCCGGCTTTCGACCTGGAAAGTGCCCACACTGTCGGCGCGGCACAGCATCGCGTAGGTCGGCGCGTCGTCTTGCGGCACCTGGTGCAGGGCCATCGG
>JANMZP010000246.1:0-12477 GCA_031383435.1 Betaproteobacteria bacterium | reverse complement strand
GCTTCGATCTCGGCCCGGTGCGTCTCTGCCAGCCCGCGCACGAAAGCGGCAACCCGTGCCGCGCGGCCGGTCAGCGTGTCAACTGGCCCGAAATCGAGCAACTCGCCATCGGCCAGCCAGGCCTGCGCGCCGACCACGTTGTGCACCATGTTGCCGTAGGCGATGGACCGCGAGCCGCAACTGTTGTTGCCCGCCATGCCGCCCAGCGTGGCCTGCGCGCTGGTCGACACGTCCACCGGAAACCACAAGCCGTGCGGCTTCAACTGCGCGTTCAGGTGGTCCAGCACCAGGCCCGGCTCGACGGTGGCGCGGCGCGCCGCCACATCCACGTCCAGCACGCGGCGCAAATGCTTGCTGTGGTCGATGACCAGGGCCGCGCCGGTCGTCTGCCCACACTGGCTGGTGCCGCCGCCGCGCGCCAGCACGGGCACCTTCAGTTCCCGCGCAATGGCCAGCGCGGTGGCCGCCTCTTCGGGCGTGGTCGGCACGAAAACGCCGACCGGCATGATTTGATAGATCGACGCGTCGGTGGCGTAGCGGCCCCGGCTGGCGGCGTCGAAATGCACTTCGCCTTGGGTCTCTTGCCGCAGGCGCTGCGCCAGGGTGTGGCAGACCTCGTTCGGCGGCAGCGCCGCGTGGAGGTGGGCGGGGGGCGGGGCGGTGAGGGTACTCATTTGCAGACGGATTTTGCCCAGATGACTGGGCCGCAATGGGCCTGTGTGCGCACAGGGAAACCCACCGCCCGGCAGCCCACCCGCGCATGCCAGACTGCCGGCCCGCAGCGCCGTGAACGTCTGCCCACCCAGCCTGCCAGCCCCATGCTCAAACTCGACGCCCACCCCACCGGCCGCCACTTCCTGAACATTCCCGGCCCCAGCCCGGTGCCCGACCGCATCCTGCGGGCGATGAGCCTGCCCACCATCGACCACCGCGGCCCGGAATTCGGCGCGTTGGGTTTGCAGGTGCTGGCCGGCATGCGCACGGTGTTCAAGACCCGGCACCCGGTCGTCATCTACGCCGCTTCCGGCACCGGCGGCTGGGAAGCCGCGCTGTGCAACACCCTGAGCCCGGGCGACAAGGTGCTGATGTACGAAGGCGGCCAGTTCGCTGCGCTGTGGCACAAGATCGCGGTGAAGCTGGGCATCACGCCCGAATTCCTGAGCCTGCCCGGCAGCGACGCCGCCACCGGCCTGCCGCTGGCCTGGCGCCACGGCGTTCAGGCCGGGCTGATCGAAGAACGCCTGCGCGCCGACCCCGGCCACGCCATCAAGGCGGTGTGCGTGGTGCACAACGAAACCTCCACCGGCGTGACCAGCGACATCGCCGCCGTGCGCCGCGCCATCGACGCCGCCGGCCACCCGGCGCTGCTGATGGTGGACACCGTCTCCGGCCTGGGCAGCGCCGACTACCGCCACGACGAATGGGGTGTGGACGTGGCTGTCGCCGGTTCGCAGAAGGGCTTGATGCTGCCGCCGGGCATTGGCATGAACGCGCTGTCGCCGCGCGCCATCGCGGCCAGCAAGACGGCCCGCCTGCCGAAAGCGTATTGGGCCTGGGACGAGATGCTCGACATCAACCAGGCCGGCTACTTCCCCAGCACACCCAACACCAACCTGCTCTACGGCCTGCATGAAGCGCTGGACATGCTGCAGGAAGAAGGCCTGGACGCCGTCTTCGCCCGCCACCAGCGCTGGGGTGCCGGGGTGCGGGCGGCCGTGCGCGCCTGGGGCTTGCCCATCCAGTGCGCCGACGAAGCCCTGCATTCACCGGTGCTGACCGGCGTGGTGCTGCCCGCCGGCGTGGACGCCGACGCGCTGCGCCAGCTGATCCTGCAGCGCTTTGATCTGTCGCTGGGCATGGGCCTGGGCCAGTTGAAGGGCCGCATGTTCCGCATCGGCCACCTGGGCGACAGCAACGACCTGACCCTGCTGGCCGCGCTGGCCGGCAGCGAAATGGGCATGAAGCTGGCCGGCGTGAAGCTGGCCGGCAGCGGCGTGCAGGCCGCGATGGACCATTTTTCGGCGCACAAGGCGGGCGCCGCGCGCACGGTCTGAGCCCGGCCCGCAGAACACGAATTCCGGAGACAAGCACATGCAAAGACGCACCCTGATCCAAGGCGCCGCCGCCGTGTTGGCCGCGCCGCAAGCCTGGGCCCAAGCCACCTGGCCCACAGGCCCGGTGCGCATCATCGTGGGCTTCCCGCCCGGCGGCGGCACCGACGCGCTGGCCCGCGTGGTGGGCCAGAAGCTGGGCGTGATGTGGGGCCACCAGGTCATCGTCGAGAACAAGGCCGGTGCCGCCGGCCTGCTGGCCGCCGAGTACGTGGCCCAGCAGCCGGCCGACGGCAGCACCTTGCTGATGGCCCATATCAACAGCCACGCGCTGGGCCCGGCGCTGCAACCGGGCAAGCTGCGCTACAGCGTCGAGCGCGACTTCACGCCGCTGGTGCTGGTCGGCGTCACGCCCAACCTGCTGATTGCCCACCCCAGCGCGCCCAACAAGAGCGTGAAAGACGTGGTGGCGCTGTGCAAGGCCGAGCCCGGCAAGATCGCTTTCGGTTCGGCCGGCCCCGGTTCGGCCCAGCACCTGGCGCTGGAAATGTTCAAGACGCAAGCCAAGGTCGATGCCATCCACGTGCCCTACAAAGGCAGCGGCCCGCTGCTGACCGACCTGATCGGCGGGCAGATCCAGTACAGCTTCGAAACCATGACCGCCGCCACGCCGCACGTGAAGAGCGGCAAGGTCATTGCCGTGGCGCAAACCCGCCTGAAGCGCGCCAAGGGCCACCCCGGCGTGCCGACCATGCAGGAGCAGGGCTATGACGGCTTCGAGGCCACCACCTGGTACGGCCTGGCCGGCCCGGGCAAGTTACCGGCAGCCATTGCCGACAAGGTCAACCGCGATGTGAACACCGTGCTGGCCATGGCCGACGTGCAAGAGAAGATGGACACCTACGGCGCCGAAGACGGCGGCGGCACACGCGAGAAGTTCGCGGCCTTCATCGCCAGCGAACAAGTGAAGTGGGCGCGGGTGGTGAAGGACGGCAACGTGCGGGTCGAGAGCTGAACCCGCATCACCCGGCCAGGGCCTCTGCGGCACCCTGCAGCGCGGCGGGCCAGTACACAGGTATCGCCAGCAAGGCCGTCATCTCGGCGGCCTGCACCGGGGCACCGAGCAGGTAGCCCTGCATTTCGTCGCAACCCAGCGCGCGCAAAGTCTCGAGCTGGTGCGGGGTCTCGACGCCTTCAGCCACCAGGTGCAGGCCGAAGCCCCGTGCAATGCCGACGATGGCCTGGATGATGGGTGACACGATCTCGCCGGACACCAGATCGCGCACAAAGGACTGGTCGATCTTCAAGGTGTTGATCGGCAGCCGCTGCAGGTAGTTCAGCGACGAGTAGCGGGTGCCGAAATCATCGATCGAGATGCGCACGCCGCGCTGGCGCAGGCTGTCGAGCTTGGCGATCACGCCGGGCGTGTCCTCCAGCAGCATGTTCTCGGTGATTTCGATTTCCAGCCCACCGCAGGGCACAGCGTGTTTGCGCATCGGCTGGCTGACGCGCTCGACGATGTCCGAGCGGCCCAGTTCCATGGGCGACAGATTGACCGCAACCCGCAGCCGGCTGTGGCCCTGGGCGCGCCAGACCGCCAGCTGCCGGCAGGCCTGCTCCAGCACCCAGTCACTGAGGGCGCAGATCAGCCCACTCTCTTCGGCCAGACCGATGAACTGGCCAGGCAGCAACAATCCCAGGCGGGGGTGGCGCCAGCGGATCAGCAGTTCCACGCCCATGATGCTGCGGTCGCTCAGGCTGACCTGGGGCTGGTAGTGGGCCTCGAAGTGGCCGGCCGCGATGGCCTGCCGCAAATCGTTTTCCAGCACCCGGCGCTGCGTGTAGCTCTCGTTCATGTCGGCGGTGAACAGCCGACCCCCGTTGCGCCCATGGGCCTTGACCTGGTACATCGCGATGTCGGCGTTCTGCATCAATTGCTCGGCGGTCAGGCCGTCGCGCGGGTAGATGGCGATGCCCACGCTGGCGGTGGCGCGGAAGTCGTGGGTGCCGATGAGAAAGGGCCGCTCCAGTTCGACCAGCAGCTTGCGCGCCACGCCCAGCGCGTCGTCCACCTTGGCCAGATCCGGCAGCAGCACGGTGAATTCATCGCCCCCTTGGCGGGCCACGGTGTCGCCCGCGCGCACGCAGGCACGCAGCCGTTGCGCAAAGGTGCGCAGCAGCTCGTCGCCCTGCAAGTGGCCGTAGGTGTCGTTGATGAGCTTGAAGCGGTCCAGGTCGATGAACATCACGCCCACCATCAAGCCCCGCCGCTCGGCCTGGGCCAGCGCCAGTTCCAGCCGGTCCTTGAACAAGCGCCGGTTCGGCAGGTTGGTGAGCGCGTCGTGCAGGGCCTGGAAGTTGATGGTTTCTTCGGCCCGCTTGCGCTCGGTGATGTCGCGGATGACGCCCAAGGAACCCAGAAAGCGCTGCGGCCCGGGGCTGTCACCGTCGGCGTAGACGCCCAGTGCGCTGACCGCTGCGACCAGATAGCGCGGCGGCAGATCGGGCCGCGTGGCCGGGTTGACGCGCAGGCGGATTTCGACATTGGTGGACGCCCGCTCGTCGCTGCGGCGTTCCGCGAAAGCGTAGCGCGCCAGTGCTCGGTCGTCCTCGTGCACGATCTCGGCGTGGTGCAGGCCCAGCGTGGCCTGGCGGTCGTGGCCCAACAGACTTTCGATGCGCGGGTTGACAAAGACGAAGCGGCCTGCGGCGTCCAGGGTGTAGACGATGTCGGGCGAGCGCTCGACCAGGAAGCGGTGCAGGCGCTCGGATTGCGCCACCTGGCGCGCCATCTCGGCGTTCTCGCGCCGCAGGGCCAGGTGTTGCAGCGTCTGTTCCACGCGGTCGGTCAGCCGGTCCAGGTCGTCGGGCTTGCGCAGGAAGTCGAGCGCACCGTGGCGCAGGGCCAGCACGGCCGCGTCCTGCTCGCGCTGACCGCTGACCATCAGCACGCTGGTGGCCGGCTGGTGGTCCTTCAGCCAACGCAAAACGTCCAGGCCCGAGCCGTCGGGCAAACCGATATCGAGCAGCACCAGGTCGAAATGCTGGTCCTGCAGCACGGCCAGCGCTGTTGCCACCGAGTCGGCTTCGGCGATTTCGCGCCCGGGCTGGGCCAGCAACAAGCGAAAGCTGGTGCGCAGCCGCGTGTCGTCGTCGACCAGCAGCAAGCGCTGGGACGGTGGCGTGTGCGGGTCAGCCGCCAGGCGCAGGGGGTCCAAGGCCTCGTTCATGCTGCGTCCCCTGCCCGCGCCGGAGCCGGGGCCGGTTGCCCTTGCGGGAACAAAACGTCGAAACGCGTGCCCCGGTTGGCCGCCGTCTGACAGCTGACATGCCCACCCAAGCCGGTCACCAGCGCCTGCACGATGGACAGCCCCAGCCCGGACCGCCCCGGCCGGTGGTTCATGCCCAAGGGCCGGAAGGCGCTGCGCATCACGTCGGGCGGCAAGCCCGGCCCGTCGTCGGTCACGCTGATCTGGGTGTAGACCCGGCCCTCGCGGTAGACATGGTCGGTGGTGGCCGTGACGACATGCGAGCCCGGCGGCAGCGCTTCGGCGGCGTTCTTCCAGAGGTTCAGGATCACCTGACGCACGGTGTCGCGATCAGCCCGCGTCGGGCCCATCGGCTGCTGCAGTTTCAGCTCGAGTTGAATGCCCGTTTCACCGAACAAGGGCGCGCCATACAGGGCTCGCAATCCCTCGACGGCGGCGTTCAGGTCGATCAGTCCGTGCACGGGCACCGCCAATGCGGCGGGCGTTGCGGGCGCTTCACCCAACTGGCGCACGATGCGCGCGACCCGGTCGATCTCTTCACGCAGTACCTGCATCTCGTCGTCCATTTGAAGATTGTCGGGAAGCTTGCGCTGCATGATCTGCAAGTAGGTCTTGATGATGCCCAAAGGGTTGCTGACCTCGTGCGCAACCTGTCGTTCCCGCAACAGCAGGCCATCGGCGGCGGCGGCCTGCTCGTCGCGGCTGCGTTCGCGCAAGGCGCGCCAGGACCGCAGATGCCCGGCCACGATGCCCGCAAAGGCCAGGATCTGCACCTGGCGCTGCTGCTGGTGTTCAGCACCGGCTGCATCGACGGGAAAAACCATCACGCCCCAAACGGTCGCGCCCAGGGTCATCGGGGCGCACACCAGGCCCTGGCTGCCCAGCGCCCGCGCCAGTTGCTGGTCGCGCAGGGCGGGGCCGGCCGGGTCCGGTGGTGTGTCAGAGGAACACAGGGCGCGCGTGCGCGCGGCCCTGGCGCACGCGTCGGGCGCGTCAGTGTCCAGCGGCACACGCAAGCGCGCCAGCAAGGCGCTCTGGCCGGCCAACGGCAAACCCGTCAGCACCGCTGTGGTGGCCTGGCGAACCAGGAACAGGACATCACCAACGCCGAACAGGATGCAGGCTGATTCCCTCGCAGCAGCCAGCAATTCGGCCTCGCTGTCGGCCGCGGCAAGCTCATGCTGCAAAGGCTGCAGTGCGGCCATCGAGCTCAAGGCATCCTGCAGCGCCTGTTGCTGCGGGTGGCGCACTGGCTGCGCGGGCGCGGGGCGCCACTTCGGCAAGGTCGAGTCCGACTTCGCCACGCCCAAGGCCGCTGCCAGTTGGGCCACGTTGGCCTGGGCCGTGCCGCACAGGCGCGCCAACTGCATGGGCTGCAACCGAACCAGGCTGGCCACCTGTTCGAAGCTGGCCGTGTCGGGCGTATCGTGCGCGGCCAAAGCCTCGGCCGCATGCGCAACCCACACCGTGCGCGTCAGGTCGTCCGACTGCGCAATGGCCTGCGCGCTGTGGTGGTGGAACAGAATGGCATCGGCCATGAAGGACGGCAGCTTCCAGCGGTCGACCAGCCAGGCACCGACTGCCGCGTGGTCGGTGCCCAGTTCACGCTGCTCCAGGGCCGGCAGTGCCGATTCGGTCTGCGCCTCGAGCAGGATGCGGCCGTACGCAGGGCCCAGGCCACCCAGCAACAAGAGCTGGCCTATGTCGTGGAGCAGGCCCCCGAGGTAGGCCTCTTCCGGCTCGGCCTGGCCGGTTTCCGCGGCGATGCCCTGCGCCAGTTCCGCGACAAAGAGGGCGTGGCGCCAGAAGCCGGCCAGGTCCTCGGGCTGCAGCGCCGGCACACCCCCGAAAGCCTGCTGCACCGCCAGACAGGCCGCCACGCTGCGCAGGATGCGCACACCCAGAACCTGCAAGGACTGGTCGATGTTGCGCAGCGGGCCCGCGCTGTGGAAGGCCGCCGAGTTCGCCACGTTGAGAATCCGCGCAGCGAGCACCGGCTCGCGCTGGACCAACTTGGCCACCCGGTCCATCGACGCATCGTCCTGCGAGACGGCGCGCATGAAGTCGAGCACAGTCTGCGGCAAGGCCGGCAGCGGAAGCGAGGCGATCGCCTGGAGCGTCGGACCCGGAATGTTGTTCAGCAAGTGGCTCCCCGACAAGGCGACGGACAGGCCCACGAACCCCCGCAACTCGCCTGCCACCATCCAATGGTAGCGGCTTCGGTTGCGGCACCGCGACCGACCGGCCGCTCAAGCGATGGGCCGATCAGCCCGGTGCCGGCACGCTGAAGCGTTTGGTCACCTCGCCCTTGGTGTTGGTGCTTTCCAGTTGCACACCGAAACCCCACAGCCGCGCCACGTGCTTCATCACTTCCTGGCCACTGTCATGCAGCGGCCTGTCGTTGTGCTGGAAGTGGCGCAGCGTCAGTGAACGGTCACCGCGCAGGTTGACGTTCCAGACCTGGATATTCGGTTCGCGGCTGCCCAGGTCGTACTGGTGGCTGAGCGCTTCGCGCACGCGCTTGTAGCCGGCGTCGTCGTGGATGGCACTGACTTCGTATTCGCTCTGCTTCTCGTCGTCGGAGATCGCAAACAGCCTGAAATCGCGCATCAGCTTGGGTGACAGGTACTGGCCGATGAAGCTTTCGTCCTTGAAGTTGCGCATCGCGTGGTCCAGCACCGGCAGCCAGGGCTTGCCGGCGATGTCGGGAAACCATTGCCGATCTTCATCGGTCGGGTTGTCGCAGATGCGCTTGATGTCGGTGTACATCGCGAAGCCCAGAGCGTACGGGTTGAAGCCGGAATAGCCGCGATGCCCCACCGGCGGCTGGTAGACGACGTTGGTGTGCGAGGTCAGCCATTCCATCATCACGCCGTCGGTCAGGAAGCCGTCGTCGTACATGGTGTTCAGCAGCTTGTGGTGCCAGAAGGTGGCCCAGCCTTCGTTCATCACCTGCGTCTGGCGCTGTGGGTAAAAATACTGCGCCACCTTGCGCACAATGCGGACGATCTCGCGCTGCCAGGGTTCCAGCAGCGGCGCGTTTTTCTCGATGAAATACAGCAGGTTTTCTTGTGGCTCATCGGGGAAGCGCTTGGCCTCGGGCGCGGCACCTTCCTTCTCCGTGCGGCGCGGCAACGTGCGCCACAAATCATTCACCTGGCGCTGCGCGTGTGCTTCGCGGTCGATGCGTTCGCTCAATTCCTGGGCCAGGCTTTTGCGGCTGGGCCGGCGGTAGCGGTCCACGCCGTGGTTGCTGAGGGCGTGGCAGCTGTCCAGAAACGCTTCCACGGTGTCCATGCCGTGCTTTTCTTCGCAGGCCGCCACGTACTGCTTGGCGTAGACCAGGTAGTCGATGATGGACGCCGCGTCGGTCCACATGCGGAACAGGTAATTGCCCTTGAAGAAACTGTTGTGGCCATAAGCCGCGTGCGCGATGACCAGGGCCTGCATCGCCAGCGTGTTCTCTTCCATCAGGTAGCTGATGCAGGGGTTGCTGTTGATGACGATCTCGTAGGCCAGCCCCATGTGGCCGCGCTTGTAATTCTTCTCGGTCGAAATGAATTCCTTGCCGTAACTCCAATGCCGGTAATGCACCGGCATGCCCGAACTGGAATAGGCGTCCATCATCTGCTCGGCGGTGATGATTTCCAGCTGGTTGGGATAGGTGTCCAGCCCGAAGCGCTCGGCCGTTGCGCGGATGGTGCGGTGGTAGGTTTCGATGAGCTCGAAAGACCAGTCGCTGGTGGCCGGCAAATGCTCGGCGGGCCGCGCGGACAGCGGCAGCGGGTGTTCCAGGGCCAGGGGCTTGTTCTTCATGCGGCTTTCGCCCCTTCCTTCTTGAACAGGTCGCGAAACACCGGGTAGATCTGCGAAGCGTCCACCGCCTTGCGCATCGCAAACTGCTTGTGCGATGCGGCCAGGTGCACGTACTCGTCCCACAGGTTCTGCTCTTCTTCAGCCACCTGCACATAGGCGAAGTAGCGCACCAGGGGCAGGATCTTTTCGCTGAGCAATTCGCGGCAGCGGCCGCTGTCGTGGTGCCAGTTGTCGCCGTCGCTGGCCTGCGCGCCGTAGATGTTCCACTCGCTCGGGTTGTAGCGGGTCTTGATGATTTCTTCCATCAGCACCAAGGCACTGCTGACCACCGTGCCGCCGGTTTCGCGGGCGTGGAAGAAGTTTTCTTCGTCCACTTCCTGGGCTTGCGTGTGGTGGCGGATGAAGACCAGTTCAATCTTCTCGTAATGTCGCGTGAGGAACATGTACAGCAGGATGAAAAAGCGCTTGCTCAATTCCTTGCGCGCTTCGTCCATCGAACCCGACACGTCCATCAGGCAGAACATCACCGCCTTGCTGGTCGGCACCGGCACCTTCACGCGGTTGCGAAAGCGCAGGTCGATGGGGTCCAGAAAAGGGATGCGTTCGATGCGCGCCCGCAGCACGCGAACGTCTTCGGCCAGCAGCTTGACGGCGGCATCGGACACCGCATCGCCCGGCTGCAGCGCAGCCTGCATCTCGGCCAGGCGTTCTTCCATCTCACGCAATTCACGGCGCGGGCCGTTGCCCAGCGCAATGCGACGACCCAGTGCGCCGCGCATGCTGCGCACCACGTGCAGGTTGTTGGGCGTGCCGTCGTTGCTGTAGCCGGCGCGGTGGCTTTTCCATTCCGGCACTTCGGCCAATTGCGTGCGAACCAGATTGGGCAGGGCCAGGTCGTCGAAGAAGACCTGCATGAACTCTTCTTTGCTCAGTGCGAAGACGAAATCGTCTTCGCCTTCGCCCTGGTCGCTGGCCTGGCCCTTGCCTGAACCGCCGCCACCCTGGCCGCCTTTGGGCCGCTCGATCTTGTCGCCGCGCACGTACTCCTGGTTGCCCGGGTGCACCACCTCGCGCACGCCGCCCTGGCCGTGGCCGAAGACGGGTTCGGTGAGGTCCTTCTTCGGAATGTGGATGTCTTCGCCGCGCTCCACGTCGCGGATGCTGCGGCCGTCAATGGCGCGCTTCACCGCCTCGCGGATCTGGTCCTTGTGGCGGCGCAGAAAGCGCTCGCGGTTGCCGATGGATTTGTTCTTGCCTGCCAACCGACGGTCGATGATTTGTTGCATCGTGGCCTTTGAAGGTTAGCTGGACTTGCGAACCCGTAAATACCATTCGCACAGCAAGCGCACCTGCTTGGTCGTGTAGCCCTTGGCCACCATGCGCGTCACGAAATCTTCGTGTTTCTTCGCCTCGTCGGCACTGGCTTTGGCGTTGAAACTGATCACCGGCAGCAGTTCCTCGGTGTTCGAGAACATCTTCTTCTCGATCACCGTGCGCAGCTTTTCGTAGCTGGTCCACACCGGGTTGTTGCCCTGGTTGTTGGCCCGTGCACGCAGCACGAAGTTGACGATTTCGTTGCGGAAGTCCTTCGGGTTGGCAATCCCGGCCGGCTTCTCGATCTTTTCCAGTTCGCCGTTCAGGCTGCCGCGGTCGAAGACCTCGCCGGTGTCGGTGTCGCGGTACTCGTGGTCCTGTATCCAGTAGTCGGCGTAGGTCACATAGCGGTCGAAGATGTTCTGGCCGTATTCGCTGTAGCTTTCCAGGTAGGCGGTCTGGATTTCCTTGCCGATGAATTCTGCGTAACGCGGTGCCAGCAATTCCTTGATGAAGCCGACGTACTTGTCTTCGGTTTCTTTCGCAAATTGCTCGCGTTCGATCTGCTGTTCCAGCACGTACATCAGGTGCACCGGGTTGGCCGCGACTTCGGTGCTGTCGAAGTTGAAGACCTTGCTCAGGATCTTGTAGGCGAAGCGCGTGCTGATGCCGCTCATGCCTTCGTCGATGCCGGCGTAGTCGCGGTATTCCTGGTAGCTCTTGGCGCGTGGGTCGGTGTCTTTCAGGCTTTCACCGTCATAGACCAGCATCTTGGAATACAGCGACGAGTTCTCGGGTTCCTTCAGGCGCGTCAGCATCGCGAACTGGCTCATCATCTTCAGCGTGCCCGGGGCGCAGGTGGCGCTGGCCAGGCTGCTGTTCTTCAGCAGCTTTTCGTAGATGTGGATCTCTTCGGAAGCGCGCAGGCAATACGGCACCTTGACGATGTAGATGCGGTCCAGGAAGGCTTCGTTGTTCTTGTTGTTGCGGAAAGCTTTCCATTCGCTTTCATTGCTGTGCGCCAGCACCACGCCGTCAAACGGAATGGCGCCGAAACCTTCGGTGCCCTTGAAGTTGCCTTCCTGCGTGGCCGTCAGCAGCGGGTGCAGCACCTTGATCGGCGCCTTGAACATTTCCACGAATTCCAGCAGCCCCTGGTTGCTCAGGCACAGGCCGCCGCTGTAGCTGTAGGCGTCAGGGTCATCCTGCGAATAGCTTTCCAGTTTGCGGATGTCGACCTTGCCGACCAGCGAACTGATGTCCTGGTTGTTCTCGTCGCCCGGCTCGGTCTTGCTGATGCCGACCTGCTTCAGGATGCTGGGGTGGCGCTTGACGACTTTGAACTTGCGGATGTCGCCGCCGAATTCATCCAGCCGCTTCACCGCCCAGGGCGACAGGATGCGGTTCAGGTAACGGCGCGGGATGCCGTATTCGTTTTCCAGAATCGCACCGTCTTCCGCTGCATCAAACAGACCCAGCGGGGACTCGTTCACCGGGCTGCCCTTGATGGCGTAGAAGGGCACTTCCTGCATCAGGAGCTTCAGCCTTTCGGCAATGCTGCTTTTGCCACCGCCCACCGGGCCCAGCAAATACAGGATCTGCTTCTTCTCTTCCAGGCCCTGCGCGGCGTGGCGGAAGTAGCTGACCACCTGCTCAATAGCGTCTTCCATGCCGTAGAACTCGGCGAAGGCCGGGTAGACCTTGATCACCTTGTTGGCGAACAGGCGGCTCAGGCGCGGGTCGTTGCGCGTGTCCACGGTGGCGGGCTCGCCGATGGCTCTGAGCATGCGCTCGGCGGCGGTGGCATAAGCAAGCGGGTTGCGCTTGCATTCGGCAAGGTAGTCCTCCAGGGACAACTCTTCCTCGCGGGTGCGCTCGTAGCGAGCGGCAAAGTGACCAATGACGTCCATGCGGCCTCCGGTGTCCAGCGTGCAGCGGGGAGGACCACCCTCACCCTGACCGCGTCTGGGAAGTTCTGATGGAGTCCCGGCTGTACGGACCCAGGCGCCATCAGAGCTTTCCGGCTA
>JANMZP010000231.1:0-8818 GCA_031383435.1 Betaproteobacteria bacterium | reverse complement strand
CTCACCGCAAAACAGCGTGACGGCCGTGCCAGTGGACCGGGCTACGCCGATACCCGTGCGCTAGAAGACGGGTGGTGCAGGCCCAAGAAAAAACCGGCCCACAGGCCGGTTTTCATAGGTGATGGCGTGGTGGAGACGAGGAGGATCGAACTCCTGACCTTCGCATTGCGAACGCGACGCTCTCCCAGCTGAGCTACGCCCCCACGACAGCTTTGAAGTCTAGCACTGGGCGTGGGTGGCTTGGCCGGACCCTTACCATGGCGACCCCGTACCGACCCTGACCCACGACCATGAAGTCCCGTCACGATCCGGCTTGGCTGGAAGCCCAGTACAACAACCGCGCCCGCGTGCCCGACCACGCGGAGGTGTTGGCACGCTGGGCGGCGGCGTCTGCGTTGGCGCGGCAGTCCAGCCCCTGCCTGCTCGATCTACCCTATGGCGACGGTGCTGGCGAAACGCTGGACCTCTTTCCCGCGTCCGCTGCGGCGCGGCCGGCACCGGTGCTGGTGTTCATCCACGGTGGTTATTGGCGTTCGCTGGACAAGGCCGACCACGCCTTCATCGCGCCTTCGTTCACTGCCGACGGCGCGATGGTGGTGGTGCCGAATTACGCGCTGTGCCCGGCGGTCGGCATCGAACACATCGTGATGCAGATGGCCAAGGCTGTGGCATGGGTCTGGCAGCACGCGGCCGCGCACGGCGGCGACCCGTCGCGCATCGTACTGGTCGGTCATTCGGCCGGCGGCCACCTGGCCAGCATGCTGCTCAGTTGCCGCTGGAAGCAGCTTGACGAAGCGCTGCCCGCGCAGCCGGTGGCGGGGGCCCTGTCAATCTCGGGCCTTTACGACCTGGAGCCCTTGCGCCACACGCCTTCACTGCAGGCCGACCTGAAATTGACGCCGGCTTCGGTGGGGCGTTTGAGCCCGGCCTTCTTCCCGCGACCCAAGGGCGGCAAGTTGTATGCGGCGGTCGGCCTGGCTGAAAGCGACGAGTTCCTGCGCCAGAACCGGTTGATCCGCGACGTCTGGGGGCCGACCGCGGTGCCGGTTTGCGAAACCGTGCCGGCGGCCAACCATTTCACCGTGCTGAGCAGCCTGGCCGACCCGGCCGGCCGCCTGCATGCATTGGCCTTGCGCCTGCTGGACCTGCGTTGAAGCGCGGCGGCCACCCATGATGCTGTCGCCGATCACCGCCGGCCTGTGGCGGCTGCACGAATGGCAACTGGACACGCCCGCACTGGTGCGCTGGATCGAGCAGGCGCTCGACCTCGGCATCAGCAGTTTCGACCACGCCGACATCTACGGTGGCTACACCGTCGAGGCACTGTTCGGGCAGGCACTGGCCGCCGCGCCGGCACTGCGCCAGCGCCTGCAGATCGTCACCAAGTGCGGCATTCAGCTGGTGCACCCGAACCGGCCGGCACACACGGTGAAGGCCTACGACACCTCACACGCCCACGTGCTGGCTTCGGTGGATGCGTCGTTGCGCGCGCTGCACACCGACCGCATCGACTTGCTGCTGATCCACCGGCCCGATTGGCTGATGGACCCGGATGAATTGGCCGACACCTTCCGCCACCTGCTGGCGGCCGGCAAGGTGCTGCACTTCGGTGTCAGCAACCACACGCCGGGGCAGTTGGCGATGCTGCGCAAGCGCCACCCGCTGGTCACCAACCAGATCGAGTTCTCGCCGCTGCAGATGCGCGCGCTGGCCGACGGCACGTTGGAGCAGTGCGTCGATTTCGGGCTGCGGCCGATGGTCTGGTCGCCACTGGGCGGCGGGCGCTTGTTCGACGGCAGCGACGTGCAGGCCGCGCGCGTCTGGGTGGTGCTGCAGGAACTGGCCGCCGACCACGGCGTCAGCGTGCCGACGCTGGCTTACGCGTGGATCCTGCGCCACCCGTCGCGACCGATACCGGTCACGGGAACGGGGCGCTTGGCCGGTTTGCAAGAAGCCGTGGCCGCGCTGGATGTGCGCCTCAGTGCGGCCGATTGGTACCGCGTCTGGCAGGCCAGCATCGGGCACGAGGTACCCTGACGCATGCTTGACGCTGCCTCGTCCGGACAGCCCGCGCCGCAACGCGCAGGGCTACACGCGCCGTGATTCACCAGCCGTTAAAACACGGCGCAGCAGCCACCGAGTCCACCAGCAGCGTCAGCGCACAGCCGCGTTCGCGCAGCGCCTGCGCCGCCGCCAGCTTGTTCGGCGTGATGCACACGGCGTACAGGATGTCGGTGAAGCCGGCCTCGAAATACACCTCGGCCTCCTTCAGCGTGGACACCGTGATGCCCACCGCGCCGGCCGCCTGCTGGCGCTGCGCCACGGCCACGCACTTGGCGGTCTTCACATGCGGCCGCAGCCGCACGCCCAGAGCGTCGATGTGCTGCTGCATGCGCCGGATGCTGTGCAGCAAGCGTGTCTCTTCGATCAGCGCGGCGGGGGTGGGCAGGTCGGCAATCCCGGTTGTTGTCATGGCGGGGCTGCGGCGGGGGCCAGGGTGTCGCGACGCTGGCGCAGGGCGTTCACGCTCAGCAGCAACAGCGCCGACCAGATCAGCGCGAAACCCAGCAGGCGCTGCATGTCGAAAGCCTCGTGCAGCACCCAGATGCCCAGCACCAGTTGCAGCGACGGCGAGGTGTACTGCACCATGCCCAGCGTGGCCAGCGGCAGGCGGCGCGCGGCCGCCGCAAAGCACAGCAGGGGCAGAGCAGTCAGCGGGCCGGTCAGGAGCAACCACAAAGGCAGCCAGAAGGGCAGCGCCGGCTGCCCGGCCGGTGCCTGCAGCAAGGCACCGCCGTGGAAGAACGTCCACCAGATCAGCGCCGGCACGACGATGGGCGCGAGCAGCAGGTTTTCCAGCGCCAGGCCTTCCAGCGCGCCCAGCGGCGCGGTCTTGCGGATCAGCCCGTAGATGCCGAAGCTGCCGGCCAGCACCAGGGCGATCCACGGCAGCCGGCCGGCGTGCCAGGTCAGCCACAGCACGCCGCAAGCGGCCAGGCCCACGGCCAGCCACTGCACCGGCTTGAGCCGTTCACGCAGCACCGCCACGCCCAGCAGCACGTTCACCAGCGGGTTGATGAAATAGCCCAGGCTGCCTTCGACGACCTGGCCGGTTTGCACGGCGTAGACGTAGGTCAGCCAGTTGCACGACAGCAGCAGCGCGCTGGCCGTGAACAGCGCCACGCGCCGGGGCTGGCGCAGCGTGTCCCACAGCCAGGCCCAGCGACCCTGCCAGGCCAGGATGCCCAGCACGAAGACCAGCGACCAGACCGAACGCTGCAGCACCACCTCGACGGCCGAGACGTCGGCGATGAGCTGGAAGTACAGCGGGAAGATGCCCCAGATGCCGAAGGCCAGCAGGGCGTAGACGAAGCCGATGTTCATGGATCGGCTGATTGTGGCGGGCCTCCGCCTCGGGCATCAGCGCGGCGATGTGCTGGATGAACAGGGGCACTTGCGCGTCAACGTGACGGTCTTCATCCACTGCCGCCTGCAGGTGGGCCGCATCGCCCTGAGCGGTGCACTGCGACCCGACAGCACCGTGCATGTGCTGCAGGCTTTGTCGGGTGGATGAACCGGTGGATGAAACCAGGAGACTGCGATGATCACGACGACCACCGCCGCCGACCGCGCCTGGGTTGCCACCCGCAATGGCTTGTTCGAACTGCGTTTGCAAGGCGGCAACTGGGCCATCGCCGGGGTAAATTTTCCGGATGATCCGGTGACCATGGTGCGGCCCCCCGACCACTGCGGCCGCATGCTGGTGGCGCTGAACCTGCCGCCGATCTTCGCGGTGCGCTTCGGCTGAAGCGCGGTCGGCCCGCGCCGGTCCCCGTACAGCTCAGTCAGCCCACGTTGCCATCGACGTAGTACCAGCGGCCGTCTTCGCGCACGAAGCGGCTGGTCTCGTGCAGCCGCGCGGCGCGCCCGCCCCGCTTGCTGCGGGCGACGAATTCGACCACCGCGTGGTCGGCGTCGGCCTGCACGTGCCGGCGCACTTCAAGGCCCAGCCAGCGCACGCCGTCACCGAAGCACAGCGGCTCGGCCGGGCGTGTGCTGGGGTGCCAGGTGTCGCGCAGGTAGTCGGGCCGTTCACGCGCGTAGGCGCTGTAGCGCGAACGCATCAACGCTTCGGCATCGGGCGCTTGCAGGTGCAGCGGGCCGGCGTGCCAGCGGCCGCAGCAAAGGTCATACGAATGGCCGCTGCCGCAGGGGCAGGGCAGGGCGGCGTCGCGCGGGCCGGGGGTTCGGGTGTCGCTCATCCGGCGGCGCTCATCCGGCCGCGCTCAGCGCGGCCCCGGCAGGAAGGTCAGCGGGATGTCCAGCCGCGACGCCCAGGCCTTGTCGTTGTGGCCCGTGCCTTCGAAGGCACGGCTCAGGCCGTGCTTGCGCCGACGCCAGGCGCAGGGGCAGCAGGCTCAGGAGGGCGGTCCAGGTGGCTTTCATGGCGGCTTCCAGGTGGGGCTGGGCCGATGATGGGCCCAGCCACCGGCGCGTTGCCCCGGGTGTGACCCGAGCGGGCCGCGCGCGTCGCGTGGCTAAACTGAAAGGCTGATCTGCAGCCCCGGAGAACCGCATGCTCGACCCCCAGGCCCGTGCCCTCATCGACCTGATCACCGAGCGCCAGTTGCCGGCGGTGCACACCCTCAGCCCCGAGGCGGCGCGCAGCCTGTACCGCGACCGCCGCTTCTTCACGCAGCCCGACGCGCCTGAGGTGGCCGAGGTGCGTGAGCTGTGCACCGACAGCGGTGTGCCGCTGCGCCTGTACCGCCCGCAACCGGACGGGGTGCTGCCGGTGCTGGTCTACATCCACGGCGGCGGCTGGACCATCGGCGACCTGGAAACGCACGACGTGCTGTGCCGCCAACTCTGCGTGGGGGCCGGCATCGCAGTGGTCTCGGTGGACTACGGCCTGGGCCCCGAGGTGCGCTTCCCGGGGGGCGTGGACGACTGCGTGCAGGCCACCCGCTGGGTGCGCGCTCATGCGGCCGAACTGGGCGTGGACGCCACGCGCATGGCGGTGGGCGGCGACAGCGCCGGCGGCAACCTGGCGACCGTGGTGGCGCTGACGCTGCGCGACGTGGGTGACCCGCCGCTGGCCTACCAGTTGCTGATCTACCCGGCCACCGACATGCGCTGCGGCGCGCCCAGCCACAGCACGAACGGCCAGGGCTATCTGCTGACCCGTGACAGCATCGCCTACTACCGCAGCCACTACATCGAAGACCCCGCGCACTGGGCCGACTGGCGCGCCTCGCCGCTGCTGGCCGTTGACCTGCAGGGCCTGCCGCCGGCCCTGGTGCTGACCGCCGGCTACGACCCGCTGCGCGACGAGGGCCGGCAGTACGCCGATGCGCTGTCGGCCGCCGGGAACCGCGTCGAATACATCTGCTTCGAACGCCAGATCCACGGTTTCATCACCATGAGCCGCGTGCTGCAGGAAGCGCTGACGGCGGTGGACCTGTGCGCGGCGGTGCTGAAGCGCGAACTGTTCAAGCCCCAGGCCTGAGCAGTTCGCGAAAAGGCGCGAACAACCATGAGCGCAAGCCCAGCACCACGGTGTAGGCGCATTTGTCGGTGGCCGGCAGCTTCTGGTCGGCCACGTGCTGCTGTGAAAAGTCCTGCGCCAGGCGCTGCAGGCGTTCGTTGAACAGCGTGGCCTGCGCCAGGCTGATGTGGCCGTGCACCAGCATCAGCAGTTCACCCGGGCCGTCGAAGCCGCCGCTGTAGTAGTCGGCCACCGCGTGGTCGCGGAAGAACTGCATCACCGGGCCGTCGGGCCGCCAGCGGAAGGTCTTCGCAATCTTCAGGCTGTAGCGGTTCTGCGCGCGCAGTTCGATGAAACCCAGTTTGTCCAGCGCCAGCAGACAGGCCAGGGCCTGCGGCTTGCTGAGCGCGTAGGCGGCGGTGATCTGCTCCAGCGTCCACAGGCTTTGCGCGCAGATGGCCACCAGCAGCAGCTTGGGGTCGGCCACCACGGCGCGCTCTTGCGCCAGCGTCAGTTCGCTGCGCTGCGGCGAGGCCTGCGCCACCAGCCGCGCCAGGTCGGCGAAGTCCATGTGCAGCACGGCCAGCACCTGGTCGATGCGCGACAGCGGCATGTCGCGCTTGGCGAAGATGCGCTTCACGCTGGACTCGGCCAGGCCCAGCTCCACCGCCAGCGCGGCGTAGGTGATGCCGGCGCGGCGCAGCTCGGCCTTCAGCGTGGTGACGAGATCCTGGCTGCTGCTCATCGGGCTGGCCTTCGAAAAGTACCGCATGACGATACCAGTAGGCCGCCGGTACGCGACGCCCCCTCGAGTGATGGATACCGGCAGCGTTCAGCGCCACCATGGCGTCGCCCTGCGTTTCGTGGCCCCGATGGGGGTGCTGCGGCGGGGCGCAACCGAAAGGTCCGTCATGAAGAAATTGGCTTTGATCGCCGTGCTCGGCACCACGCTGCTGGCCTTGAACGGCAGCGCCCACGCCCACCGCCAACCGTCCACCGTCAGCGAGTTGTCGCTGCTGCCCGTGGCCCTGTCGGTGGCCGCACCGGTGGCCTTGCTGGCATCCGGCGCAGCCTTCACGGTGCTGGCCGTGGAAGGCCTGTCCACCGGCACGGTGTGGGTGCTGGAACGGGCCAGCGACGGCGCCCAGTTCAGTGTGGAACTCAGCGGCGCGGCCCTCAGCGGCGTGGCGGTGATGGCCGGCGCTTCGGTGGTGGCGGTGGCCTGCAGCACCGGCCACATCCTGAGCAGCGGCGGACGCGCGGTGGGCTTCATCCCCAACGAACGCGGCCGCACGATGTTCCACAACGAACGGGTGACGCGATGAGCGGCGGGCCGAACCTGCACACCGCAGCCGTCACGCGCATCACCCGCTTCACGCGCAGCGCGCTGGCCGTCGTGTCGCTGGCTTGCATGCTGGCCCCAGCCCACGCCGGCCGTAACTGCGAAGCCCAGCCGCCCACGGTGCTGGCCGTACAGCGCGGTCTGGGCCTGGCCGAACGCACCGTGCAGGCGCTGGACGCCAGCGGCGCGCAGGTGCTGGTGCTGGCCCGCGCCGGGCAAGACCTGACCCGCCACGGCCTGCAGTGGTCGCACCTGGGCTTTGCCTACCGCGAAGAAGGCGGTGCCTGGCGCGTGCTGCACAAGCTGAACGCCTGCGGCTCGGCACGCGCCGATCTGTACCGCCAGGGCATCGCCGAATTCTTCCTGGACGACCCCTTCCGCTACGCCGCTGCCATGGTGGTGCTAACGCCTGAAGTGCAGTTCCATCTGCTGCCAGTTTTGCGTGACAACGGGCAGGCCGCCACGCTGCACGCGCCGGCCTACAGCATGGTGGCCTACCCCTGGGCCACGACCTACCAGCAGAGCAACCAATGGGCCATCGAAACGCTGGCTTATGCGATGGAACCCGGTGCCAGCACGCGGCCCCGCGCGCAGGCCTGGCTGCAGTTCAAGGGCTACGAGCCGACGGTGCTGCGCCTGAACGCGATGGAACGTTTGGGTGCCCGCATCACCGCCGCCAACGTGGCCTTCGATGACCACCCGAACGACAAGCGGTACAGCGATCGCATCGAGACCACCACGGCCGATTCGGTGCTGGCCTGGCTGCAGCGCAGTGGGCTGGGTGGCGCGGCTGTGGTGGTGCGATAGTTCGGCCCCAAGATGCATCAAGAACACCCCAACCAGTTCGCCCTGCTCACGCAGCGCCGCTTCGGCCCCTTCTTCTGGGTGCAGTTTCTGGGTGCCGGCAACGACAACTTCTTCAAGTTCGCCTTCACCGTGATGGTGACCTACCAGTTGCAGGTGCAATGGTTGCCGGCATCCTTGGCCGGGCTGGTGATCGGGGCGCTGTTCATCCTGCCCTTCGTGCTGTTCTCGGCGACCAGCGGGCAGCTGGCCGACAAATACCCGAAAGAGACGCTGATCCGCTTCGTCAAGAGCCTGGAAATCGCCATCATGCTGCTGGCCGGCTGGGGCTTTCTGCACGCCCATGTGCCGGTGCTGCTGGCCTGTGTGGCGCTGATGGGTTTGCACAGCACGCTGTTCGGCCCGGTGAAGTTCGCCTACCTGCCGCAGCACCTGTCGGAACGCGAACTGACCGGCGGCAACGGCATGGTCGAGATGGGCACCTTCGTGGCCATCCTGCTGGGCCAGGTGGCGGGCGGTTTGCTGATCGCCATACCCGGCAACGGTGCGCTGTACGTGGCCTGGGGTTGCGCCATCGTGGCCGTGCTGGGCCGCGTGGTGGCGCAGGCCGTGCCGGCGTCGCCGGCGACCGACCCGCAACTGCGGATCAACTGGAACCCCTACACCGAAACCTGGCGCAACCTGAAGCTGGCGCGGCAGAACACCGTGGTCTTCCGTTCGCTGCTGGGCATCTCGTGGATGTGGTTCTTCGGCGCGGTGTTCCTGGCTATGTTCCCGGCCTTCGCCAAAGACGTGCTGCACGGCGACGAGCACGTGGCTTCGCTGCTGCTGGTGGTGTTCTCGCTGGGCATCGGCACCGGCGCGCTGCTGTGCGAAATGCTGTCCAAGCGGCATGTGGAAATCGGCCTGGTGCCGCTGGGCGCCATCGGCATGAGCGTGTTTGCCGTCGAGCTGTACTTCGCCGCGCGCGGCCTGCCGCCGGCCAGCAGCCTGACGGTGACGCAGTTCATCGCGCAACCAGCGCACTGGCGAGTGATGGCCGACCTGGCGCTGCTGTCGCTGTTCACCGGCATCTTCAGCGTGCCCATGTACGCGCTGATCCAGATGCGCAGCCTGCCCACGCACCGCGCCCGCATCATCGCGGCCAACAACATCCTGAACGCGCTGTTCATGATCGTCAGTTC